>NZ_JACHMN010000002.1:1607142-1928571 GCF_014204945.1 Allocatelliglobosispora scoriae
GGTGTCGGCGAAGTAGGAGTTGAGGCGCTGCCGCAGGCTCTTGGCCTTGCCGACATAGATCACCCGCCCGGTCGGGTCCCGGAAGCGATAGACACCGGGAGACTCCGGGATGGTGCCGGAGGCGGGACGGTAAACGGACGGGTCGGCCACGCTGCCACATTAACCGCACCCCCCGACACGCTGCCGCACTCCCCGCGCGGGGTGCGCGCGCACGATCGCGCTGTTTCCCGGAAGGAAGGCCTACCCGAGGTGCGGGAGGAGCCTGCTTCCGGGAAACAGCGCGATCGTGAGATCACGCCACCGAGATGCTGTCGCCGTCGATCTTCAGGGCGACCACAGGGAGCGGCTGAGTCGCCGGGGGGCTCTTGACCGAGCCGTCGACGATCGAGAAGGCGCTGTTGTGACAGGTGCACATGATCGAGTCGCCGGTGATCTTCGCGACCGGGCAGGACTGGTGCGTGCAGACGGAGCTGAAACCCTTGAAGGTGCCCTCCGTCGGCTGGGTGATGACGACACCCTCGTCAGCGAAGATCTTGCCACCGCCGACCGGGATGTCGGCCTTCTTGGCGAGCGGGCCCGTCGCCTGGCCCGCGGGCGGGTTGCTGCTGGTCGGCGTCGGCGTCGCGTCATCGCCGCAGGCGGCGAGCAGGGCGGCCGCGCCGACCGCCCCCACGCTGCCGAAGATCACTCGACGGCTGGCGGTAGGGGCAGGGGTGACGTGCTCGGTCACTGGCTTCTCCTCCGGTACGGTTTAGTTGAACATTCCAGGACACGCTAGCCAGTGAATGTCACAGCCCGCTGTGAGTTTGCCCTACTTCTTCTTGGCGAGCAGCGGCTTGAGGAATTGGCCGGTGTAGCTCGCCTTGACCTTGACGATCTGCTCCGGGGTGCCCTCGGCGACGACCATGCCGCCCCGGTGGCCGCCCTCGGGGCCCATGTCGATGACCCAGTCGGAGCTCTTGATGACATCCAGGTTGTGCTCGATGACGAGCACCGTGTTGCCCTTGTCGACCAGGCCCTGGAGCAGCAGGAGCAGCTTGCGGATGTCCTCGAAGTGCAGGCCGGTCGTCGGCTCGTCCAGGACGTAGATCGTCCGCCCGGTGGAGCGCTTCTGCAGCTCGGCGGCGAGCTTGACGCGCTGCGCCTCGCCGCCGGAGAGGGTCGGCGCGGGCTGGCCGAGCCGCACATAGCCGAGACCCACATCGACCAGGGTCTTGAGGTGCCGGTGGATCGCCGGGATCGCCTCGAAGAACGTGGCGCCCTCCTCGATCGGCATCTCCAGCACCTCGGCGATCGTCTTGCCCTTGTAGTGCACCTCCAGCGTCTCGCGGTTGTAGCGGGCACCCTTGCACACCTCGCACGGGACGTAGACGTCGGGCAGGAAGTTCATCTCGATCTTGATCGTGCCGTCGCCGCCGCAGTTCTCGCAGCGTCCGCCCTTGACGTTGAAGGAGAACCGGCCGGGACCGTAGCCTCGGACCTTGGCCTCCGTCGTCTCCGCGAAGAGCTTGCGGACGTTGTCGAAGACACCGGTGTAGGTCGCCGGGTTGGAGCGCGGGGTCCGCCCGATCGGGGACTGATCCACGCCGACCACCTTGTCGACGTGCTCCAGGCCCGCGACCCGGGTGTGCCGGCCGGGCACCATCCGGGCGCCGTTGATCTGGTTGGCGAGCACCGCGTGCAGGATGTCGTTGACCAGCGTCGACTTGCCCGAGCCGGAGACGCCGGTGACCGAGATGAGCTGGCCGAGCGGGAAGTCGACGGTCACGTTCTTCAGGTTGTGCTCGCGGGCGCCGACGACCGTGATCTTGCGCTCCTTGACCTGCGGTCGCCGCTGCGCCGGGATCGGGATCGACTGCCGACCGGAGAGGAACGCCCCGGTCACCGACTCCTTGTTCTTCAGCAGGTCTGCGTAACTGCCGCTGTGCACGATCTTGCCGCCGTGCTCGCCCGCGCCGGGACCGATGTCGACGATCCAGTCGGCGGTGCGGATCGTGTCCTCGTCGTGCTCGACCACGATCAGCGTGTTGCCGAGGCCGCGCAGGCGGACCAGGGTCTCGATCAGGCGGTGGTTGTCGCGCTGGTGCAGGCCGATCGACGGCTCGTCGAGGACGTAGAGCACGCCGACGAGACCGGAGCCGATCTGGGTGGCGAGCCGGATGCGCTGCGCCTCGCCACCGGAGAGGCTCCCCGACGGCCGGTCCAGCGACAGGTAGTCGAGGCCCACGTCGAGCAGGAACCGCAGCCGGGCGTTGATCTCCTTGAGCACCCGCTCGGCGATCATCTTCTGCCGGGTGTTGAGCTCCATCTCGCCCAGCATGTCGGCGGCCTCGCCGATCGAGAGGGCGCAGACCTCGGCGATGTTCTTCCCGCCGAGGGTGACCGCGAGGACCTCGGGCTTGAGCCGGGTGCCACCGCAGGTGGTGCAGGGCACCTCCCGCATGTAGCCCTCATACTTCTCGCGGCTCCACTCGCTCTCGGTGTCGGAGTGGCGCCGCTCCAGCCACGGCACGACGCCCTCGTAGCCCGCGTAGTAGGAGCGCTCGCGACCGTACTTGTTGCGGTAGACGACGTGGACCTGCTTGTCGACGCCGTGCATGACCATCTTGTGCACCTTGGCCGGCAGCGCCCGCCACGGGGTGTCGAGGTCGAAGCCGTTCTCCCCCGCCAGCGCCTCCAGAACCTGCTGGAAATACTCGAAGGTGTGGCCGCTGGCCCACGGGGCGATCGCGCCGGTGCGGATCGTCTTCTCCGGGTCGGGCACGAGCAGCTCCGGGTCGACCTCCTTCTTCGTCCCGAGACCGGTGCACTCGGGGCAGGCGCCGTAGGGCGCGTTGAAGGAGAAGACCCGGGGTTCGAGATCCTCGATCGCGAGCGGGTGGTCGTTGGGGCAGGCGAGCCGCTCGGAGAACTTGCGCTCGCGATGCTCGTCGTCCTCGGGCAGGTCGACGAAGTCGAGCACGACGATCCCGGCGGCGAGACCCAGCGCGGTCTCGACCGAGTCGGTGAGGCGCTGCTTCGCCGACTCCTTCACCGCGAGCCGGTCGACGACCACCTCGATCGTGTGCTTCTCCTGCTTCTTCAGCTTGGGGATGTCGGTCAGCGCGTAGACCACGCCGTCGACCCGGGCCCGTGCGTAGCCCTTGGACTGCAGCTCGGCGAAGAGGTCGACGTATTCACCCTTGCGGCCGCGGATGACCGGGGCCAGGATCTGGAACCGGACCCCCTCCTCCATCTCCAGCACCCGGTCGACGATCTGCTGCGGCGTCTGCCGCGTGATCGCCTCGCCGCAGGTGGGGCAGTGCGGCTCACCGGCGCGGGCGAAGAGCAGCCGCAGGTAGTCGTAGACCTCGGTGATCGTGCCCACCGTCGAGCGCGGGTTGCGCGAGGTCGACTTCTGGTCGATCGAGACCGCCGGGGAGAGGCCCTCGATGAAGTCGACGTCGGGCTTGTCCATCTGCCCGAGGAACTGCCGGGCATAGCTGGAGAGCGACTCGACGTAGCGCCGCTGCCCCTCCGCGAAGATCGTGTCGAAGGCAAGGCTGGACTTGCCCGAGCCGGAGAGGCCGGTGAAGACGATGAGGGCGTCGCGCGGCAGCTCCAGGCTGACATCCCGCAGGTTGTGCTCGCGGGCACCCCTGATGATCAAACGGTCAGCCACGTTGAAACTCTCCTAGATCGGACATGCGGATGCAGCGCTGAGAACAGCGTTCCGACACTAACCGGGGGCTACGACAAAAGCGTTCTCGTGAGCAACGAGGTGACCTTGCCATCGACGTCGCCCGGTGACGTCCAACCGTATCCGAGCCGTGTTACGGGCGACTCGTGCCCCTGCTGTGCTGGGTGAGGCGCTTCCAGCGCTCCTTCTCCTCGGCCCGCGTCCGCACGTCCTTGCGCCGGGCCTCGAAGGCGAGTTCCTTCTGCAGCCGCTGCCAGCTCTCCCAGCGGCGCGGTGCCAGGTCACCGTCGGCGAGCGCCGCCCGCACGGCGCAGCCCGGCTCCCCCTCGTGAGCACAATCACTGAACCGGCACAGGTCGATGAGGTCGACGACGTCCTCGAAGGCCTTGTCGAGGCCGTCGGAGCCGTCGAGCAGACCGACGCCACGCACGCCGGGAGTGTCCAGGACGGCACCGCCGCCCGGGATCGGAATCAACGCCCGATAGGTGGTCGTGTGTCGGCCTTTGCCGTCGACCCGGCGTACCCCCTGGGTGGTCATGACCGTGGCGCCCGCCAGGGCGTTGACCAGCGTCGACTTGCCCGCGCCGGAGCGACCGAGCAGGCCCAGCGTGCGGCCGTGCGCGATGAGCGGCCGGAGCTTGTCGAGGCCGACCCCCTGGTCGGCACTGACGATGACCACCTCGACGCCGGGTGCGATCGCGCGCACCGACTCGGCGACCGCCTCGGGGTCGGTGGAGACGTCCGACTTGGTGAGAACCACGATCGGCACCGCGCCGGACTCCCAGCCCAGGGCGAGGAAGCGCTCGATGCGACCGAGGTCCGGACCCGAGTCCATCGGCTCGACCACGGCGGCGACGTCGATGTTGGCGGCGAGCACCTGGCCGGAGGAGTCCTTGTCCGAGGTGCGCCGGACGATCACCGTGCGCCGGGGCAGCACGACCTCCAGCGTGGTGCGGTCATCGGGCCACCGGCGCACGATCACCCAGTCACCCGCGCACGGCAGGCGCACGGGATCGGCCGAGGCCGCCCGCAGCACGCTGCCCGCGAGGCTCGCGCGATCGACGCCGGTCTCGGTCAGCACGGTGCACACGCCACGATCAGCGCGCAGCACTCGCCCAGGCCGGTGGTCGGGGTCCGCGAGCAGCAGGGGGTACGCCGAGGCGAGCGCCTCGTCCCAGCCGAGCGACGACAAAAGCGTGGTCATGCACCGTTTCCTTAGTAGTGGTTACCGAGCAGTGTGGGCCAGGTCGGCAACTTCCGCCATGAGATTTCCTCGCACTGGTGTGCGGATAACCGCTTGACACCTGGTGTTACTCCGCCGATGGCACGATCGGCGCGGCCGGATCGAAGCACGCCCGTCACTTCTTGGTGGCCGGCAGGGCGCACGCCGCCGCCGTGTGCGCCCGCTGCAGACCTGGCGACGAGCAACACGGCCAGGCGCCGATTGACGGACGCTCTAAGCTCTCCAGCGTGACTCTGCACGCGACCGCGGTCCTGCCCGATCTCGAGATCACCACGCTGGAGGTCGGCGACTTCGGCAACGACGCCTACCTGCTGCGCTGTCGCCACACCGGTGAGCAGCTCCTCATCGACGCGGCGGCCGACGCGAAGGCCCTCACCTCGCTGATCGGCGACGGCGGGCTCGCCTCGGTCGTCACGACCCACGGGCACGCCGACCACTGGAAGGCCCTGGCGGAGATCGTGGCCTCGACCGGCGCGACGGCCTACGCGCACCCGGCCGACGCCGGCTCGCTGCCCGTGCCGACGCAGCCGCTCGTCGACGGGGACACCGTGACGGTCGGCTCCAGCTCGCTGGAGGTGATCCACCTGGTCGGGCACACGCCGGGGTCGATCGCGCTGCTCTACCGGGACCCCGAGGGCCCGCCGCAGATCTTCACCGGCGACAGCCTCTTCCCCGGCGGGGTCGGCAACACGCGGGGCAACGCGGCGAACTTCACCAGCCTGCTCAACGACGTGATCGGCAAGATCTTCGACCGGCTGCCGGACTCGACGATCGTCCACCCCGGACACGGGCTCCCGACGACGCTGGGAGCGGAGCGCCCGTCCCTGCCCGAGTGGCGCGAGCGCGGCTGGTGACCGCCGGTCTTGCATGTAGACCTTGAATCGTTTGTGCTGCCCTGGCAGCAGTAATCATTCAAGATCTGCCACGGGAACGACCACGATCTGGTGGTCGTCCTCGTAGATGACGCGGCCCGGGTCGTCGGAGCGGAGCACCACGCACGCCACTCCGTGTGCGGTCAGGATCTCCAGATAGCCGTCGACCCGCTCGACCAGGTGCTGGGCCGAGACCTTGAACCAGGCAGCCGCACCCGGGTGCAGTTCCCGGTCGTAGACGGTGGCGTCCACGGTCGCCGGATCGGGGTAGGCCGCGTCGTACCAGTCGTTGTTGAGCCGCCGGAACCGCTCCTGCTCCTCGATCAGCCGACCCTGCTTCGCAAGGCCGTTGACCAGGCCGAAGACGCCGACGTTGCGACCCCGATCGTCGACCTCGGGGCTCTGGAACCGGATGTAGCGCACAGCCGACCGTAACAGCGGTGCCGGGTCGGTCACCCCGACCCGGCACCGGGCTCACGCTAGTTCGCGGGCCGAACGAGCCGGACGAGGCTTGCGGCGATCCAGCCCCAGGCGATGACGACGCCGAGGAACAGCGTCAGCGCACCCGCCGTGCCGCCGCTGAACGCCCAGCCCAGCCCCAGCGCGAAGAGCACGCCGCAGACCCGGCCGCCGACGGCCCAGGCCCGCTCGCCACGGACCGTGAACCGCCGGGCCAGCACGAAGCAGAGCGCGATCATCGAGAAGAAGGAGAGGCTGCCACCGAGGTTGTGCAGCATCGCCTCGCTGCTCATCGTCGTCGGGACACCGGCCGGTGTGCCGATCGGGAAGCCGTCGGCCGCGTCCATCCGGAAGACACCGGCGATGAGCATCCCGAGGCCGATGACGGCGAGCAGGATCGGTCCCCAGGTCCCGGCCTTACCGCCGCGCAGCACCCGACGGGCGCCGACCGCACCGGCCACGGTGAGCGCCCCGGTGGTCAGGAAGCTCATGGTCTGGATCCAGCCGAGGTCACCGTTGGCGAGCATGCTGACCGGGTGCCGGGTCAGGTCGTAGGCCTCGCGGGTGAAGGTCTGCGCCAGCGCCACCACCGTGAAGATCGGCGCGGCGGCCGCGCCTGCGAGCAGCAGCGGACGAGTCGAGACCGTGGTGCGGCCGGTGGCGTGAGCAAGGGTGGTCATGGTGGTTCCCTTCGCGGATTCGCGGGTGGCCGTGCGGCCTGTCATCAAGGCAGCGAACGGCCGAGCCGCGAATCGACAAGATCGCCGGACGAAATTTCATGGACGGCAGCCCTAGAGTCGGCACCATGACCGAGTCGGCCGAGCAGCTTGCCGCCATCCAGGACGCCTACGCGGTGTGGCGTCGCCGGCACCGGCGGCGTTCCAGCGGGGAACCGGTGTCGGCGACGCAGATCGCCGAGGCGGAGGCCGTCCTCGGCCTCACGCTCCCGACCGGCTACGTCGCGTTCCTGACCACCTTCGGCGTCGGCGGTCCGAACGATCTGATCACGCCCCGCGCGGCCGTGGCCGACAGCCAAGGGGATGCGGGCGGCTGGGCGCACGTCCGGCGGCCCTTCACGATCGTCAACGGCAAGTGCCCGATGCCCGACCCCGAGGACGCGAGCGTCGTCGATGGCGCGATCCCCGTCAATATCGGCGGCTGCGACTTCCACACCGTGCTCGCGGTGACCGGCGACCTCGCCGGGACGGTGTGGACCAACGACTACAACAACGTCGACGAGGACAGCTACTTCGTCTGGGCACCGGCCCGGCTGGTCACGGGCGAGCGGCAGTCCGAGCCGGTGGAGTTCCTGACCTGGATGCGGCACCGGACCGAGCGGGCCGCCGAGTACGCCGCCCGTCGCCCGTGGTGGCGCCGCCGGTTCGACTGAGGGTGTGCCGCACCGGCGAGCGGAACGGCACACCCCGACTCGGTTACGCGAAGACGCCCAGTGCCTGGAGCTCCGAGAGCTGCCCGGCCGGCTGGCCGGTGTTGCCGGTGATGGTGATCCGCACATACCGAGCCGTCGTGCCGCCCGGCAGCGGGATCACGACGTAGTTCCCCGCCCCCGTCCCGAAGAGGTAGGAAGCCGACCCGACGATCGTCGAGTAGCCGCCGCCGGTGCTGCCGAGCACCGACAGCGTCTGGTTGCGGCTCACCCACGCCGGGGGCACCCGGAGCACGATCGAGGAGAGCTTCGCGTTCGCGCCGAGGTCCACGGTGATCGACTGCGGGAAGGCGTTGTTGCTGCTCTCCCAGTAGGTGTTGAGGTCGGTGTCGACCGCCTTGGCGGGCGTGTGCCCGGCGACGCTGGTGCCGGTCGCGGGCTTGCCGAGCGCCAGGTTGGTCGTGCCGGGCGCGACACCGAGGCCGGTGAGCGCGAACGTGACCGTCGGATTGGTGGCGTTGCTGCTCACGACGACCGACCCGGCCTTGGACCCGGCCGAGCCCGGGGTGAAGACGACGCTGATGAAGCAGTTGTAGCCGCCCGGGAGGGTCGTCCCGCAGTTGGAGGTGCCGACGGAGTACCCGGCCCCGGTGGCGCTGATCGACGAGATCGTCGCGGGGTTGCTGCCGGTGTTGCCGAGGTAGACCTGCCGGATCACGCTGGAGCCGACGACGGTGTCCGGGAAGAGGGTGCTGGCAGGGGAACCGACGAGCGTGGGCGGGGTCGGGTTGACCCCGGTGCCGGAGAGGTTGACGACGAGGGTCGGGTTGTTGGCGTTGCTGTTGACCGTGATCGCGCCGGTCTTGGGACCGACCGAGGTCGGCTGGAACGCGATCGTCACCTGGCAGGTGGCACCGGCGGCGAGGGTGCTGCCGCAGTTGACCGACCGGGTGAACTGGCCGGTGACGGTGATCGAGCTGATGGTGGCGGTCGCGGTGCCCTCGTTGGTGATGTTGACCGAGATCTGCGGCCCGGTGGTGTTGACGAGCTGGTTGCCGAGCGACACCGCGAAGGGCGACGCGGTGAGTTCGGCCGCGACGAGCCCGCCGGCCGAGGCGGGAGCGGTGAGGAACGCCGATCCGGTCGCCGCGAGGAGTGCGGCGAGGATGAAGCGGGTGGTGACCGCGTAGGGACGGTTACGCCGATCTGGGGACACGAAGGTCTCCTCATCTCAGTGGTGTGGCTGCCGGAGGGACGGCCGGGCAGCCTGGACGAACCCCAATCTGCTCAACATATCGAGGCATGTCAATCTAAAGTCCGGATGGTGACGGGGCATGGCAGCGCGAAGGGCGCGCCACCGAGATGACGCGCCCTTCGCTACCCGATGACCGTTAGACGAAGACCCCCATGACCTGGAAGTCCGACAGCTGCGCGGCGGGCCAGCCGGTGTTGGCCGTGAAGGTCAACCGGACGTAGCGCGCCACGGTGCCCGGCGGCAGCGGGATGACGATCGTGTTCGCCGACCCGGTGCCGAAGGCGTAGCCGGTGGCACCCACCACCGAGGTGTAGCTACTGTTGTTGGTGCTGCCCAGCACCTGCACCGTCTGGCTGCGGCTGCCCCACGCGGGCGGCAGCTTCAGCACGAGCGACGAGAGCGAGGCGTTGGCGCCCAGGTCGACGGTGATCGACTGGGGGAACGCGTTGTTCGGGCTCTCCCAGTAGGTGTTGGCGTCGGAGTCGACCGTGTTGCCCGGGACGTAGGTCTGGACGTACCCGGCGGTGGTGGGCTTGTTGAGCGCCAGGTTGGTGGCGCCGACGGCGACGCCGAGCCCGGTCAGCGACGCGCTGAGCACGGGGTTGGTGGCGTTGCTGTTGACGGTCACCGTGCCGCTCTTCGACCCGGCCGAGGTCGGCGCGAAGACGACGTTGACGAAGCAGTTGCCGCCCCCGGCGAGCGAGGTGCCGCAGCTGTGCGAGCTGACCGAGAATCCGGTGCCCGACGCGGTGATCGACGAGATCGCCGCCGCCACGCTGCCGCCGTTGGAGACGTAGATCTGCCGGGTCACGTTCGCACCGACGTTGGTGTCCGGGAAGGTGATGCTCGGCGGCGAGAACGACAGCGTCGCCGGGGTCGGGTTGATGCCCGTTCCGGTGAGGTTGACGACGAGCGCCGGGTTGGTCGCGTTGCTGTTGACCGTGAACGAGCCGGTCTTGGCCCCGGTCGAGGTCGGCGTGAAGGTGACGCTGACCTGGCAGGTGGCGCCCGCCGCGATCGTCGAACCGCAGTTGTGGGACTGGGCGAAGTTGCCCGCCACGACCACGCCGGAGACCGCCGCCGGCCCGTTGCCGGTGTTGGTGATGTTGACCGAGACCTGCGGGCTGGTGGTGTTGACCAGCTGGTTGCCGAAGGCGAGGCTCACCGGCGACGCGCTGAGCGTCGCGGTGGTCGGCCCGCCCCCGCCGAAGATCTGCAGCTCACCGATCTGGCCCGCGGGCCAGCCGGTGTTGCCGGTGATCTGCACCCGCAGGTAGCGGACGCTGGTCGCGGTGAAGGTGGCGGTCGCGGTGTTGCCGGTCGCCGGGTCGAAGACATACCCCGCCGACGCCTTCAGCGTCGTGAAGTTGCTGCCGTCGGTGCTTCCCAGGACCGAGAGCGTCTGGGTACGCGTGGCCCAGCTCGACGGCGGCGGCAGCTTGAGCGTCACCGAGCTGACCGACTTCGCCGAGCCCAGGTCCGCCTGGAGCCACTGCGGGAAGGCGTTGTTGTTCGACTCCCAGTAGCTGCTCGTGTTGTTGTCGTTGGCGGCGCTCGCCGGGAACCCGCCGTTGGCGGTGCTCGCCGACATCGCGGCGCCGATCGCCAGGTTGGTGGTGCTGGAGACCCCCGAACCGGTCAGGGCCACCGCGATGGGCTGCGGGGTGGTGGAGTTGGTGATGGAGAGGGTGCCGTTCTGCGTACCCACCGCGGTTGGCGCGAAGCGCACGCTGACCTGGCAGGAAGCGTTGAGCGCGAGGCTCACCGGGCAGTTGTTGGTCTGGGCGTAGGCACCGCTCACCGCGACCGACGAGATCGACGCCGCGCCCGGACCGGGGTTGGAGATCGTCACCGTCTGCGCCGCCGTGGTCGTGCCGACGTTCACCGAGCCGAAGGCGAGGCTCGTCGGGTTGACGCTGAGCTGCGACGAGTCCGCGACGCCCCGGCCGATGAAGTCGACCCAGTTGACATTGAAGATCGAGCCCTGGCCGGTGTCGCCGACCGGGTTCTTCGCGACGAGGAAGAGCGGCCCGGACGCCGTGGTCGCCCCGGAGAGGGTGGCCGTGGCGTCCACGAAGGTCTGCCAGCCGCCGGTGGTGCCGAAGGTGGCGGTGCCGACGAGCGGGCCGGTGACCGAGCCGGTGCGCACCTCGATGCGGCCGCCCGCGCCCGGCGACGCCACGCGGAAGCGCAGCGCGTCGATGTTGAGCAGGCTGGTCGGGGTGTAGGACCAGAAGTCGCCGTCCTCGATGAAGCCGAGGTTCTGGAAACCGCCGGCCGTGTCGGTCGTGTTCTCCCGGACCACGCCCGGGTCGCCGCCGCCGATGCCGGTCGGCGAGCGTCCGGTGGTGCTGAAGAACTCGGCCTGCTTGTGCTTGGGCTGCAGCACCTTCGTCGAGCGGCCCGTCTGGGCACCGCCGCCGCCGGGACCGCCGAGGTCGGTGTAGGTCGCCTCGATCACGCCGAAGGTGTTCGCGTCGTCACCGTGGCCGGATCCGGCCGAGGTCGCGATCACGCCGGAGCAGCCGGTCGCCGTCTGGAACGGGTGGGCGTGCTCGTCGTGGCCGAGGTAGTACTGCACCGTCACCCGCGAGCAGTTGATCGTGCCGTCCTCGGGGTCGGTCACGGTGACGGCGTAGCGCACCGAGTCACCCCAGGCGAAGAAGCCGCCGTCCACGGGCGTCGTCAGCGTCACGGTCGGCGCGGTGTTGCCCACCGTGATCGGTACGTTCGCCACCCCCGTCTTGCCACCGGGGTCCTTCACGGTGAGCTGGGCGTTGAAGGTGCCCGCCGTGGTGTAGACGTGCGACGGGTTCGCCGCGGTGGAGGTCCCGCCGTCGCCGAAGGTCCAGGCGTAGGTGATCGCCAGCCCGTCCGGGTCCCGCGACCCGGCACTGGAGAAGTTCACGGTCAGCGGGGTCGGTCCCGAGGTGGGCGTACCGGCGGCGACCGCGATCGGTGCCCGGTCCCCGGCGATGTAGTCGATGCGGTAGATGCCGGAATCGGCGTTGTTGCCGCCGAAGCCGGTGCCCCACTCGATGAGGTAGAGCGCGCCGTCGGGGCCGAACTCCATGTCCATCGGCCGCAGGAACGCCATCGAGGCGAACGCCTGGTTGATGTCGATCAGCGTCTTGCCGTCGGTGCCGAGCTGGAACGTGTAGAGCTTGTTCTGGTTCCACTCACCGAAGATCGACTTGCCGTCGTAGTAGGCGGGCCACTTGCGGTCCGACACCAGCGAGGCGCTGTAGCGGTAGGTCGGGCCGGCCATCGGCGCGCCACCGCCGCCGATCTCCGGGAAGAGCGGGTTGCCGCCGTAGTCGTAGTCGACCGTGGCGGGCACGGCGGGCGGCAGGTTTTGCAGCCCGGTGTTGTTGGGCGAGTTGTTGACGATCGCGGCGCAGTTGAACGGCGCCCCGCTCGGCCCGGACGGCCACGTGTAGTCGTTGAACGCGTAGTTGTTGCCGTGGCAGTAGGGCCAGCCGAAGTTGCCGGCCGCGCTGATCGCGTTCCACTCGACGGTGCCCTCGGGACCCCGGTTGGGGTTGGCCTGGCCCGCGTCGGGGCCGTAGTCGGCGACGTAGAGGACGTTGGTGAGCTTGTCGATGCCGATCCGGAACGGGTTGCGGAACCCCATGGCGTAGATCTCGGGCCGGGTCAGCGCGGTGCCGGGCGCGAACAGGTTGCCCGACGGAACGGTGTAGGTGCCGTCGGCCTGCGGCTTGATCCGGATCACCTTGCCGCGCAGGTCGTTGGTGTTGCCCGCCGAGCGCTGCGAGTCGAAGTCGGCGCGGCCGGGCCGCTCGTCGAGCGGCGCGAACCCGTCCGACTCGAACGGGTTGGTGTTGTCACCGGTGGCGAGGTAGAGGTTGCCCGCGTTGTCGAAGGTCATCGACCCGCCCTGGTGGCAGCAGGTGTTGCGCTGCGTGGTGACCTGGAGCAGCACCTTCTCGCTCGCCAGGTCCAGGGTGTCGCCGGTGACGGTGAAGCGCGACACCTGGTTGCGGGTCGCGCCGGTGGACGGCGAGTAGTAGAGGTAGATCCACTTGTTGGTCGCGAAGGCCGGGTCGAGGCGCATGCCGAGCAGGCCGTCCTCGTTGCCGGTGAAGACGCTGAGCGTGGCGGCGGTGACCGTGGTGCCGGTCGTCGGCTTGATGATCTGCACCCGGCCGTCGCGCTCGATGTAGAAGACCCGGCCGTCGGGCGCGATGTCGAGCTCCATCGGGTTGCTGGTGTTGCTGTCGAGCGTCACCTTCTGGAAGCTCGCGTCCCGGGTGGCCGTGCAGTCGGCCGAGATCGCGTTGGCGCTGGTCTGGATGCCGCCCAGCAGGTGCTTGAGGAAGGTGGCGTCGCTGTAGGCGGCGATGTCGTGCCCGCCGGCCGTGTACCAGGCCCGGCCGCCGTCGTAGTTCTGGCACCAGGCGAAGGGATGATCGGCACCCATCGCCGACGTGCCCGGCGTGTAGGTCTTCTCGTCGACGCTCGCCAGCACGTGGACGCGGGGGCGCGGGTTGCTCTGGAACGAATACCACTCCTCCGACTTCGACCACTTCAGGGGCAGTGTCGCGGTCGACGGGTGCGCCGGGTCCTCGACCTTGACGGTCGCGGTCTGCGGCGCGGGGTGGCTGGAGAAGTAGGCGCCGACGAGGCTGCCGTACCAGGGCCAGCTGTATTCCGTGTCGGCGGCGGCGTGCACACCGGCATAGCCGCCACCGGCGCGGATGTAGCGCTCGAACGCGGCCTGCTGGGTGGCGTCGAGCACGTCGCCGGTGGTGGAGAGCCACACCACCGTCGCGAACCGGGCGAGGTTGGCGTCGGTGAAGGCGGCGGCGTCCTCGGTCGCCTCGACGGTGAAGTTGTTGGCGGTGCCGAGGGTGCGGATGGCGGCGATGCCGGCCGCGATCGAGTCGTGGCGGAAGCCGGCGGTCTTGGAGAAGACGAGCACGTTGTAGGGCGCGGCCTGGGCCGCGGACGGGAACGCGGTGAGACCTGCTGCCGCCAGGGCAGTGGCGAGCAGCAGGCGCAGTGTGATCGCTAGGGGACGGGGACGGCGATCTCGGGACACGAAGGTCTCCTTCGTCTGCGGTGGACACAGGAAGACCCGGCTCGGGTGAGCGGCCCCGGCGGGAGTGAGCGGGAACGGAGGGGTGTTTCGAAGTAGTGACAAATTTGCGCTTAAGAAGCGGAGAATGTCAATACTTAGCTCAACTTCTTGCGTTGGCTTTCACGTTCCTTGCGCGCGCTCCCATTCCAGGCCAGAGGGGACCTGAGACCGTTTCAGGCGAAAAGCAACCACCGAACGGTCAAATCGCCGCACAATATCCTCAAGGTCACGAAACGGGGTGGGTCATGGGACGACAGCGGGCTGGTTGGGCGATGGTGGCGGTCACGGTGATGGCCCTCGTCGCCGCGGGGTGCTCCAGCGAACCGGAGCAGCCACCGCTGGTCCTGCCCGCGATAGCCCCGCCCACCCTCGACATCACGCCCGCCGCCAAGGCCAAGCAGGTGCCGGTCAGCGCGGAGATCGCCGTACGCACCACCGACGGCCGGGTCACCGCGCTCGACGTGACCGACGACAAGGGCGTGGCGGTCCGGGGTGCGATGCGCGCCGACGGCTCCTCCTGGGTCCCGGCGAAACCGCTCGGCTACCAGCGCACCTACACGGTGGCGGCGACGGCGACCGGGGCCTACGGGCAGGCGACGACGCAGCGGACGAGCTTCACCACGATGGCGAAGCCGACCAGGACCGTCGACACGACGCTCTACTTCTTCGACCAGGCGACCTACGGCGTGGCGATGCCGGTGACGCTCGACTTCAGCCAGGCGATCCCCAAGTCGGCGCGGGCAGCCGTCCAGCGGCGGCTCTTCGTCACCACCGAACCGCCCCAGCCCGGTGCGTGGCACTGGCTCGACAGCGGCACCGAGGTGTTCTACCGCGCGCCGGACTACTGGCGCCCCGGCACGAAGATCACGGTCCGGATGGCGCTGGAGGGCGTACCCATGGGAGCGGGTATCTTCGGCGACGCGGACCGCACGGCGACCGCGAAGATCGGGAACTCGGTCTTCCTCGACATCGACAACCGCACCAAGCAGATGACGGTGACCATCGACGGCAAGGTCGCCAAGCGGATCCCGGTCAGCATGGGCAAGCCCAACACGCCGACCTCCAGCGGCAAGATGGTGATCATGGAGAAGCACGACCGGGTCACCTTCGACACCCGCAATGACCCGCAGGGCGGCTATGTCGTGACCGTCTCCGACGCGCAGCGCCTGACCTGGGGCGGTGAGTTCATCCACGCCGCACCGTGGTCCGAGGGCGACCAGGGCTACAGCAACGTCTCGCACGGCTGCACCAACGTGTCGAGCTGGGCGGCGTCCTACCTGATGGGGATCACCCACGTCGGCGACCTCGTCACGATCAAGGGCACCGAGGTCACGCTCGACCAGGGCAACGGCTGGACGGCCTGGAACATGACCTGGGACGAGTTCGTCCGGGGCAGCGCGCTCGACGTGCCGGCCGACCTCAAGCCGGCACCGGCGAAGGCGGCGGCACCGAAGCCGAGCGCGGTGCCCGTGCCGGTGCCGTCACCGACGAACTGACGCGGCGCGCGATGATATGCCCATGAGAGACGTCGGCATCCGCGATGACATGATCCGCCTCGGCCAGTTCCTGAAGCTCGCGGGCGTCGCCGAGACCGGCGGCGAGGGCAAGACCTTCATCGTCTCCGGCGACGTGCTCGTCAACGGCGAGGTCGAGACCCGCCGGGGCCGCCAGCTGCACAAGGGCGACGTCGTCGAGTTCGAGGACGAGCGGCTGCGCGTCGCCTGAGAATTCCCGGGAACCGATCCGCCCCCTCGCGCGCCAGGCAGGTTGTGCAGGTTGATGTGGTGCGACAGCGTGCCCCCGGTGATGTCTACACCCGGGAGTACCCCGGGCTGGTGCGGCTCGCCTATGTGACGACGGGCAGCCTCGCCGCTGCCGAGGACGTGGTGCAGGATGTCTTCGCCGACTGGTTCCGACTCGACGGCACCCGCCGCGACGAGGTCCGCGAACCCGCCGCCTACCTGCGCCGGGCCGTCCTGTCCCGCTGCACGTCCTGGGTCCGGCGCCGCATCGTGGAGCGCAAGCACGCCGCGGTTCCGGCCCTCGCGCCGCCGTCACCCGACGTGCCGGTTCAAGCAGACATCGCGGCGGTACGCGCTGCGCTGCGCCACCTCGCCCCGCGCCAGCGTGCGGCGGTCTTCCTCCGGTACTACCTGGACCTGCCGGAGGCGCAGATCGCCGCCGAGCTCGCCTGCCGCCCCGGCACGGTGAAGTCCCTGCTGCACCGGTCCCTCGCGACGATGAAGGAGGTGCTCGGTGACTAGCCTCGACGACCGGCTCCGTGCCGCGATCCACGCCATCGCCGACGAACCCGACGTGATCGTGCCGCCCCGGCCGACCGTCCGTGTCACACGCGGCTCCCGGCTGCGCCGATCCGTGATCCCCGCCCTGGCGGCGATCGCCGTACTGGTCGCGGTGCTGGTCACCGCGCTGCTCCCGACCAGCGGCGGCGGTCCGCACCGGGTCGCCGTGCCCCGTGACGGAGCCCTCCTGCCGAACGAGATCGCCGGGCTGTCCCTGTTCACCGCGAGCATCTCCGACGCACCGCTGGGCCAGCCCGCGATCGCCGTCCTGAACCAGGGTGACCTGGGTACGCGGTGGGGCACGCGGCAGGTCGTGGTGATCGGGGTGGACGGGCGGACCTATCGACGCCTCGACCTCGCCGAACAGCGCGGTGCGGACGGCGGCGACGGGGAGTGGGCGGACGCTCAGGCTGTGCTCTCCCCGGACGGGAGGCTGGTCGCGATCGGCGACCCACGGGGCGGCTCCACCGATATCGTGGTGCTGAACCTCATCACCGGGGAACGCCGCGACTACCCGCTCGCAGTCCCCTCGGTCTACCTGCTCCTCGACTGGTCACCCGACGGCCGCAGCCTCGCACTGGCCGTCACGCCGTTCGGCACCCGCGGCGAATACGCGTCGCAGGTATCCGACTCCGCCGAACTCACCACCCTCGACCTGGCTACGGGAGCCTTCAGCACGGTCGTCCACGCGCTGACGAGCTACCCGCAGAATCCCTGCTTCACCGACGACGGCCGGTCGATCGCGACGTCCGAATACGCCGACCGGCACTCGCTGGTGAAGATCCATCCCCGCGATGGCGGGGCGGTGCGAACCCTGCCGCAGCTCGACGGGAGCTGGTCTCTCGCCGGCTGCGACCCGGACGGTTCGCTGCTCCTGTCCAATTTTGCCGAAAACGGCAAGAGCTTGCGCCTCATCTCCGCCGTCAACGGCACCACGCTCCGGGAGATCCAGTTCCCCTACGGCGTTCCCGAGGTCCTCGCCTGGCGCTCACCCACCACGCCGATCATCTTCGTGAGCTCCTATGACACCGGCGACGGCACCGGGCTCATCCTCGACGCACCCTTCGACGGGGAGATCACGACGCTCAGCACGGCCGAGAGCGGCTTCTGGAGCACGCTCTACGGCGTCGATCTCGCCGACGACCTCAGCACCACCATCGCGGCCACCACCGCGGGTCCGGATCGGGGACCATGGCCCGGCTGGACCCGGATCACAGCCGGAGCCATCCTCGTCCTGATCGGTGGGGTGGTGTTCCTGCTGCTTCGGCGAAGGCGGCGGCGTCTGCTCAGGCGGTGAACGCCGCGAGCACCTGCTCGCGGCGCGGCGTCCACCACTGCAGCCGGGCCGAGTTGACGAGGAACAGGTGGTCGCAGGACGTGTCGGCGTGGTGGTAACGGGTGTTCAGCGGCCAGTCGCCGGCGAGCCAGTGCCACCAGAGCCGGTGCAGGGCGTCGGCGACCTGCTCGCCGGTGAGTGGTCGCATCGAGCGGTAACCGGCGACGAAAGCGGTGATCCGGGGCAGGTCCAGCGCGGGGCCGTCGCCGAAGATCAGCACCGCCGCACGGGCCAGCTCGTCCGCGACCGGGCGCAGGCCCAGGCGGTCCCAGTCGAGCACCGCGGAGATCTCCGAACCGTCCCACAGGACGTTGAAGTGGTGGAAGTCGCCGTGGGTCCAGCCGAGCTCCGGTTCCGCGCCGTCCGGGCAGAGGTGCCCCGACTCGTCGAGGATCCGCAGCCGCCAGCGCAGGTGGGCCAGCGCCACGACGTCGAAATCGTCGGGGCGGTGCAGCGAGGCGATCAGGTCGGCGTACCCCGCCAGCAGCGTGCGGGCCTCCTCGGCCGGCCGGACGGGGTGCGCGCTGCTGGGGCCGACCGGCGTGGAGAGCTCGGCGAGCGCGCCGTGCAGGTCGCCGAGGACCTCGCCGAGGCGGCGGCACTCGGCGAGGTCGAGCTGTGCCCCGCTGCGGTGCCGGCCGGGCGCCCACGGCTGCACGGTGAAGGTGGCGGTGCCGCGCGTCAGCACGGTCTGCCCGTCGCCGCCGTGCCGCGCCGACGCCACGGGCAGACCCCGTGCCGCCAGCGACCGGACCACCGCGTGCTGCTCGCGGGCCCGCCCCGCGTCGACGTCGAGGAGCTGCTTCACGGCGAACTCCCCCGCCTGGGTGACGACCCGCCAGTTGCGATTCATCAGGCCCTCGGGCACCGGGCTGAACTCGACGATCCCGCCGAGCTCGAACTCGGCGCACACCTCTTCGAGCATGCGACTCTCCACCGCTCACTCGTAGCAGCAGCGGGCCACCCCGTCGCGCAGGCGCGCCGTATCGTGTGCCGCGTGCTGCACCGACCACCCTTCTCCGACGAGCTGCGCGCCTCGCTGGGCGACCCCCGCCGCGCCAGCCGGATCTCCAGCAGCCCGCGCTCCCGGGTCTGGGAGGTCGAGGTGGGCGGGCACGCGGCCGTGGTCAAGCAGGTCGTCGGCGGCGCCGGCTCCTTCGACCGGTACGCCACCGAGCTGACCGCGCTCCGTCTCGCCGCCCGCGCCACCCCGGCCCTCGTCCCGGCCCTGCTCGGCAGCGACGACGCGACCCAGGTGCTGGTGCTGGAGCACGTCCCGGCCCCCTACCAGCTGCCCGAGTGGGTCCCCTACGCCGAAGGGCTGGCGCGGCTGCACGCCGTCACCGGGCCCGACGACGCCGGGGTGCTGCCGCCCGCCGCCCAGCCGACCGGCGAGGACATCGAGGCGTTCCTGCGGCTGTGCCGGGCGCTCGGGGTGGCGATCCCGGCCGGGGTCCCCGTTGAGCTCGCCGCACTCGTCGAGCGGCTCGGCGACGGCTACGCCCACGCGCTGCTGCACGGTGATCCGTGCATCGGCAACGTGCTGCCGGTCGGGGAGCGGGCGATCTTCATCGACTTCGAGGGCGCGTCACTGGGGAGCGGGCTCGCGGAGCTGGCGTACCTCCGGATGGGTTTCCCGACCTGCTGGCAGGTGCTTCCGGTGAGCGACGGACCGCTCGCCGAGGCGGAGGCGGCCTATCACCGCGTGTGGCGCGAGCTGACCGGGTCGGCGCTCCCCGGCGACCTCGCCGACCACTGCGCGGGCTGGCTGCTGCGCAACGACGCGCTCGTCGAGCGGGCCGAACGCGGGCAGCGCGACCAGTTCGCCCGCCTCGTGGCCAAGGACTGGACCTGGGGCCCGACGAGCGCCCGGCAGCGGCTCGTGCACCGGCTCGGCGCCGTGCACGCGATGACCCGCGACAGTCACCGGCTCGGCGGTGTCGGCGTGCTCGCCGATCGGCTCAGATCCACAATGGTCGGACGATGGCCGGGCGCCGATCGGCTGCCACCCGCGACCTGGCCGCTCTCCTAGCCGTCGGGGATCGCTGCTACCTTTCTGTGCTGCACCACCGAGATTGCGGCACCGAGGCAGTAGGAGTGACAGTGACGCGGATGCGCATGCGGGACCGGTTGCGGTCCTGGTTCGACAGCACGATGGACCGCGGGACACCCGCCCTGATCGGCTGGCTCGGCCTCGCCTCGCTCCTGCTGGTTCTCGTCGTCACCGCCCTGGTCACCCTCTTCGCCAGCGACAAGGACCGCGGCGACCACCCGCTGCCGCGGCTGTTCTGGGACAACATGATGCGGGCCATCGACCCGGGCACGATGGGTGCCGACGTGGGCGATCCGGTCTTCCTCGGCCTGATGCTCGCCGTCACCATCGGCGGCATCTTCCTGGTCAGCTCGCTGATCGGTGTCATCACCGCCGGTCTGGAGAACCGCATCCAGGAGCTGCGCAAGGGGCGCTCGCGTGTCATCGACACCGGCCACACCGTCATCCTCGGCTGGTCCGACCAGGTCTTCGTCGTCATCTCCGAGCTCGTCAAGGCCAACGCGAGCGGCAAGCGCTCCCGGGTCGTCGTCCTCGCCGACCAGGACAAGGTCGGGATGGAGGACCAGATCAAGGCCCGTGTCGGCGATCTGGGCCGGACCCGGGTGATCTGCCGCTCCGGCAGCCCGCTCAAGCGCGTCGACCTGGAGCTGACCAGCCTCGACACCGCCCGCTCGGTGATGGTCCTCTCCCCCGCCGGCGACGACGCCGACATCGATGTCATCAAGGTGCTGCTGCTGCTCAACAACCGCGTCTGGTCGGCGGCCCGGCCCAACATCGTCGCCGCCGTGCAGGACACCCTCAACCTCGCCGCCGCGCGGCTGGCGGCCGGCCCGGACGCACAGCTCATCGACGCCGACGACATCGCCGTACGCCTGGTGGCGCAGTCGCATCGCCAGTCCGGGCTCTCCACCGTCTGCACGGACCTGCTGGACTTCTCCGGCAACGAGATCTACATGCACCCCGAGCCCGCGCTCGTCGGCCGCCCCTTCGGCGACTCGCTCAGCTCCTATGAGCTGGGCTGCCCGATCGGCCTGCTGCACGCCGACGGCACCGTCGCGGTCAACCCGCCGATGTCGACCGTCATCGCCGAGGGCGACAAGATCATCGTCATCGCCGAGGACGACCTGCTGGTCCGGCTCGCCGAGGTCCCCGCCGCCGTCGACGAGTCCGCCATCTCCACTGAGGACGGTCATCGGCCGTCGCCCGATCGGACGCTGCTCGTCGGCTGGAACTCCCGCGCGCCGCGCATCCTCGACCTGCTCGACCGGCTCGTGGAGCCCGGCTCCACCGTCGACGTCGCCGCGCCGCAGGAGCCGATCGACGCCCTGGCCCAGCAGCGGACCAACCTGACACTCGGCTTCAAGCCCTGCGACCCGACCAGCCGGCGCGCGCTGGAGGAGCTCGACCTCGGCAGCTACCTGCACATCATCGTGCTCTCCGACGACACGATCGGCGGTGATCACGCCGACGACCGCACCCTCGTCACGCTGCTGCACCTGCGCGACATCGAGGTGAAGCTCGGCGATCCCTACTCGATCATCACCGAGATGAACGACGACGCCAACCGCGAGGTCGCCCAGATCACCAAGGCCGACGACTTCATCGTCAGCAACATGCTGATCAGCCTCCTGATGACCCAGCTCGCCGAGAACAAGCACCTGCACGGCGTCTTCGCCGACCTCTTCGACCCGTCCGGCTCGGAGATCCAGCTCAAGCCCGCCGCCGACTACCTGCGGCCCGGTGCCGAGGCGACCTTCGCGACGGTCGCCGAGGCCGCCCGGCGCAAGGACGAGACCCCGATCGGCTACCGGCTGCGGCGCAACCACAACGAGGCGCCGCACTACGGCGTGGTGCTCAATCCGCCCAAATCGGAGCCGCTGACGCTGACCGCGGACGACCACGTCATCGTGATCGCCGTGGCCTGACCTGTCACAGAGCGGGGACGCACCGAGTCGGCGACAATGCTCGGCATGAGGATCTATGCCGAGCGCAAGCGCCGACTCACCCGCCAGCTCATCGCCGACGCCACCGCCATCGCCTGGAGCGTGCTGTGGATCTGGGTCGCGATCACCGTCTACGGGGTGGTCAAGGCTCTCGCCGCGCCCGGCAAGAAGCTGGAGAGCGCCGGGGTCAGCCTCGCCGCCGACCTCGCCGAGGCACAGTCGAAGGCGCAGGGCATCCCGCTCGTCGGGGAGTCCGTCGGCAAGCCGTTCGGCAGCGCCGCCAACGCCGCCGAGACGATCGCCGAGGCGGGCCGGACCCAGCAGTCGGCCGTCGGCGACCTCGCCACGGTGCTCGCGGTCCTCACCGCCGGGGTGCCGATCCTGCTCGCCCTGGCGCTGTGGATCCCGCTGCGCCTCACCTGGATCCGGGCCGCCAGCATCGCCGCCAAGCTCCGCAAATACGAGGGCGGCAGCGAACTGCTGGCCCTGCGGGCGCTCGCCACGGCACCCCTGCGCCGCCTCGCCGAGCTCGACAGCAACGTCGTGGCCGGCTGGCGCAACGGCGATCCGCAGGCCGTCGAGGACCTCGCCGCTCTGGAACTCGGCCGGTTGGGCCTGCGGGTGACGCCCAAGCGATAGGGCAGGACCGAAACCCGCTGGCCGGGGCGGTCCGCAGGGGCTAGCGTCGGCGTTCGTGCGCACCGTGACCCTGATCCTCGTCGACGACGACGGCAAGCTGCTGGGCGCGCTGCCGCCCTTCCCCGCCGAGGTCCCCTTCTGGCCCGAGGTGGGCGGGGTCGTCACCACGGTCCGGGAGCGCTTCGGCATCGACGTCGCCGTACTGCGGATCCTCTTCACCTCGCTGCCCGTGCCGCACGGCGGCGAGGTGACCTACCTGGCGCAGACCGGCGGGGTGCCCTCGGTCGACCTCGCTCCCGTCGAGGTCGACCTCGACGATCATCCGCACCGGGCCGCCTACGCCCGGGTCGGCGGGCCCGCCGCGTCGCTCGCCTGGGCCGCCGACGCCCTCGACGCCGCCGGGGTCGGGCCGATCACCGGGGTGCTGCAGCAGCGCACCTGGAACCTCTCGGTGATCTGGCGGATCGCCACGGCCGGCGGGCCGGTCTGGTTGAAGCAGGTCCCGTCCTTCTTCGCGCACGAGGGCGCGGTCATCGGCTGGCTCGCCACGGTCGGCGGCGGACCTTCGCTGATCGCCGCCGCCGAGGGGCGGATGCTGCTCCACGACATCCCCGGTGACGACCTCTACGCCGCCGACGCCGGTGTGCGCGATGCCGTCGCCGCCGATCTGCACCGCTATCAGCTCGCCGCCGTGGGGGACGTGGAGCGGTTGGCGGCTCTCGGCGTACCGGACAGGCGCGGAGCGCTTCTCGGAGCGCAACTCGCGGGCGTCGTCGCGGCGCACGGCGGTGGCGATCCCCGGCTCGAAGCGCTCGCGGCCGGACTGCCCGCACGCCTCGCCGAGCTCGCCGCCTGCGGCCTGCCGGAGACCCTCGTCCACGGCGACCTGCACCCGGGCAACGTTCGCGGCGACCTGCACCCGGACGGCGCCCGGACCATCATCGACTGGGGCGACTCGTTCCTCGGACACCCGGGCTTCGACATCCTGCGGATCACCGAGCGCGGCGTCACCGACGACGAGCGCGCCGCGATCACCGCCGCGTGGGCCGACCGCTGGCGCGCCGACGTGCCCGGCTGCGACCCCGAGCGGGCGCTGGAGCTGCTCGTGCCGCTCGCCGCGCTGCGCAATGCCGCGATCTATGCAGCATTCGTCGCCGCGATCGAACCGGCCGAGCACCCCTATCATTCGTCCGATGTGGATTTCTGGCTCGACCACGCGTCGAAACTCCCGGCCTGACAGCCCAGGCGGCGGCCAGTTCGCCACGCGTGCTGGCCGCCCCCGTTTGCCTGAGCCAGGAAATCATCACGCATCGGGAGCGTCAGGCACTGCCACTATGCTGCCGATGACTGCCGTATGACTGACGCCACAGGTCAGCGGCGTGCCACTCGGGGAGGACTGCCGGTGACATCGCAGGTGACGGAGCCGATCCACCGCGACGCGCTGCGGTTCGAGATCCTCGGCCCGGTCCGCGCGCAGCAGGGCGAGCGGGAGATCGACCTCGGCCCGGGCAAGCAGCGCGCCGTTCTCGCGGCCCTGCTCGTCAACGCCAACCGCCCCGTGCCGACCGCGCAGATCGTCGATGCCGTCTGGGGCGAGGAGCCGCCGGAGAACGGCGCCAACGTGGTGCAGAAGTACATCGCCGGACTGCGCCGGGTCCTCGAGCCCGACCGCTCCCCGCGGACACCCGGCGGTCTGCTCGCCCTCACCGACGGCGGCTACGTGCTCACCGTCGCCCCCGGCTGCCTCGATGCGGAGAACCTCGACGAGCGGTTCCACGAGGCCCTGCACCTGCGCGACGAGGGCCGCACCGCGGAGGCCGCCCGGCGGCTGCGCGACGCCCTGAAGCTGTGGCGGGCCGAGCCGCTCGCGGGCTGCACCGGGACCTACTTCGACGCCGCCCGCGACCACCTCACCGAGCGCCGGGCCGCGGCGCTGGAGGCCTGCGTCACCGTGGAGCTGCAGCTCGGCGAGCATGTGAAGCTCGTGCCGGAGCTCGTCGCGCTGATCGCCGAGTTCCCGCTCCGCGAGGAGCTGCGCTACCTGCTGATCCTCTCGCTCTACCGGTGCGGGCGGCAGGCCGAGTCGCTGTCGGCCTATCGGGAGATGCGGCGCTTCCTCGACGAGGAGTTCGGTGTCGAGCCCAGCGAGCGGCTCCAGGAGCTGCACCGGCGCATCCTGCAGTCCGACCCGGCGCTGCTGGGCCGGTCGGCCCCCGTCGTCCACCCTCCCCCGCCGCCGCATCAGCCGGTGCCGCCCGTGGTCTACGTGCCCTGGCAGCCCTATCTCCCGATGCGGCCCACCCCGCCGCCCGCGCACGATCCGTCACTCACCTGGCTCGTCGGCCTCGCCTCGGCGATCGTCCCCATCCTGAGCTGCGGATTCGCCGGATGGGGAGTCGTGGCCATCTTCGCCGCGCTGCGCCGCAGCAAGTGGCTCGCCGCCGCCACCCTCGGGCATCTGGCGGTCACCGTCTTCGCCTGGATCGCGATGCTCACCTCGCCCGAGGACCTCGCCGGGCCCTGGGACGACCTCGGCGTCGTCGCCCTGATCGTCGCCATCGTCGGCGGCTCCGTCCACGGCGGCATCCTCGGCTTCACCTGGCGCAACCTGCCCGGCCGGGCACCCTTCGGCACTGCACCGGCCCGGCCCGCACCGCCGCACGTCCTCGTTCAGCAGGACCGGCGCGAGCAGGCCCGCCAGCTCCTCGCCAGCCATCCGGCGATCGCCCGCCAGCTCCACATCGGCCGGCCGGACCTGCCGCGCGCCTTCGACGACGGCGGGCTCGTCGATGTCAACAACGCCCCCGCCCAGGTGCTCGCGACGCTGCCCGGTGTCACCGCCGAGGCGGCGCAGCGCATCGTGGTGGACCGGCAGCTGCGCGGCGAGCTGCGCTCGGTCGACGAGCTGATCAGCCGCCAGCTGCTACCGCCCTACGTGGTCCACATGCTCCGCGACGAGCTGATCGCACTGTGAACCCGGGAAATCATTCAAGATCTCCTCGCTTCTCGCCGTTGACGACGACAGCGGTCACCAGGGCAGCGACCACCAGGGCCAGTAGCGGGAGCGCGATCGGGCTCAGCGGGGTGAGCAGCGCGAGGACCGACGCGGCGAGGTAGACCACCCGGTTGCGCGGCCGCACCTGCAGCAGCCACACGCTGCAGAGGTAGACCGCGACCGGGATCGCCACCGCGAACGCGGCGCCCCGCTCGCTCAGGTGCGCGGCGTGGGTCGCCGAGTCGGCCGCGACCGCCAGGCCCGCTCCCACCGCGGCCGCCGAGGCGAAGACGACATAGTGGCCGTAGCCCCAGAGAAACGAGGTCCGGTCGGTCTGCCCCAGTCGCTCGTGAGCTGGCCGGTCGAAGTAGACCCACCACATGCCGAAGACGACGACCAGGCCGCTCGCCGCGATCACGACCAGCTCGCCGAGCCGGCCGCCCACGTCGAGCCCGGCCTGGATCGCGACGGTCGCCGAGAGGATCGTCTCGCCGAGCACGATGATGGTGAAGAGGCTGTAGCGCTCGGCGATGTGCTCCGGGTGCCACGTCGTCGCCGACGCCCGCTCCGCCCAGACCGGCACCAGCATCTCGCACGCGACCAGCACCGCGAATCCGCCCAGGAAGCCGAGCTCCGGGCGCACCAGCAGCAGCGCCATCCAGCCGAACTGGCAGACGGTGATGCCGACGGCGTACCGGATGGCGGTCCTGCGGCGCGCGGCGTCGCTCACGGCCGCGCGCAGCCACTGCGCGGCGAGCGCCAGGCGCATCACCGAGTAGCCGATCACGATCACGCCGAAGTCGCGCTGGTCGAAGGCGCGCGGCACGCCTGCGGCGAGGATGAGTACGCCGGCGATCTGCACCAGCGTCACCAGCCGGTAGGGCACGTCATCGGTGTCGTATGCCGACGCGAACCAGGTGAAGTTGAGCCAGGCCCAGAAGATCGCGAAGAAGACGGTGGCGAAGCCGAGCAGGCCCTGGACGATGTGGTCCTCGGCGAGGGCGTGGTGGAGCTTCGCGGAGACCTGGGCGACGGCGACGACGAAGCAGAGGTCGAAGAGGAGCTCCAGCGGGGTGGCTGCGCGGTGGGAGCTGCCACTGCGCGCCGCCATCGGGCGATACCAGGTCACGGCTGCTGATCGTACGTGCCGGTGCAGGCGGGCTCGGCGCAGCCGCTAGGGGCGCTTGTCGTACTGGTAGAGGTTGAACTGCTTCATCAGCTTGATCAGGTTGTCGGCGTAGGTCGGGCTGGTGGCGTAACCGGCCTTGTGGATCTCCCGCGCGAACCGGTCCGGGTCCGCCGTGTAGCGCATCGCCGTCGCATAGCGGGGCAGCGTGGCGAGCTGCTTGCCGTGGTCCAGGAACGACGATCCCAGCGATCCATAGGCCCGGAAGTAGTCCCGCGTCGGGAAACACGTCCCGTCCCGGTTGCACTCGTGCGTCGCGTAGCTGGAGCAGCCGATGGCGATCCCACCCGTACCCCCGAAGCATTTCATCCCGAAATAGCTGTGATCGAGCCGCGTCAGCCAGCTCTTGCCCCAGCCCGACTCCAGGATCGCCTGCGCGATCGTGACCGAGGCCGGCACCCGGGTGTCGACGGCGCTCTGCCGGGCGGGCGCCGCCACCCGCGCGAAGAACGCGGCCTGGCTGGCGGCGGGCACGGTCGGCGCCGCCTGGTTGCACCAGGGGTAGCGGGGTTCGGTCGAGGACCACTTCACGTAGGCCGCCGTGACGAAGCGTCCCGGGCCGAGCGATCCCCAGACCGAGTTGCCGTCGATCGTCTCGCCCCACGCCCGACAGGCCATGTGCACGGCCCGGCCGTTGGGGATCCGCTCGAGAATGGCGTATTTCGTGCCGGGTCCGGAGCGGACGTTGAGCTCGCCGCCGGGCGCGTTGACGCTCGACGTGACGGCGTTGACGGGCGGCTCGCCGCACCAGGGCAGCACGGGTCGCTCGCCGGGCCACTTCAGGTACGCCCCCGAGACCATCCCGCCGGTGGAGAGCCGGTCCCAGAGCGCGGTGTTGCGGGCGGGTCCGCTGACGTATTCGCCGTAGATCCGACAGACGAGGCTGACCGTCGTGTTGTTGGCGACCGTACGGATGATCTTGCGATCGGTGGCCGCGTCGGCACGGACGTTGAGCGGGTCACCACCGGTACCCGTGGTCACCACGGCAGTCCACGTCGGGACTGCGGCAGTGGCTGGAGCTGCCGAAACGGCGTTCAGGCCGGCAATCACCAGCACCGGCACGACGAGGAAATTACTTCGCATTGGCCCCCCTGGTGGTGTTTAATTACCATAACGGACATAGAGGGCAGCCCGTGGGCGAGAGTGATTTCCGGCATGGTTTTCGACCCCCACGGCCCGAGATGATCACGGACCGGGAAGAATGGACACCATGCTGACCCGTCCGGATCTCCGTAATGTCGCGATCGTCGCGCATGTCGACCACGGCAAGACGACGCTCGTCGACGCCATGCTCAAACAGGGTGGTGGCTTCCACGCGCGCGGGGAGATGGCCGACCGGGTCATGGACTCCGGTGACCTCGAACGCGAGAAGGGCATCACCATTCTCGCCAAGAACACCGCCGTGCACTACGCACCGGCCGTGGGCGAACCGATCACCATCAACATCATCGACACTCCCGGCCACGCCGACTTCGGCGGTGAGGTCGAGCGCGGCCTGACCATGGTCGACGGCGTCGTGCTCCTCGTCGACGCGTCCGAGGGCCCGCTGCCGCAGACCCGCTTCGTGCTGCGCAAGGCGCTCAAGGCCCGCCTCCCGATCATTCTGGTGATCAACAAGGTGGACCGCCCCGACGCGCGCATCAAGGAGGTCGTCGACGAGACCTACGAGCTCTTCCTCGACCTCGACGCCGACGAGCACCAGATCGAGTTCCCGATCGTCTACGCCTGCGCCCGCGACGGCATCGCCTCGCTGAAGCAGCCCGAGGACGGCAAGGTCCCCGACGACTCCGACTCGCTGCAGCCGCTCTTCCAGACGCTGCTCGACTCGATCCCGGCACCGACCTACACCGAGGACGCGCCGCTGCAGGCGCACGTCACCAACCTCGACGCCTCGCCGTTCCTCGGCCGGCTGGCGCTGTGCCGGGTCCGCGAGGGCGTCATCCGCAAGGGCCAGACCGTCATGTGGTGCAAGACCGACGGCACCCAGTCCCGCGTCCGCATCTCGGAACTGCTCATGACCGACGGCCTGGAGCGCAAGTCCGCCGACCAGGCGGGTCCCGGTGACATCATCGCCGTGGCCGGCATCCCGGAGATCATGATCGGTGAGACGCTCGCCGACGCGGAGAACCCGATCCCGCTGCCGCTGATCACGGTCGACGAGCCGGCGATCTCGATGACGATCGGCACCAACACCTCGCCGCTCGTCGGCCGGGTCAAGGGCTCCAAGGTCACCGCGCGCATGGTCAAGGACCGCCTCGACAAGGAGCTCATCGGCAACGTGTCGCTGCGGGTGCTCCCGACCGAGCGCCCCGACGCGTGGGAGGTGCAGGGCCGTGGCGAGCTGGCGCTGGCCATCCTCGTCGAGCAGATGCGCCGCGAGTCCTACGAGCTGACCGTCGGCAAGCCTCAGGTCGTCACCAAAGAGGTCAACGGCAAGGTCCACGAGCCGGTCGAGCGCCTGACGATCGACTGCCCCGAGGAGTACCTCGGCGCGATCACGCAGCTCCTCGCGACCCGCAAGGGCCGGATGGAGCAGCTCGTCAACCACGGCACCGGCTGGATCCGGATGGAGTGGCTGGTCCCGGCCCGCGGCCTGATCGGCTTCCGGACCGAGTTCCTCACCGACACCCGCGGCACCGGCATCCTGCACCACGTCTTCGAGAAGTACGAGCCGTGGTTCGGCGAGCTGCGTACCCGTAACAACGGATCGCTCGTCGCGGACCGGCAGGGCGTGGTCACCGCCTTCGCGATGATCAACATTCAGGAGCGCGGCTCGCTCTTCGTCGAGCCCACCACCGAGGTCTATGAGGGCATGGTCGTCGGCGAGAACTCTCGCGCCGACGACATGGATGTCAACATCACCAAGGAGAAGAAGCTCACGAACATGCGGGCCGCCTCCAGCGACACCACGGAGAACCTGATCCCGGCGCGGAAGCTGACGCTGGAGCAGTGCCTGGAGTTCTGTCGCGAGGACGAGTGCGTCGAGGTCACTCCGGTGGCCGTGCGGATCCGCAAGGTCGTGCTCGACCAGACTCAGCGTGGTCGGGCTGCTGCTCGGCGCAAGCACCAGTAGTTGCGCCGGTGGTTTCCTGGGCCTGATCGGCCCGCTCCGGGCAGTCGAGCTTGACCCCGACGCGGGTCGAGCCGGCTCAGGAAACCGGCACGGTAGTTCTCGCGGTGGCACTTTGGGGAATCGGGTGTGATCAGCTTGCTGGTCGCGTCTGGTTCCCCGTTTTCGCGCCCCTCCTCGCGGTGCAAGATCGTGCTGTTTCCCGGAAGTAGTCCCCTCGAAGCGTGTCCGTAGGGGTCACTTCCGGGAAGTAGCGCGATCTTGCATGGCGGTAGGGGTAGTTTCACCACCACCACCCACCCGATCGCGGCGCGAGCAAACTGCGCCCCAGGAGCAGTGCGAGGCACGCATACGAGCACGAAGCGGGGTAGCCTCCCGGGCATGCCTGGACCACTACCGCCCGCGCTGCACGCGATCGATCTGGACTCGATTGATGGGACTGTTTCGATCTGGCTGGGCCCGGTCGGCGGCCCACCGGTCTTCACGCGGGATGCCGAGGTCACGCACTACGCGGCCAGCACGATGAAGGTCGCGGTGCTGGTCGCGCTTCATCGGGCCGCCGAGCGCGGCGACCTGGCTCTCGACGACGAGATCGTGGTGGATAACGAGTTCGTCTCGGTGTTGCCGGGGGCGGGGCCCTTCTCGATCGATCCGACCGATGACAACGACGAGCAGGTCACCGGGCGGATGGGCGAGACGGCGACGCTGGGGTGGCTGGGCGAGCGCATGATCGTGCGTTCCAGCAATCTCGCGACGAACCTGCTGATCGGGGTGCTCGGCACCGATGCGGTCAACGCGGTCTGGCGCGATGTCGGCGCCCGGCACAGCCGGACCGATCGGGGCATCGAGGATGTCAGGGCCCGCGAGACGGGCGTCACCAACCTCGTCACCGCCGCTGATCTGGCCGCTCTGCTCTCGGCGATCGCCGACGGCACTGCGGCGAGCCCGGCGAGTTGCGCGGCGATCCTGGGGATCCTGGAGGCCCAGGAGTACCGCGAGGACATTCCGGCCGGGCTGCCACCGGGGACCAGGGTCGCCTGCAAGAACGGCTGGGTGCCGAATATCCGCCACGGCGCGGCGGTGATCTATCCGGTGCACTCACCGGCGTACATCCTGGTGGTCTGCACGACGACGACGCTGGAGGAATCGGCGGGCGCCGATCTGGTCGCGCGGATTGCCGCCGCGACCTTCCCCGAGTAGCGTCACCCTCCGTGTCGATCATCGCCGTGAGGACGCACCGGATCTCGGTGCCCCTGCATACACCTTTCGTGACGGCGCTGCGGCGCGCGACCAGCGCCGAGAGCCTCATCGTCGAGATCATCGATGACGAGGGCCACTCGGGTTACGGCGAGGCGCCCCAGGTCTGGCAGGTCACCGGCGACTCGATCGCCGGATCACAGTCCTGTGTGGACTCCATGCTCGGCCCGCTGCTGGTCGGCCGCGACCCCGACGACCTGCTCGCGCGCTGCCGCGAGGTCGCGCGGGCGGTCGCCGAGAACCACTCGGCCAAGGGGGCGGTCGACGTCGCGCTGCACGACCTGGCCGCGCGCCGCAACAACCTCTCGCTGGTACGCGCACTCGGCGGCAACGCCACCACCGTCCCCACCGACGTGACCCTCGCCGCCGGTGAGCCCACGGAGGTCGAGGCCGCCACCCGGGCCCGCGTCGGCGAGGGCTTCACGGTCCTGAAGCTCAAGGTGGGCGCCGACGCCGCCGGAGACCTCGCCCGGATCCGGGCCTGCCGCGACGCCGCCGGACCGGAGGTGCGGATCCGGCTCGACGCCAACCAGGGCTGGACGGCCCGGGAGGCGGTCCGGATCATCCGGGGCGTCGAGGAGGCCGACCTCGGCGTCGAGTTCGTCGAGCAGCCCGTCCCCCGGTGGGACCTGGACGGCCTCGCCTGGGTCTCCCAGCGCGTCGACACCCCGATCATGGCCGACGAGTCGGTCTTCAACGTCCGCGACCTCACCGAGGTGATCCGGCGCGGTGCCGCCGACCTGGTCAACGTCAAGCTCGCCAAGTGCGGCGGGCTCACCGCGGCCCGCACCATGATCGAGCTTGCCCGCGCGCACGGGCTCGGCGTCATCGTCGGCTCGATGATGGAGTCCCACGTCGGTCTGGGTGCCGCCGCGGCCCTCGTCGCCGCTCACGGCACCACCGCGGTGAGCGACCTCGACGCCGCCTGGTGGCTCGCGCAGAGCCCGGTCGACGGGGGCATCACCTACGCCGGGAGCACGATCACCCTGCCCACCGGACCCGGCCTCGGACTCACCCTGCGGGAGACGGCATGAGAGCCACCGTACGAGTAGCCGTGGCGACGCTGTGGCGCGAACCCCACGACGACCCGGCAGACGTTCTGATGCTCGGTGAGACCACCGACATCCGTGGCTGGTGCGCCCAGCTCCCCCGGGAACGGCGGATGGATCAGGACTCCGTGCTCGGCCAGCTCCTGCTCGGCGAGCAGGTGGTGATCGACTCCGAGCGCGACGGCTGGGCCCACGTCGTCGTCACCGGCCAGCCGTCCCGGTTCGACCCGCGCGGCTACCCCGGCTGGCTGCCCCGGCACCAGCTCACCGAGGCGTCCGACGAGACCGAGGACCTGCTCGTCGCGGCGACGGCGACCACGCTGCGCGACGCGCCCGACGGCGATCTGGTGCTGCGCGGGGTGGTCCTCGGTACGCGGTTGCGCACGATCACGCTGCCCGGGCGGCGGCACCTCGCCGACGAGGGCGACGACGATCGCGACGGTGACGGCGACACGCTGGGCGACGAGTGGTGGGCGGTGGGCGTACCCGGCGAGGTTGAGCCTTTGTGGGGCCGCGCGCTGGACCTGACCCCCGTGCCGCAGCGGCAGCCGGCGGCGCGTGACGTGCTGATGACCGCGACCCGGCTGCGGGACACGCCCTATGTCTGGGGTGGCATGACGCCCTTCGGGATCGACTGCTCCGGGCTGGTGCACCTGTCGTGGCGGCGGCACGGTGTCGTGCTGCCCCGCGACGCCTGCGACCAGGCGCTCGCCACGACGCCGGTGGAGTTCGGCGAGGAGCGCCCCGGCGACCTCTACTTCTTCGCCCGGCCCGGCGAGCCCGTGCACCACGTCGGCATCGTCGCGGCGGCACCTCGCAACGGCAAGCGGGTGATGCTGCACGCCTCGTCCTCGGTCGGCCACGTGGTGATCGAGGAGCTGACGGGCGACCGCTTCGCCGACCTCGTCAGCGCCGCCCGCGTCCCGCTGTAGCCACGCCGCCGACCGCGCTCACGCCGCACGCCGGAGCACGCCGCCCCGGGTCACGCCGCACCCCCGGTCACGTTTTGCAGCAAAGCGTGGCCATATCGCCGCGCGAGGCCACGGTTTGCTGCAAAACGTGGCTCAGGCGCTGCGGGGCGACGAGATCTTGCGGTCGCGGGACGACTTGACCAGGCTCGCGATCGTCGCGATCACCAGCGTCCCGATGATCACCGTGAGGGAGAGCCAGATCGGGATGTGCGGGGCCCAGCCGACCGGCTCGCCGCCGTTGATGAACGGCAGATTGTTGGTCGCGAGCGCTTCGAGGACCAGCTTCACGCCGATGAAGGCGAGCACCGCGGCGAGGCCGACGGAGAGGTAGACCAGCCGGCTGAGCAGGCCGCCGAGCAGGAAGTAGAGCTGGCGCAGACCCATCAGCGCGAAGACGTTGGCCGTGAAGACCAGGTAGGGCTCCTTGGTGAGCCCGAAGATCGCCGGGATGGAGTCGAGCGCGAAGATCAGGTCGGTCGTGCCGATCGCGAGGAAGACGATGAGCATCGGCGTGAAGAGCCGCTTGCCGTTCTTCGCCACGATGGTGATCTTCGACCCGTCGTACTTGTCCGTCAGAGGTAGGACGCGACGTGCCCACCGGATCATGACGTTTTCCTTGAAGTCGTCCGGGTCGTCCTCACCGTGCTGGAGCAGGGTGTAGGCCGTGTAGACGAGGAAGGCACCGAAGATGTAGAAGACCCAGGAGAACTGCTGGACGACCGCGGCACCGGCGGCGATGAACGCGCCACGCAGGACCAGCGCTATCACGATGCCGATGAGCAGCACCTTCTGCTGGTACTGCCGGGGGACGGCGAACCGGCCCATGATGATCACGAAGACGAAGAGGTTGTCGATGGAGAGGCTGTATTCCGTGAGCCAGCCGGCGAAGAACTCGCCACCGTAGGTGCCACCGTGCTTGCCGTAGACGTAGACCCCGAACGCGACGGCCAGCGCAACATAGAAGAGGACCCAGAGGGTCGATTCCTTCATGGAGGGCTCGTGCGGCCGTCGCGCCACGATGACGAAGTCGATGAGCAACAGCACCATGAGGCCGACGAGGGTGACGCCCCACTCAAGGCTGGACACGTTCATAAATTAACCCTCCGGTAGGCAGCGCAAAACCACCGGAGGTCTCTTCTGCCACGGAAAATCCCGTGACCGACGGAACCGGGCCTCTATGCGCAGGCCGTGCTGACGACTCCGCCGCGAGGGAATACTCCCCTCCCGATCGAACATTATTCTCCATGATGACCTACTCGGGTCCGCTTCCGGGGCTGAAATCGAGTGTGAAAAGATCCTCCAATGGTTGTGGAAGTGGCTATTTTCGACATCGTCCCCGGTCAGGAGGACGACTTCGCGGCCGCCTATGAGCAGGGTCACCACGTTCTCGCCAGCACTCCGGGCTGCCACGGCGTGCGGATGACCCGGGGGATCGAGACCCCGACCCGGTTCATCCTCATCGTCGAGTGGGACTCGGTCCAGGCACACACGCAGAACTTCCGGGAGTCGGAGCGCTTCGGCGTCTGGCGCGGTCTGATCGGCCCCTACTTCGCCACGCCGCCGCTGATGGAGCACTTCATCGACGTGACCGCCGGGGCGCCGGTGGAGGAAGCCAGCCTTGGGCACTAGGCATGACCTGTTGCGCACCATCGACGGTGTGCTCATCTCCGCGAACCACCAGCCCGGCCCCACCGAACTCGCCCTGGTGATAGCGCACGGGTTCACCGGCTCCTGGCGCCGACCGGCGGTACGCAGAGCGGCCGACGTCTTCAACCGGGGCGCCGGCGTCATCAGCTTCGACTTCCGCGGGCACGGCCGCTCCGGCGGCTCCTCCACCGTCGGCGACCAGGAGATCCACGACCTGGAGGCGGCCGTCGCCTGGGCCCGCGAGCTGGGCTACAAGGAGATCGTCACGATCGGCTTCTCCATGGGCGCCTCCGTCGTCGTCCGGCACGCCGCGCTCGTCCGCGGGGTGGCCGCCGCCGTCGCGGTGAGCAGCCCGGCCCGGTGGTACTACCGGGGCACCACGCCGATGCGGCGGGTGCACTGGGTGATCGAACGCCGCCTGGGCCGCCTCCTCGGCAGGGTCGCCCTCCGGACGCGGATCTCCGGCCGGGGCTGGAACCCGGTGCCGGAGTCACCGACCGAGGTGGTCGCCCGGATCGCGCCGACACCGCTGCTCGTGGTGCACGGCGACGCCGACACGTATTTCCCCGTGGAGCACGCTTACTCCCTCTTCGCCGCGGCCAACGACCCGCGCTCCATCTGGATCGAGCGGGAGTTCGGGCACGCCGAAAACGCGGCCACCGAAGAGCTCCTGGAGCGGATCGCCGACTGGATCGACCGGGCGGTCGGCATCACCCGACCGTGACATCCGCACCGGCCGCAGATCTGCGCGGCCGGTGCGGATGCCGCCGTCAGTCGGCCTCAGCCATGATCTTGAGCTCCTTCTTCAGCTCGTGGATCTCGTCGCGGATCCGGGCCGCCAGCTCGAACTGCAGCTCCCGGGCGGCGGCGAGCATCTGGTCGTTGAGCTCGGCGATCAGGGTCATCAGCTGATCGCGGGCCATGCCCTGCGAGTTGGCCTCGACCTTGCCGCCGCGCGACCGCGTGCCCGGTGTCGGTGCCTTGCCCCGCGACAGCTGCCGCCCGGCGCCGCCGACGATCGCACCGCCGGGGCCGTGCCCGCCGAGCGCCGACTCGGTATCCTCGGCCTCTCGGTAGATGTCGTCGAGGATGTCGTGGATGCGCTTGCGCAGCGGCTGCGGCTCGACACCGGCCGCCTCGTTGTATGCCACCTGCTTGGCCCGGCGCCGATCGGTCTCCTCGATCGCCTTCGCCATCGACGGGGTGATCTTGTCGGCGTACATGTGGACCTCGCCGGAGACGTTACGGGCCGCGCGGCCGATCGTCTGGATGAGGCTCGTGCCGCTGCGCAGGAAGCCCTCCTTGTCGGCGTCGAGGATCGCCACCAGGGAGACCTCGGGCAGGTCGAGACCCTCTCGGAGCAGGTTGATGCCGACGAGGACGTCGTATTCGCCCATGCGGAGCTCCTTGAGCAGCTCCACCCGGCGCAGCGTGTCGACCTCCGAGTGCAGGTAGCGCACGCGGATCCCCTGCTCCAGCAGGTAGTCGGTGAGATCCTCGGACATCTTCTTGGTCAGCGTGGTGACGAGGACGCGCTCGTCGCGCTCGGTGCGCAGCCGGATCTCGTGGATCAGGTCGTCGATCTGGCCCCGGGTCGGCTTGATCACCACCTGCGGGTCGACGAGGCCGGTCGGGCGGATCACCTGCTCGACGAACTCCCCGCCGGACTGCCGCAGCTCCCACGGGCCGGGGGTCGCCGAGAGGAAGACCTGCTGCCCGACCCGCTCCAGGAACTCGTCGAAGCGCAGCGGCCGGTTGTCCATCGCCGACGGGAGCCGGAAACCGTGCTCGACCAGCATCCGCTTGCGGGAGGCGTCACCCTCGTACATCCCGCCGATCTGCGGGATCGTCACGTGGGACTCGTCGATGACGGTGATGAAGTCGTCGGGGAAGTAGTCGAGCAGGCAGTGCGGAGGGCTGCCCGGACCCCGGCCGTCGATGTGGCGGGAGTAGTTCTCGATGCCGGAGCAGAAGCCGACCTGGCGCATCATCTCGATGTCATAGGTGGTGCGCATCCGCAGCCGCTGCGCCTCCAGCAGCTTGCCCTGACGGTCCAGCTCCGCGAGGCGCTCCTCCAGCTCGACCTCGATGTCGCGGACCGCGCGCTCCATCCGCTCCGGACCGGCCGCGTAGTGCGTCGCCGGGAAGACGAGCATCTGGTCGACCTCGCGGACCACGTCGCCGGTGAGGGGGTGCAGGTAGGAGAGGCGCTCGACCTCGTCGCCGAAGAGCTCGATCCGCAGCGCCAACTCCTCGTAGGCCGGGATGATCTCCAGCGTGTCGCCCCGGACCCGGAAGGTGCCCCGGTTGAACGCGATGTCGTTGCGCGAATACTGGATGTCGACCAGGCGGCGCAGCAGCTTGTCGCGGTCGATCTCCTCGCCGACGCTGACCTTGACGGCGCGCTCGAGGTACTCCTGTGGCGTGCCGAGACCGTAGATCGCGCTGACGGTCGCGACGACGATGACATCGCGCCTGGTCAGCAGCGACATCGTCGCCGAGTGGCGCAACCGCTCGACCTCCTCGTTGATCGAGGAGTCCTTCTCGATGTAGGTGTCGGTCTGCGGGATGTAGGCCTCGGGCTGGTAGTAGTCGTAGTAGCTGACGAAGTATTCGACGGCGTTGTGGGGCATCAGCTCGCGGAACTCCTTGGCGAGCTGCGCGCAGAGGGTCTTGTTGGGTGCCAGCACGAGCGCGGGGCGCTGCAGCTTCTCCACCAGCCAGGCGGTCGTCGCGCTCTTGCCCGTGCCCGTCGCGCCCATCAGCACGACCTGCCGCTCCCCCGCCCGCACCCGGCGCTCCAGCTCCGCGATCGCGGTCGGCTGATCACCGGAGGGGACGAATTCGCTGACCACCCGGAAGGTGCCGTCGACGCGTGGGATCTCGAGTGCCATGCCCATCAACCTACGCCGTGGGTATGACAGCCTTTGTCGGACCGGACAGGAAGCACGGGACTATACGTGACCACCTCGCTGCAATATTGCGATTGTGTGTCGTGGTCGACTCGATTACCCTCGATTCGTAGGCCGCTCGCGGCGGCCGACCGGGGATGATGACCGGACCTCCACACCGGCCGGTCCCCTCGGCGCCGGGTTGCAGCTCCTGCCGTGGCACATCGCCAAGGGCCGGTGAGCGCACCTGTGCGGTTGCGCTTACGCGCACACGGCCGCCGCGAGCGTCCTTATTTTGCCCGTCACCGATCTGCGCGCTGCGGCGTTCTCCTCGCGTGGAGGCAACCCGACCCAACGGCCGTCGCCGCTCCCTCTCCCTCATCGTCGTCGCGGTCCTCGCGCTCGGCGCCCTCGCCGGGATGAGCCAGGGCCTGCGATCGTGCTCGACGCCAGAGACCAAGCCCGAGAGCAGTCGGCCGCTCAACGGCACCGACCTGCAGAAGCTCGGCAGCATGCGGCTGCACAACTTCCAGGACGCCCGGGCCGGCATCCATGGGACCATCGGCAAGACCGGCTCGGAGATCACCTTTGCGGGCTGGGTCGACTGGCAGCGCCCGCTGATCTACCTCTCCACCAGCAACACCCGCTCCGGCAGCCCGAACATCCTGCTCCAGGCGTCGCCGGGGGTGGTCGCCTACCGCATCGGCAAGCCGCCAGGCACGGCCGCGACACCCAGCCCGGGTCCGAGCGGCGCGGGCGATCCCGCGCTGCCGCCGGCCACGCCGCCGTCCGACAATTGGCGGGTACGCCCCCTCGGCCAGCTCATCAAGGACAAGCCGGACCCGGTCGACAGCCTGCTGGCGCTGATCTTCTCCGTCGCGGCGAACCAACCGGACCGGACCGATTTGCTGGAGCAGCTCGACGCCCGCTGGCTGCGCCACGACAACGTCCTCGGCACCCCGGTCGAGGTGATGATCGGCCCCGCGGTGATCCCCCTGCGCCCCTGGGCCAGCCCTTCCGCGACCATTCCGCCGAGCTCGGCATCGACGCAGCCCCCGGCGTCCCCCGCCGTGCAGGGCGTCCGCCAGGTCCAGCCCGGCTCCTCGGCTGCCGCTCCGTCCGCGACGGCCTCGGCCTCGCCCAGCGCATCACCCAGTGCTTCACCGCCCGCACCGAACTCGCTCGCCGCGCACGGCGGTGCGGTCGCCTACTACCTGGACGGCGCGGCCCGGCTGCTGCGCATGGAGGCCCTGCTCACCCAGGAGATCTCCGTCCAGGTGGACCTGCAGCGCGATGATCGGCCGGTGCTGACGACGATCGACGTCCTCGGCGGCGGCATGATCAAACCCCGGGCGGTCACCACCGTCGAGGCGAAGGCGCTGGCCCGGATGCGCCAGCGCAACCTCAACGCCGGGGGCGGCCACGTCACGGTGACGATGCCGGTCGGCGGCGGCGGCCTGATCGAGGCGTCCGGCTGGCTCGACTGGCGGACCGGCCTCGCCTACCTCTACGCGCGGAACCTCGACGAGCCCACGTCCAACGTGCTGGTCCTCGCCGGGCGCAAGGGCATCTCGATCAAGCAGTTCCAGCAGCAGAAGACCGATCCGCCCCTGCCGCAGCCGCCGCGGGGCGGATGGGTGACGAACGAGTGGAGCGATCTCGGCATCAAGGTCGCCGTCACCGACATCGACGTCCTGCTGCACGAGGCGCTGTCGCTCGCGGTGAGCAGCCGCGACGACCCGGTCTCGCTCGGCAAGGCCGCGCACCGGCTGCGCGCCGACATGATCGGCAAGGTGCCGGTCGCGGTCTTCGAGATCCCCGGGCAGCAGGACATCGGGCTGCCGAGCGGCTATGCCCGGCTGCGCTACTGGGTGGACAGCACCGGGGTCGTGCACCGGATCGAGATCCGGACGAAGACGGGTGGCCTCGGCCGCCTGGACCTCGACGTGAAGTCCAAGCTCCCAGCCCTCCCCCGCACCGTCTCCTGACACGTTGTGCAGCAGAGCGCGGCCATTTCGCTTCGCGAGGCCACGCTTTGCTGCATGACGTGCCGCGCGGGAGTGCCACGCATGCCGCGCGGGAGTTCCACGCGTGCCGGGTGGAAGCGCAGGGGATGCCGGGCGAAGGTGCCGCGCGGGAGTTCCACGCGCGCCGGGTGGGAGCGCCAGGGGATGATCGCGCTCGGTCCGGGAAGGTGGCCCTCCGCTGAGACCGGGATGGGCCGGCTTCCCGGAAACGACGCGATCTAGCTCAGGCGGGCCCGCAGCGTCGTCCAGACCTCGTCCACCTGGGCAGCCAGCTCCTCGGGGGTGCCGTTGTTGTCGATCAGGATGTCCGCGGCCGCCCGTCGCTGCTCGTCGGTGGCCTGGGCGGCGATCCGGGCCCGCGCCTCGTCCTCGGCCATCCCCCGGTCCCGCATCACCCGGGCGACCCGGGTCTCGGTCTCGGCGAGCACGACGATGACCAGCTCATAGGTGGATGCCAGCCCCGCCTCGATCAGCAGCGGCACGTCGTTGACGACGACGGAGTCCGGCGGTGCGGCGGTGGCGAGCTCGACCGTACGCGAGCGCACCCGGGGATGGATGATCGCCTCGAGGCGCTTGCGGGCGGCGGTGTCGCCGAAGACCGCAGCGGCGAGTGCCGCCCGGTCGACGCCGCCGTCAGCGCCCAGCACACCGGTGCCGAACTCGGCAACGACCTCGGCGAGCCCGTCCGTTCCCGGTGCGATCACCGCACGGGCCAGGCGGTCGGAGTCGATGATGATCGCTCCGCGCTCGGCGAGCAGCTTCGCGACCGCGCTCTTGCCGGCGCCGATGCCGCCGGTCAGACCTACCCACACCATGCCGAACAGTCAACCACGGCGCAGAAATGAAGGAGGAGGGCGACCCGGCCGGGGTCGCCCTCCTCCTTCATGGGGATCAATCAGCCTTACTTGCCGCCGGCCAGCTTCTCGCGAAGTGCCGCCAGCGCCTCGTCGGTGGCGAGGGTGCCCGAGGGCTCCTCCGCCGCCTTGGCCGGAGCCGGAGTCGAGGTGGAGACGTTGCCGGTCGGGGTCTCGGCAGCCGCAACCGCGTCAGCGGCGCGCGAGGTCACAACCTGCTTCGTGTGGGCCTCCCAGCGGATACGCGCCTCCGCGTACTGCTTCTCCCACTCGTCGCGCTGCTTCTCGAAGCCGTCGAGCCACTCGCCCGTCTCGGGGTCGAACCCGTCCGGGTAGACGTAGTTGCCCTCGGCGTCGTAGGTCGCAGACATGCCGTAGAGGGTGGGGTCGAAGTGCTCCTCGCCCTCCACGAAGCCCTCGTTGGCCTGCTTGAGCGAGAGCGAGATCCGCCGACGCTCGAGGTCGATGTCGATGACCTTGACCATGACATCGCCGCCGACCTGCACGACCTGCTCCGGGATCTCCACGTGGCGCTCGGCCAGCTCGGAGATGTGCACCAGGCCCTCGATGCCGTCCTCGACGCGGACGAACGCGCCGAACGGAACCAGCTTGGTGACCTTGCCCGGAACGATGTTGTTGATCGCGTGGGTCCGCGCGAACTGACGCCACGGGTCCTCCTGCGTCGCCTTCAGCGACAGGGAGACACGCTCGCGGTCCAGGTCGACGTCGAGAACCTCGACCTCGACCTCCTGGCCGACCTCGACAACCTCGGACGGGTGGTCGATGTGCTTCCAGGACAGCTCGGAGACGTGCACCAGACCGTCGACGCCACCCAGGTCCACGAAGGCACCGAAGTTGACGATCGACGAGACGACGCCCTTGCGGACCTGGCCCTTGCCGAGCTTGTTCAGGAACTCGGTGCGGACCTCGGACTGCGTCTGCTCCAGGTAAGCACGGCGCGACAGGACCACGTTGTTGCGGTTCTTGTCGAGCTCGATGATCTTCGCCTCGAGCTCGCGGCCCACGTACGGCTGCAGGTCCCGGACACGACGCATTTCGACCAGCGATGCCGGCAGGAAGCCGCGCAGGCCGATGTCGAGGATGAGGCCACCCTTGACCACCTCGATGACGGAGCCGCGAACGACGCCGTCCTCGTCCTTGATCTTCTCGATCGTGCCCCATGCCCGCTCGTACTGAGCGCGCTTCTTGGACAGGATCAGTCGACCTTCCTTGTCCTCCTTCTGGAGAACCAGGGCCTCGATGTGATCACCGACGGAGACGACCTCGGACGGGTCCACGTCATGCTTGATCGACAACTCACGAGAGGGGATGACACCCTCGGTCTTGTAGCCGATGTCGAGAAGGACCTCGTCCCGATCGACCTTGACGACGGTGCCTTCGACAATGTCGCCGTCATTGAAGTACTTGATGGTCTCGTCGATCGCGGCGAGGAATGCCTCCTCGGAACCGAGATCGTCGAAGGTGACCTTGGTGGCGCTCGAGGTGGCCTCGATGCTGCTCGTCATGTGGACTGTTGCTCCGGTCGGATGGTGTCAGGTGTGACCTGGGTGCGCCCCCGCCTAGCCGCCGAATAACATCGACGACGTCGGACCTCTCCCTGCCGAAGCCCGAGACACGGTGAGCGCCATCGAACAGCTTACCGTGCGTCTTAGCACACGATGCAACCCCTCCCGGTATGGGACGCGCCGCTGTGCGCGCTTCGCCCTTGTTCCCACCGCAACCGCCCGGATTGTGGCGTCGGTCACATGGGTACGGTGTGCTCGTGGATTACGTGGTGAGCGGTGCCGGAGTGACCCGGCGCGAGGTCGATTCGGCGGAGAACCGGCGTGCCAGTAGGGATTGGTGGGACCTCGACGCCGATGAATATCAGGCCGAACATGGCACATTCCTCGGCGATGTCGACCTCGTCTGGTGCCCCGAGGGCCTCCGCGAGGCCGACGCCCGGCTCCTCGGTGATGTCGCCGGCAAGACCGTCCTCGAACTCGGCTGCGGCGCCGCGTCGGGCGCGCGCTGGTTGCACACCCAGGGCGCCCGGGTGGTCGCCCTCGACCTCTCCGCCGGCATGTTGCGCCACGCGCAGGTCGCCGCCGACACCACGGGGGTACGCCCACCGCTGGTCCAGGCCGACGCCCTCGCCCTGCCCTTCGCCGACGGCACCTTCGACATCGTCTGCACAGCCTTCGGCGCCGTACCCTTCGTCGAGGACTCCGCCCGCCTGATGCGCGAGGTCAACCGGGTGCTCCAGCCGGGCGGCCGCTGGGTCTTCTCGGTGACCCACCCGATGCGCTGGATCTTCCTCGACGACCCGGGCGACGCCGGGCTGGTGGCGGTCCACTCGTACTTCGACCGCCTCCCCTACGTCGAGCACGACGACAAGGGTGTCGCCACCTACGTCGAGCACCACCGGACCCTCGGCGACCGGATCCGGGAGCTGATCGCGGGCGGCTTCACGCTGACCGACCTGGTCGAGCCGGAGTGGTCGCCGGGCAACGAGCAGATCTGGGGCCAGTGGAGCCCCCAGCGCGGTGCGATCTTCCCCGGCACCGCCATCTTCTGCGCCACCAAGCCCTAGCCATCCGACAAGCCGCCGGCCGGCCGGCCGGCCCAAGATCGTCGCAACTCTTGAAGAGTTGGTGTTATCCGAGACATCAGCCACGGCGCTTCAGAGCACCCGCCCACGGGCGCGCGCCCTTGGCACCAACTCTTCAAGAGTTGCGGCGATCTTGGAGTTGGCGGCGCCCCAGCGGGGGCATGGAAAAGGCTGGGCACAGGTGTCCGCATGCGGTCGCCCGTGCCCAGCCAGGACGGGTCAGTGATCGGCGGCGTTCCAGTCGTGGCCCAGGCCGACCGAGACCGCCAGCGGCACGGTGAGGACCGCCGCCGCGCCCATCTCGCGCCGGACGAGCTCCTCCAGCTGCTCCCGCTCGCCGGGCGCGACCTCGAACACGAGCTCGTCGTGCACCTGGAGCAGCAGCCGGGAGGTGAGGCCGGCCTCGCGCAGCGCGACGTCGACCCGCAGCATGGCGACCTTGATGATGTCGGCCGCACTGCCCTGGATCGGGGCGTTGAGAGCCATCCGCTCGGCCATCTCGCGCCGCTGCCGGTTGTCGGAGGTGAGATCCGGCAGGTAGCGACGGCGACCGAGGATCGTCTCGGTGTATCCGTCCTTGCCGGCCTGCCGCACGACCGCCTGCAGGTAGTCGCGGACGCCGCCGAAGCGCGAGAAATACTCCTCCATCAGGGCGGACGCCTCGGCGGTGGTGATGCCGAGCTGCTGCGACAGCCCATAGGAGGACAGGCCGTAGGCGAGGCCGTAGTTCATCGCCTTGATCCGGCGGCGGTGCTCGGGGGTGACCTCCTCGGCGGGGAGGCTGAAGACCGAGGCCGCGGTGACCGCGTGGAAGTCGGCCCCGGCGCCGAAGGCCTCGATCAGCGACTCGTCCTTGGAGAGGTGCGCCATGATCCGCATCTCGATCTGGCTGTAGTCGGCGGTCATCAGCGACTCGAAGCCCTCGCCGACGACGAACGCCCGGCGGATCCGGCGCCCCTCCTCGGTGCGGATCGGCACGTTCTGCAGGTTGGGGTCGGTGCTGGAGAGCCGCCCGGTCGCCGCGACCGTCTGGAAGAAGGTGGTGTGGATGCGCCCGTCGTCGCTGACGGATTTGAGCAGCCCGTCGACGGTCGACTTGAGCTTCGCCACGTCGCGGTGGCGGAGCAGGTGCTCCAGGACCGGGTGCCCGGTCTGCGCGTGCAGGCTCTGCAGCGCGTCGGCGTCGGTCGTGTAGCCGGTCTTGATCTTCTTGGTCTTGGGGAGCTCCAGCTCGGTGAAGAGGATCTCCTGGAGCTGCTTGGGCGAGCCGAGGTTGAACTCGCGCCCGACCACGGCATAGGCGGCCTGCGCCGCGGACTTCACCTCGGCGGCGAAGTGCGCCTCCAGCTCCGAGAGGTAGTCGGTGTCGGCGGCGATGCCGACCCGCTCCATCGCCGAGAGCACCCGCACCAGCGGCAGCTCCAGCTCGGCGATGAGCCGGACGCCGGAGCCCGAGTCGCGGTCGAGCTCGGCCGTGAGCGCGTCGGCGAGGTCGAGGGTCGCCCGGGCCCGCAGCATCAGCGGCTGGCCGAGGTCGGCGCTGCCGTCGTCGAGGAGGCTGAGCTGGCCGGTCCCGGGCTCGTCGACCCGCAGCTCGCGGTGCAGGTAGCGCAGCGACAGGTCACCCAGGTCGTAGCTGCGCTGGTCGGGGCGGGCCAGGTAGGCGGCGATCGCCGTGTCGGTGACGATCCCGTCGAGCTGCCAGCCCCGGGTGGTGAAGGCGTTGATGACCGGTTTCACATCATGAATGATCTTGCCACGGGCCGGGTCGGCGAAGAAGGCGGCGAGCGCCTGCTCGTCGGCCTGCGCGAGCTGGTCGGGGTCGAGGTAGGCGGCGGCTCCGGCGGCGGTCGCCAGGGCGATGCCGGTGAGCTGGCCCGTGCCCCGGCCGAAGGTGCCGCTCACGGCGAGGCCGATGGTGAGCCCGGTATGCGCGGCGAGCCACGTGACGACCGCACCGGGCTCGGAGAGCACCGCTCCGTCGAGCTCGAAGCCCGCATCGGCCTCGGCGGGCTGGGCCTCGCCGAAGATCTGGGTAAGCCGCTCGCGAAGGATCCGGAACTCCAACGCGTCGAAGACCCGGTGCACCGCCTCACGGTCGAAGCCGGGCCAGAGCGACTCGACGGCCTGCACCGGCAGCTCCAGATCGTCGACGAGCCGGTTGATCTGGTAGTTGCGGATCACCCCGGCGAGGTGCTCGCGGAGGCTGTCACCGGCCTTGCCCTTGACCTCGTCGGCGTGGTTGACGACCTCGTCGAGGCTGCCGAACTGGTCGATCCACTTCGCCGCGGTCTTCGGACCGACGCCGGGGATGCCGGGCAGGTTGTCACTGGACTCGCCGACGAGCGCCGCGAGATCGCGGTAGCGGCCGGGCGCCACACCGTACTTCTCGGTGATGGCCTCCGGGGTCATCCGGGCCAGGTCGGAGACGCCCTTGCGCGGGTAGAGCACGGTCACGGTGTCGGTCACGAGCTGGTAGGCGTCGCGGTCACCGCTGCAGATCAGCACCCGGTAGCCGGCCTCGCGGCCCTGCCTGGCCAGGGTGGCGATGATGTCGTCGGCCTCATAGCCCGGCATCTGCACATAGGGGATGCGCAGCGCGTCGAGGACCTCCTGGACCAGGGCCACCTGCCCGCCGAACTCGGCCGGGCTGTCGGAGCGGCCCGCCTTGTACTCCGCGTACTGGTCCGTGCGGAACGAGTGGCGGGAGACGTCGAAGGCGACCACGATGTGCGTCGGCTTCTCGTCGCGCAGCACGTTGATCAGCATGGAGGTGAAGCCGTAGACCCCGTTGGTGGCCTGCCCGGTCGTGGTGGAGAAATTCTCCACGGGGAGCGCGAAGAACGCGCGGTAAGCCAGGGAATGCCCATCCAGCAGCAACAGCGTCTCAGTCACCCGAGCAGCTTAAGCCCCACCCCTGACAACAGGAGTAAGGGCGCACGCCAATTGGCCGCTGGCGGCGTTGCTCGTCACCTTGCGTGCAAAGAACGCACACGGCTGCACCGTGCGCCTTGCCGGCCACCACTGGGCGTGCGCCCTGAACGACTCAGGCCGGGGTCCGCAGACCCCGGCCTGAATCAGAGAACGACGTGATCAGGCCACGCCGAGGTAGGCCGCCTTGACGGCCGGGTCGTGCAGCAGATCCTGTCCGGCGCCCGACTTGACGACGGTCCCGGTCTCCAGCACGTACGCCCGGTGGGCCCGCGAGAGCGCCTGCTGGGCGTTCTGCTCGACGACGAGCACGGTCATCCCCTGCTGGTTGATCTCCGTGATGATGTTGAAGATCTGCTGGATCAGCATGGGTGCGAGCCCCATCGACGGCTCGTCGAGCAGCAGCAGCTTCGGCCGCGCCATGAGCGCCCGACCGATCGCCAGCATCTGCTGCTCGCCGCCCGAGAGCGTGCCGCCGGGCTGCTTGATCCGTTCCAGCAGCCGGGGGAAGAGCGCGAGAACACGCTCCAGGTCCTCGGCGATCGCGGCGGCGTCCCGGCGGGTGTAGGCACCCATGTCCAGGTTCTCCCGCACGGACATGCCGGGGAAGATGCCCCGGCCCTCGGGAGCCTGGGAGAGCCCGCGGATCACCCGCAGGTCCGCCCGCAGCTTCGAGATGTCCTCTCCGGCGAACTTGATGCTCCCGCTGGAGAGCGGGCGGATCCCGGAGATGGCCCGCATGGTGGTGGTCTTGCCGGCGCCGTTGGCCCCGATCAGTGCGACGATCTCGCCCTCATCGATGCCGATGCTGATCTGGTGCAGGACCTCGATCCGGCCGTACGCGACGGTGACGTTCTCCATCTCAAGCAACATCGGCCGGTACCCCCAGATATGCAGCGATCACTTTCTCGTCACGGCTGACCTCTTCGGGGGAGCCCTCGGCGATCTTCCGGCCGAATTCGAGGACCACGATCCGGTCGGTCACTCCCATGACCAGCCGCATGTCGTGCTCGATCAGCAGGACCGTGAATCCGCGATCGCGGATGTTCCTGATCAGTTGGAGCAGCGCTTCCTTCTCCGCCGGGTTGAATCCGGCGGCCGGCTCGTCCAGGCAGATCAGCTTCGGCTGCGTCGCCAGCGCCCGGGCGATCTCGAGCCGCCGCTGGTAGCCGTAGGGCAGGTTGCGGGCGAGCTCGTTGGCCTGGTCGTCGATGCCGACGAAGCGCAGCAGCTCCATCGCCATCTCCTCGCCGGAGATCTCCTCCCGCCGGTGCCGGGAGATGCCGAACGCCTTCTGCGCCCAGACGAGCAGCGGGTTGGCGTCCGGGCTGAACTCCTCGGGCCGGCGGCGGAAGCGGGGCAGCCCGAAGAGCGCACCGAGGACGCTCGTCTTGTGCCGCGCGTCGACGCCGACGATGACGTTTTCCAGCGCCGTCATCTCGGGGAAGAGCCGGATGTTCTGGAACGTCCGGGCGATGCCGATCCGGTTGATCACATGCGGCTGCTTGCCGCTGATCCCCTGGCCCGCGAAGCGGACCTGGCCCGAAGTCGGCTTGTAGACGCCGGTCATCACGTTGAAGCAGGTCGTCTTGCCCGCACCGTTGGGCCCGATCAGGCCGAGGATCTCCCCCTCGTAGAGGGAGAAGTTGACCTCGTTGAGCGCCACCACGCCGCCGAATCGCAGCGTGACGTCGTTCACCTCGAGCAGCACCCGCCGCGGCGTGGCGGTGGAGATCGCGTCCTCAGACATTGGCTGCCACCGCCTCCTCGGCTCGGTCCTTCAATTCTCTGGCCCGGCGCCGACTGGGGATGAGCCCCGCCGGCTTGAAGATCATGACGATGACGATCGCCACACCGACCGCGAAGGGACGCCAGTCCTGCAGCTCCCGGAAGCGTTCCGGCAGGTAGGTCAGCAGGACCGCGCCGAACGCCACGCCGAACATGTTGCCGGCACCGCCGAGGACCACCATCGCGACGAAGGTGATCGAGAGGGCGAGGCCGAAGTTCGTCGGGTCGATGAAGGTCTGCCGACTGGCGAAGAGCGCACCGGACATGCCGCCCAGGCAAGCGCCGATGGCGAATGCCCAGAGCTTGTACTTGAAGCCCTGCACGCCCATGACGGCCGCGGCGTCCTCGTCCTCACGGACGGCGAGCCACGAACGGCCGACCCGGCTGTGCTCCAGCCGGCGGGTGGCGACGACGAGCAGCAGCGCCACGGTGATCGCCAGCCAGTACCACGGGGTCGGGTCGATCAGGCCGAACACGACGTTGTCCTGCGACGGCGGACCCTCCGGACCGGGAATAGCGGAGATGCCCTGCGGACCGCCGGTCCACTCCGAGTTCCGGGCGACGATGCGGATGATCTCGCCGAACCCCATCGTGACGATCGCGAGGTAGTCACCGCGCAGTCGCAGGGTGGGTCCACCGAGGATGACCCCCGAGATCATCGTGAGCGCGATGGCGAGCGGGATGCAGAGTCCCCAGGCCAGTGCCCACGTCTCGGGCAGGTCGAAGGTGCGCTGGATCATCTTGACGACCGGCGACTCCACCGAGCCGAAGAGCCCGACGGTGTAGGCGCCGATGGCGAAGAAGCCGACATATCCCAGGTCGAGCAGCCCCGCCAGGCCGACGACGACGTTGAGGCCGATCGCCACCAGGGCGTAGACGGCGCAGGTGAAGAGCACACCCGACCAGTTGGAGCCGGCCTCGGCGAAGTCCGTGCGGACATACTCCAGGCCGGGAATCGCCAGGTAGGGCAGGTAGTAGAGGAAGACGATGCCGGCCGCGGGCGCCAGGAGCCGCTGCCACATCGGCAGCTTCCGCCAGCGCTCGCCCATGTCGCTGCGCAGCTTCAGCCGACGCTCGTCGGCCGAACGTACCTTGTCCATGATCATGCGCGGGCCCTCCCCAGCGACTCGCCGAGCAGGCCGGTCGGGCGGAACATGAGTACGACGACCAGCACGACGAAGGCCGCCACGTCCTCCCAGTTGGACTGTGTCAGGGTTGCCGCGTAGACCTCCACCACACCGAGCAGGAGGCCACCCAGCAGGGCGCCGCGCAGGTTTCCGATGCCGCCCAGGACCGCGGCGGTGAACGCCTTGATGCCGAGCAGGAAGCCCACGTCGAACTTGGTCGTGCCGAGCTTGAGGTTGTAGAGCATCGCCGCGCCGCCGGCCATGATGCCGCCGAGCACGAAGACGAGCATGATGACCCGGTCCTTGTTGACGCCCATCAGGGCGGCGGTGTCCGGGTTCTGTGCCACCGCGCGGACTCCACGGCCGAGCCGGGTCCGGTTGATGAAGATGTCGAGGCCGATCATCATCGCGATGGCCGCCACGATGACGATCACCATGATGTTGGTGACCTCGGCATCGCCGACCTTGAAGAGCACCTTCTGCTCCACCACCGTGGGCACGCCCGCGATGAGGCGGCCGAACGGCTTGGGGTCGCGACCCATCACATCCCGGTTGAGCCACACCAAGACCCAGCCGAAGATCTCCATCAGGACGGTCGAGACGCCGATGGCGGTGATGAGGAAGACGAGGCTCGGCGCGTTCTTCTTGCGCAGCGGCCGGTAAGCGATGCGCTCCACGGCGAGAGCGGTGCCGCCGGACGCGAGTGCTCCGGCGATGAGTCCTGCGACGCAGTAGACCAGGATCATGGTCACTGACGAGGTGCCGGTGACGCCCAACGCCGTCCACGTCCCCAGTACGGCGAATGTGCCGACCATGAAGACTTCGGAGTGGGCGAAGTTGATGAGGCGAAGGACGCCGTAGACGAGGGTGTATCCCAGTGCGATCAGGGCATAGATGGCGCCCTTGGAGAGGCCATCCAGCGTATGTTGGCCGATATGGGCAAATAGTTGGTCGAAGTTCACGGGGCGGCTCCAGGGGTGAAAGTGCGGCCGACAGACGAATCTGCCGGCCGCACCGTTGCTCACAAACGTCAGCTCTTGGGGACTTCCACGTCCGGCGTGATCACGCCGCCCTTAACCACGTAGGCCCAGATAACGACGTTGGCCGCCTCGACCTCGCCCTTGGGGTCGAACTTGATGGTCTTGGTCAGACCCGGCGCGTTGTAGGCGTTCACCCAGTCCAGCAGCTCCTTGCGGGTGGTCTTGCCGGCCTTGAAGCCGTCCAGCAGAACCGTTGCCGCGTCCCAACCCTCGGCCGCGTACGGGCCCGGGTCAGCGGTGTACTTCGCCTTGAAGTCAGCCGGGAAGCTGCCCTTGGCGTTGATCGACGGGATGCACGGGCAGGTGATGATCGCGCCCTCAGCCGCAGCGGCACCGACAGCGGTGGCGAATGCGGTGTCGTAGATGCCGTCGCCGCCGATGAACTTGCCGGTGTAGCCGGCCGCCCGCAGCTGCTTGAGGAACGGAGCGGCCTCGTTGACGTAGCCACCGTAGAAGACGGCGTCCGCGCCCGAGTTCTTCACCTTGGAGACGGTGGCCGCGAAGTCGACCTGCTTCTCCTGGACCTTGTCGCTGCCGACGGCGATGGCACCCAGCTGGGTCTTCACCGTCGCGCCGAGGGCGCCACCGTAGGTGGTGCCGTCGTCGACCACGTAGGCCTTCTGGCTCTTCAGCACGTTCTTGATGTAGCTGGCCGCGGCGGGACCCTGCGAGTCGTCGTTGCCGACGACGCGGTGGAACGCCTTGTTGCCCTTGGTCGTGAGGTCGGTAGCCGTGGCCGACTGGGAGACCATGACCAGACCGGCTGCCTCGTAGATCGGCATGGTGGCCCGGGTCTCACCCGAGAAAGCGCCACCGATGACCGCGACGAAGCTCTGGTCCTGAGCGACCTGGTTGGCGACGGGGGTCGCCTTGGCGCCATCACCCTCCGTGTCGAACTCGACGAGCGTCACCAGGCACTTCGGGTTCGCAGCGTTGAACTTCTCGACCGCGAGCTTGGCACCGTCACGCGAAGGCGTGACGACACCGGCGTTGCCGCCGGTGAAAGCACCGAAGATCGCGACCTTGCCGCCGCACTTCGCGGCGTCAGCGGGGGTGTCAGGGGTCTTCGAGCAGCCAGCAGCCGCAAGCACCACGGCCGCCATCATCGCTACGCCGCCAAGCGCACGAATGTTGTTAAGCCTCACAGTTTTCTTGCCCTCCTCCGAAGCAGATTCGCGCGGCCTGGACCAGCCCCAGGGGTGGGGTGCTGAACACTTAGCCTGACCCGCGAGCCTGCATTGCAGTCCGTGACGCCGGACACTACCGCAGGGGGCTGTCCAGGGTAACGGCCAGCAATGGCCCTCAGCCAAACTGTTACTTTGGCTCGGCGTGTGATCGTCCCGTCATCTTTACGGTGTGACGACTGCCATCCATACGCGGCTGACCTGCGCATCGTCGACGAGCAGCAGTGTTGATCCACCACCGCCTGCGGCAACCATCGAGCGATCGTTGGCTGCGAACAGCTCGATCGGTGTGGTGAGCTGCCGCCATGTATCGCCGGCGTCCTCGGAGACCCAGGCGGAAAAGCCCACGTTATTGACGGTTGTAGCGATAAGTTTCGATCCAATAACGGTTAGCGAGAGCGCCTGCGGCGGGCGGATTCCGGCGGTCGTGCCGAACCGGCCCGCCGGGCGCCACGATCCGTCGACCGAACGCCAGGCCCGGAACGATCCTCCGTCGAGACCGATCGCGACGACTGCGGCGTCCGTCGCGACGACCCGCTGCATCTCCTCATACTCCGGCGTCGACGGCGGCTCCTGCTGCTGCCAGGTGAGCCCGTCGGTCGAGCTCCAGGCGATCGGGTCCCGATCGATCCTGCCCTTGCGCAGCACGCCGCCGACGGCGACCCACCGGTCGCCGGCCCAGACCGCGTCGCTGCCCCAGGTGTCGAAGCCCTCGACTCCGGCCAGCGGCGCAACGCCCTCCAGCAGCGCGAAGTCGACCGCATCGGCGGAGTTCCACACCGCGGCGCCGCTGGTGCGGTTGCCGCTGATCAGCCAGCCGTCCCGACCGCCGTCGATGCGGCTGACATTGACGGCGACCGGGCCGCCGAAGAGGGAGAAGGCCGCCTCGACCTGCCGCAGGGTGTGCGGGGCGGAGAGGAACCAGTTGGTGACGCGCGGATTACCGTGCGCCCCACCGCGCTTGGCGCCGAGCACCGCGATCTTGCCGTCCCGGCACCCGACGGAGTAGAGCATCGCCTGGTGTCCGTAGTAGGTGAGCGGCTGCAGGGTCATCGCCGACCAGTTCCTGCCGTCGGCGCTCTCCCAGGCTGCGGGCCGGGTCTCCGGTTCGGCCGCGGCACCGGACGCGACCGCGCCGACGAGGTACCACCGGTCACCGCACCGGGTCGCGTCACCGGTGACCAGTCGGCCGGGCGGACCCGGCGGGACGGTGAGCGAGACCTCCTGCCAGGCGAGGTCGACCGGCGGCGGCGGCGGTGGGGGCGGCCCGTCGGGGGTGGACTCGCAGGCGGCGACGAGCACCGCCGCGGCGCAGGCGATCACGGCCATGCTCAACCGGGAAAGGGGCATAGCATCGGAGTCTATGGTCCGGCGCGGCCTTCGTCGGCCCCGCCGGAAGGCTCCGTCAGGCCTCTTCGGCGCTGGCCGCCTCGGCTTCCTCGATGATCCGGTCGGCGACCTCGCGCATCGTCATGCGGTGATCCATCGCGGTGCGCTGGATCCACTTGAACGCCTGCGGCTCGGTCATCCCGTACTGCGTCATCAGCGCGCCCTTGGCCCGCTCCACCGACTTGCGGGTCTCCAGGCGGTCGGTGAGCCCGGCCACCTCGGACTCCAGCGCGTAGAGCTCCGCGTAGCGCGAGAGGGCGATCTCGATGGCGGGCACCAGGTCGCTCTTCTGGAACGGCTTGACCAGGTATGCCATGGCACCGGCGGCGCGCGCCCGCTCGACGAGGTCGCGCTGGCTGAACGCGGTCAGGATGATCACCGGAGCGATCCGGGCACCGGCGACCTTTTCCGCGGCGGCGAGGCCGTCCATGATCGGCATCTTGATGTCGAAGATGCAGAGATCCGGCTTCAGCTCCTCGGCGAGGCGGCAGGCAGTCTCGCCGTCTCCGGCCTCGCCGACGACCTCATAGCCCTCTTCGCCCAGCATCTCTGCGAGGTCCAGCCGGATGAGCGCCTCGTCCTCCGCGATGAGCACCCGCTTCCGCTCAACGCTCTGGTCCTCGGCCACGTCCACCCCTGCCCCTCACATTTGCCCGCCGCGCATATCCCGCTGACGCTGCCCCTAGCCTAATGGGTACGCTAGTCCCGCCGCCGTCCGCGTATCCCAACCGGCAGAGGAACGGAGCTCAAACCTCCGACAGTGTGGGTTCGAATCCCACCGCGGGCACTCATCACCGATAAACCTTTCACCTTCCGGCTCCCGAGCCCGGAAAATCTCCGTCCAGGCCGTCGCCGCCCGCTCTTCTTCCAGGTGGGTACGCAGACCGGAATTCATCGCCGCCCGCGCCTATTCTGACAAAGTGACCGAGCACACTGTGGCGATCGACGACCTGCCGACCCGGATCGACGCCATCTGCGCCGCCTTCCCCGAGGTGACCCGGCGCCCCAGCCACGGCGCGCCGACGTGGTTCATCCGCGACAAGAAGACCTTCGTCACCTGCTGGTGGCAGGGCCACCATGATCATGAATTCCCGCACCTGTGGTGCGCGGCGCCCGCCGGAGCCCAGGAAGCCCTGGTCGCGGCCGACCCGGTCCGCTATTTCCGGCCGCCCTATGTGGGGCACCGCGGCTGGATCGGGGTGCGGCTCGACGGGCCGGTCGACTGGGCCGAGATCGCCGAGGTGTGCGAGGAGGCCTACCGCGCGGTCGCCCCGAGGACCCTGCTGGCGAAGCTCGACTCGGCCTGATCTCCGGAGCCGCAGGCGGGATCCCATGGTCACACGATGCCAAAGATGCGGCGTTCGAGTGCTAGATCGCGCAGAATGGGCCGCGAGGGATATTCCGACCAAGGGAGATTTGGCACATGGCAACCACGCGCAGCGCACACACCGTCTGGGAAGGCAACCTCTTCGACGGCAAGGGCGTCGTCTCGCTCGACTCCTCGGGGCTGGGCAGCTACGACGTCTCGTGGCCGTCCCGTGCAGAGGCGGCCAACGGCAAGACCAGCCCCGAGGAGCTGATCGCCGCCGCGCACTCGTCGTGCTTCAGCATGGCGCTCTCCAACGGCCTGGCGAAGGCCGGCAACCCGGCCGAGACGATCAACACCAAGGCCGACGTGACCTTCCAGCCCGGCCAGGGCATCACCGGCATCGTCATCACCGTCCGCGCCACGGTCCCGGGTCTGGACAATGACGCGTTCGTGGCGGCAGCCGAGGACGCGAAGGCCAACTGCCCCGTCAGCAAGGCTCTAACAGGCACCACGATCACGCTAGACGCCGCCCTGTCCTAGTCGACAGGACCAATATTCGCGTTGATCAAGGGAAGACTCGCCATCTCGGGTGTCCGATTCGCGGCGAGTCTTCCCTTGATCAACGGAAATTTAGGTGCCGCAGGTCGGGGCGGGCAGGGGGTCTCCCGTCGTCGTGAAGACTCCGGCGTCCGGACAGTAGTAGAGAACCGTCGCCGTCTCCGGAGTGACCCTGATGGCCTCCAGGGCCGCCTCGCCGGAGGTCTGGAGCTGCACCGCCTGGGTGACCGGGTTGACCACGCGGAGGTTCTTGACCGTCAGGCCGGTGACGCGGGAGCCGAAGAGCTGCAGGCCGCCGAAGGTGGGATCGATGATCTCGTTCTCGGTCAGCTCGATCTTCGCGTTGATCGCGATGTCCTCGGCATAGATCCAGATCGCGCCGACCTTCGTCGCGAGCAGGTCGAAGGTCGACCCGGCCCGCAGCAGGGTGTTGCGCGCGACCGTCAGCGAACCGTCGAAGGGGATCGTCCCGCTGAAGCGGTTGGCGAGCTGGATGCCCGCGCCCTCGATCTGGATGTCGGCGACGACGTTGTCGCTGACCGTGTTGTCCTTGCCGCCGTAGATCGCGATGCCGTTGGCGAGCAGCGGCACCTGGATCGTGTTGAAGCGGAAGACGTTGCCGGTGTCGGGGAACTCGTCCGACCACATCGCCAGGCCGTCGTCGCCGACGTTGCGGACGAGGTTGTGCTCGACGACCGTGTTGGTGATGCCCCTGTGCAGGTTGAGGCCGTCGGCGGTCTGGTCCAGGATGCGGTTGCCGCGCACGGTCAGCCCGTCGAAGGGCCCGTCGAGCCACAGCCCGACCTTCGTGTGCTGGATCCAGAGCCCTTCGACGACGGAGCCGCCGCCGAGCGCGCCGCCGACCCCGTTGACCTGGTCGGCGTCGTCGCGCTCGGTGACCTCGCCGAGGATGGTGAAGCCGCTCAGGTGCACGTTGCGGCTCGGTCCGCCGTCGGCGACGTACTTGCCGTAGATCCCGACGCCGTCGCCGTGCAGCGTGGTGTGCCACATTCCGGCACCGCGCAGGGTCACGCGGTCGACGATGATGTGCTTGGTGACCTGGAAGGTGCCCGGCGGCAGCCAGACGACCTTGCCCTTCGCGGCGGCGATGGCGGCCTCGATCGCGGCGCCGGAGTCGGCCTTGCCGGTCGGGTCGGCGCCGAAGTCGGTGATCGAGACCGAGCCGGCCGGCTGCGCGGCGGGCGGGGCGATCTCCTCGAAGTCGGCGAGGTCGACGGTGTAGCTCGGCGCCGTGTCGGACGACTCCTTGCGCAGGGTCACCCTCGTCCCGGTGGGCAGGACCTTGTCGAAGACCATCCGGGCGTGGTCGTAGAAGTGGTGGCCCTTGCCGTCGGGCGGGTTGTTGGTGAAGGGCAGGCCGCCGTAGTACCAGGAGTACCTGCTGGTCACCGGCAGTTTGGGGGCTGCGGTTCCGTCGACGAGGACGCTGAGGGTCGCGTCGAGGCCCTTCCCGTCGGGCGAGTCGGGGATGCTGTAGCGCACGGTCATCGCGTTCGCCGGGCGTACCAGGACGAAGGTGACCTCGTCCCCGACGGCGCCGAGCGTGACCGCCATCCGGCCGGACGCCTCGGCCGCCAGGGTCTTGGCGGTGCGGTCCGGGCCGATCAGCGTGCCGCGACGCTCCGCGGCCTCCGCCTCGTGCTCGACGAACGGCACGGTCGCACCGCGCCCGGAGACGGCGAAGGCCGGGAAGGCCGCGGGCGGCGCCTTCTCCGGCTCGGGCTGCGCGGCCGGCGAGCAGCCCGCGAGCAGCAAGAACACAACCACAACCAGATTGGTACGCCGCACGTGCGCCTCCGAGGAGAAGAAACAGTGGACCGGTGGGCACAGGTCCGCTCGGCCTGTGCCCACCGGCGCTTGTTACGAGGCGTAGACCTCGAACTCACTGACCTGGCCGGCCGGCCAGCCCGTGTTACCCGTGAACGACAAGCGCACGTAGCGCTGGCTCGTCGCGGTGAAGGTGATCGTCACCGTGTTGGCGGAGCCGGGGTTGAACTCGTACCCGGCCGACGCCTTCAGGGTGCTGAATGACGTGTTGTTCGTGCTGCCGAGCACCGACAGGGTCTGGGTACGCGTACCCCAGCCCGAGGGGAGCTTGACCACGACGCGGCCGACCGAGGTCGCCGCACCGAGGTCGACGGTGATCGTCTGCGGCCACGCGTTGTTGACGCTCTCCCAGTAGGTGCCGGCGTTGCCGTCGACGGCCCGGGCGGCGTTGTAGATGTCGGCGTGACCGGACTCGGCGACCGACTTGTTCAGCGCCAGGTTGGTGTTGGCGACGATGCCGTTGCCCGCGAGCGTGATCGTGTGCGGGCTGCCCGGTGCGTTGCTCGTGAACGAGATGCTGCCCGAGCGGGTGCCCGCCACGGTCGGCGTGAAGGTCACCGAGATCGTGCAGGACGCGCCCGCCGCCAGCGAGGATCCGCAGGTGGTGGTCCGGGCGAAGTCGCCGCTGATCGAGGTGGAGCCCAGCGTCGCCGCGCTGCCACCGGTGTTGGTGACGGTCACGGTCTGCGTGCCGCTCGTGGTGCCGACGGTCTGGTTGCTGAACGACAGGCTGCTCGACGAGAGGCCGATCGCCGGGCCGGACGGCTGGGTGCCGCCGCCGTAGACCTCGACCTCGCTGAACTGCCCGGCCGGCCAGCCGGTGTTGCCGGTGACGGTGAGCCGGATGTAGCGCCGGTTCGTCGCCGTGAAGTTGGCGCTGGCACTGTTGCCGGTCGCCGGGTTGAAGGTGTAGCCCGTCGCCGCGGCGATCTCGCTGAAGGTGGTGCCGTCGGTCGAGCCGAGGACCTGCACCGTCTCTGTCCGCGTCGCCCACGCCGTCGCCGGCGGGAGCTTCATCGTGACCTTGTTGACCGAGGTCGAGGCACCCAGGTCGACCGTGATCGACTGCGGGAAGGCGTTGTTGTTGCTCTCCCAGTAGGTGTTGGCGTCGCCGTCGACCGCGTTGCCCGAGGCGAGGGCCTGGACGTGGCTGGTCTCGGTGGTCGGCTTGCCCGCGGCGAGGTTGCCGCTGGGGTTGAAGCCGGTACCGCTGAGGTTGACGACGTGCGGGTTGCCCTGCGCGTCACTGCCGATGCTCAGCTGGCCGGTCCGGGTGCCCGAGACGGTCGGCGTGAACGTGGCGGAGACGGTGCAGGTGGCCCCCGGCGCCAGGGTCGCGCCACAGGTCGTGGTCCGGGCGAAGTCGCCGCTGACCGCGACACCGCTGATGTTGACCGCGATCGACCCCGGGTTGGAGACGGTCACCGTCTGCGCGGCGCTGGTGCTGCCGATGTTCTGCGTGCCGAAGGTCAGGCTCGACGTGCTGAGGTTGAGCTGGCCGACCGGCTGCGGAGACGTCGACGGGGACGGGCTCGGCGAGGTCGACGGGCCGGGCGACGACGGGATGCCGCCGTTGGTCCAGACCGGGGTCGGCCACACGCCGGTGCAGGCGGGCGGGTTGGCGTACCAGCCGGAGTTGCCCGCGCCCTGGGTGATCTGGAAGCCGCTGCCCACGCAGTTGTGGATCGGGTTGGGCTGCGCGATGTGGGTCGCCACGACGTTGGTGAAGGAGACCTGGCTGGCCGCCTGGACCTGCAGCGCGTAGGTGCCCGCGCCGTCGATCTTCACGTTGTTGAGGTTGATCCCGCTGCTCTGGCCCTCGATCCAGTGCAGCGCCGCGTAGGAGCTGTCCAGGATGTCGGTGTCGGTGATGTTGATCGTCGCACCGGCGATCGGCTCGTTGAGACCCGAGAACCAGATCGCGCCGACGCCGAAGTTCCAGTTGTAGTCGGAGTTGCCGTTGCGGATCAGCGTGTTGCGGGCGACGGTGAAGGTGCCCGCGACCGCCGTACCCTGCCCGGAGCTGACGCCCGGGTAGCGGTTGGCGATGTGGATGCCGCCGCCGTTGGTGATCGAGTCGGCCGTCACGTTGTCGGTGATCTTGATGTCGCGGCCGCCGTAGGAGACGATGTTGTTCGCGAGGATCGTGACACCGACCGTGTTGTGGTCGAAGGAGTTGTTGACGTTCGCCACGCGCTCGGGCCACATCGCCAGGCCGTCGTCACCGGTGTTGCGGACGAAGGTGTTGGTGACCGCCGAGTTCGTGACGCCGGTGTGGAAGTTGACGCCGTCGGCGGTCTGGTCCAGGATCCGGCTGTTCTTGATGACGAAGTTGTTCATCGGGCCGTCCATCCAGGCCGCGACCTTCGTGTTCTCGAACCAGACGTTGTCGATGACCGAGTCGGTCATCGCACCGCCCATCGCGTTGACCTGGTCGTCGTCGACGCGCTCCTGGATGTCGCCGATGATGGCGAGGTCCTTGACGGTGACGTTGCGGCTCGGGCCGTTGGCCTCGTGCGAGCGCACCGCGCCGCCGTAACCGCCACCGGGGACGTACTTGCCGTAGATGCCGACGGCCCGGTTGCGCTGGGTGGGGTGGCGACCGGTGAGCACCGAATACCACGGGCCCGCACCGGCGAGGGTGACACCGTCGACGACGATGTGGTCCCAGACGGTGTAGGTGCCCTGCGGCACGTAGACGGTCCGGCCCTGGGCCTTGCCCGCGTCGACGGCCGCCTGGAACTTGGCGGTGTTGTCGACGGCGGCACCCGTCGGGTCGGCACCGAAGTCGGCGACGACGTCGATCGCGTTGGCGGGCTTGCCCTTCGCGGCCGGCACGTTCTCGAAGTCGGCGAGGTCGATGGTGAAGCTCGGGGAGGCGGCGGTCGACGCGACCTGCACCCGGATCTTCGTGCCCGCCGCGTAGGTCTGCCCGAACATCGTCCGGGTCTCGTCGTAGAAGTGGTGCGGGTTGGTGTCACCCGGGTTGTTGTTGAACGGGTAACCGCCGTAGTACCAGCCGTACTTGCTCGTCACCGGCATGGTCTTCAGGAAGGTGTTGTTCACCCGCACGTCGATCGTGGCGTCGCGGCCCTGGCCGCTGGGGCCGTCCGGGATGCTCGCGCGCAGCACCATCGCGTTGGCCGGGGCGGTGAGGGTGAACTCGACGTACTCCCCCACCGCGTCCAGCGTCACGGCCTGGCGGCCCGACGCCTCTGACGGCAGCGTGCCGTAGTAGCGGTTCGGGCCGATGAAGGTGCCGTTGGTCGCGGCGTACTCCGCCTCCTGCTCGAGGAAGGGGACGGAGGCGCCGCGACCGGGCACGTTGAGCGGGGACAGCGCGGGTATGCCCGCGGCGACGGCAGGACTCGCCACCGAGAGCGCGATCGCGCTGAGAGTCGCCGCGCCCAGGAGCGCGGCGGAACCCGCGGCGAGTAGTCGCCGCGGTTGGGACAGGTTACGCATGGTGCAAAACCCTTCTGGTCGAAAAGCTCGGGGGTCGACCTGAGCGGAGGCGGCGCGGGCGCGCCACCCGGTCGGGGTTAAGCGGTGGTTCCTCCTTCTTCTTTCTAAAGCTGTGTCTCCGTCAGCTCAGTCGCAGCCAGACGGCGGTGTCGGTGGGGAGCAGGCCATCCTGGAGCGGGCCGCTCGCGAGCAGGAGGGTGTGGTGGGCGGGCAGCTCGACGGGGACGTCGGAGAGGTTGACCACGCACGCCAGATCACCCTCGCGCCGGAAGGCCAGCACGCCGGGAGCGCTGTCGATCCAGGTCAGGGGACCGTCACCGAAGCCCGCCTCGGTCCGGCGCAGCCGCAGGGCCGACCGGTAGAGGGTGAGCATCGAGTGCGGGTCGCCGACCTGGACCTCGGCCGTGTAGGCCTTCCACGCGGCGGGCTGCGGCAGCCACGGGCGCTCGGTGGCGCCGTCGGGGCTGAAGCCGAAGGGCGCCTCGTCGCCGGACCAGGGCAGCGGCACCCGGCAGCCGTCGCGGCCCGGGTCCTTCTTGCCGGACCGGATCCACATCGGATCGGTCTTCATGTCGTCCGGGATGTCCTCGACCTCCCACAGGCCGAGCTCCTCGCCCTGGTAGAGGTAGGCGGCGCCGGGCAGGCCCAGCGTCAGCAGGATCGCCGCGCGGGAGCGGCGGGTGCCGAGCTCCAGGTCGACCGGGATGTTGTTGCGCTTGGCGGCGAAGCTGAACGCGGTGTCCTCGCGGCCGTAGCGGGTCACCTGGCGGGTGATGTCGTGGTTGGCGAGCACCCAGGTCGCGGGCGCGCCGACCGGCGCGTGCGTCTCCAGCGTCTCGACGATGACCTCACGCAGCTTCGCCTCGTCCCAGGCGCAGGCGAGGAAGCTCAGGTTGAACGCCGTGTGCAGCTCGTCCGGGCGCAGGTAGTTGGCGAAGCGCTGCGCGTCGGGCATCCACACCTCGCCGATGAGCGCGCGGTCGCCGCCGTACTCCTCGGCGACCCGGCGCCAGGCGCGGTAGATCTCGTGCACCTCGTCGCGGTCGCGGAACGGGTGCGCCTCGACCTCGTGCACCTCGGGCAGGTCGGGGTGCTTGGCGAGCAGCGCCGCCGAGTCGATCCGGATGCCCGCGGCGCCCCGGTCGAACCAGAACCGCAGCACGTCCTCGAACTCGGCCTGCACGGCCGGGTTCTCCCAGTTCAGGTCCGGCTGCTTGGCGTCGAAGAGGTGCAGGTACCACTCGCCGTCCGGCACCCGCGTCCACGAACCGCCGGCGAGGAACTCGTTGGGCCACTCGGTCGGCGGCAGCTCGCCGTTCTCCCCCTTGCCCGGCCGGAACCAGAAGAGGTCCCGCTCGGCCGAACCCGGTCCCGCCGCGAGCGCCGCCTGGAACCACGCGTGCTCGTCGGAGATGTGGTTGGGCACGATGTCGACGATCACCCGGATGCCCAGCTCGCGGGCCTCGGCGATCAGCAGCTCGGCCTCGGCCAGCGTGCCGAAGACCGGGGCGATCTCGCGGTAGTCCGAGACGTCGTAGCCGGCGTCGGCCATCGGCGACGCGTACCAGGGGTTGAACCAGATCGCGTCGATCCCGAGATCACGCAGGTAGGTCAGGTGAGCCCGGATGCCGGCCAGGTCGCCCACGCCGTCGCCGTTGCCGTCGGCGAAGCTACGCGGATAGACCTGGTAAATGGCTGCGCCGCGCCACCAGGGGGTGTCTGTGTGAGACACGGGGGACCTGCTTTCTAAACGTTTCCGGGTACGCCTCACCTGGGCGATCGTCGTCGATCGCCTCAGGTGGACCGTATGGGGTTCGGCGGTTGGACAAGGAACGTTTGCCCGAGCGGTCTCCGAGCGGTCAGCCCTTGAGGCTGCCCGCGCTGAGACCACTGAGGATGCTGCGCTGGAAGACCAGGAAGACTGCGATCATCGGTACGCTGGCGATGGCGAGACCGGCCATCAACTCGTCCATCGGCACCCGGCCGGTGGTGGAGAGCCGGCTCAGCGCCACACTCAGCGTCTGCACCTCGGGGTTCTGCAGGACCAGGAGTGGCCAGAGGAAGTCCTTCCACATCCCGATCACCGCGCTGATCGACACGACGGCGAGCACCGGTCTCGACAGCGGCATGATGATGCTCCACAGGATCCGCAATCGCCCGGCGCCGTCGATGCTGGCGGAGTCGAGGATGTCGTTGGGGATCTGGTCGAAGAACCGTTTGAGCACGTAGACGTTGAACGCGTTGGCCGCTCCCGGCAGCCACAGCGCCCACGGCGTGTCGAGCAGGTTCAGGTGGAGGATCGGCACGTCGGCCACGGTGAGGTAGGCCGGGATCAGCAGCGCCGCGGCCGGCAGCATGAGGCTGGCGAGCATCGCGCCGAGCACGAAGCGGCCGAAGATCGGGCGCAGCTTCGACAGGGCGTAGGCGACGCCGACGGCGACGAGCACCTGGATCAGCCAGCCGCCCAGGGAGTAGAAGGCGGTGTTGAAGAAGAACTTCGCGATCCGCAGCTGCTCCCACGCCTTGACGTAGGTCTCCGGGTGGAAGCTCTCCGGGATGAAGGTCGGGGGCGTGCGGACCATCTCCGCCGGGTCCTTCAGCGCTCCGGTGACCATCCAGTAGAGCGGGAAGAAGAAGACCAGCGCGAAGAGGATGATCAGGAACCACAGCACGAAGAAGTAGAGGAAGCGGTTCTTCCCGCGGTTGAGGTCCGTGCTGGAGATGAGGCTGCGCGCAGCGCTGTTCGTCTCGAACTTCTTGGCCATGATCAGTCCTTGTCCCTGGTCAGCCGGAGGTACACGGCGGAGAAGACACCCAGCAGGATGAAGAGGAGCACGCTCATCGCGGCGGCCATGCCGAAGTCGTGGTTGACCGTGAACGCGTAGCGGTAGATGAGCACCATCACGGTGATGGTGTCCGGGTTGGTGGTGCCGGTGAGCTGATAGGGCTCGACGAAGACCTGCATCGTCGCGACGACCTGCAGGAGCAGCAGCACCAGCATGATGAAGCGCATCTGCGGCAGGGTCACGTGGCGCAGGCGCTGCCAGATGCTCGCGCCCTCGATCTCGGCCGCCTCGTAGAGCTCACCGGGAATGCTCTGCAGCGCGGCGAGATACATGATCGTCGCACCACCCATGTTGGCCCAGGTCGAGACGAGGACCAGCGAGATCATGGCGGTCGAGGAGGACTGGGTCCACTGCGACTCCGGCAGGCCGACGCCGCGGAGCAGCGTGTTGAACAGGCCGTTGCCCGGGTCGTAGAAGAACTGCCAGAGGAGCACGACGACGACCGGCGGCATCATCAGCGGCAGATAGACCGCGACGCGGAAGAAGCCCTGGAAGTGGCGCAGCTCGTTGATGACGATCGCCATGAAGAACGGCACGAGGTAGCCGAGGACCAGTGCGAACAGCGTGAACTTCAGCGTGTTCCACCAGGCGGTCCAGAACAGCGGATCGTCGAAGATCGCCTTGAAGTTGTCGAGGCCCACCCACTCTGGGTCGGTCACGAAGTTGACCTGCTGGAAGCTGAGGATCACGCCTTTGATCAGCGGCCACCAGGAGAAGATTGCGAAGCAGGCGATGCCGGCGGCCATGAAGCAGTAGGCGAGCAGGTTGTCCTGCACCCGCCTCTTCAGCTTGTCGCGCTTTGCCCGCTGCTTCTCGCCAGCGACGTTGGACCGGTCGGAACCGCCGCCGCCACTGTCGCTGACCCGAAACTCCGAATCAAGAACCACCATCGCCAAACCCCTTGAATGAAGAACCCTGACCGGTCCGTCCGGACTGTGGTGCCACCCGGACCGCTGTCCCATGGCTGCAGGTCGCGGTGCCGCCGGGAAGGGCGGCACCGCGACCGTCAGGCGTTACTTGACCGCGGCGAGGATCGCGTTGATCTGCTTCTCGGCGTCAGCCAGGAGAGCGGCGATGTCCGCGTTCTTGTCGGTCAGCACCTTGGCCATGGCAGCGTCGAGCACCGCGTAGACCTGCTGAGCCGCCGGCGGCTCGGTCTTCAGCGGAACGCTGGTCATGCCGGCCACGAACGGCGCGTAGTTCTCGGTGGGGACGTTGGCGTACTTCTTGCTCGCCGCAGCCTGCTTGTCGGCAGCCGCACCGGACCAGATGGCCGGCTCGGGCAGACCCACCGGAAGCTTCGCGTCAGACGCGATCTTGTTCTTCTCTTCGATGCGGTCGGGGTTGTTGAACTCCCACGCGAGCCACTTCAGACCGGCCTTGATCTTCGCCGGGGTCGCCTTCGCGTTGAACATGAAGCCGTCGCCACCCGCGAGGGTGCCCTGGCCGCCGGGGACGGAGCCCAGGCCGTAGTCGGCGAAGTTGCCCTTGAACTGGTTCACGATGGTCGGGATGTTGTCCGACGTCGCGACGTACATGCCCAGCTTGCCGCCGGCCATGAGCTGCAGGAGGTCAGCCCACTCGAGCAGCTGGCGCTGCCCCATCGAGTTGTCCGTCCAGCGCATGTCCTTGAGCTGCTGCAGAACCTGCTTGCCCTTGTCGTTGTTGAAGTCGGCCTTCCACGTGTCGCCGTCCTTCTTCGCGACCTGACCGCCGATGGAGTACAGCTCGGCGGTGAAGTGCCAGCCACCCGTGTTGCTCTTGCTGTAGTCGCCGTAGCCGACGTAGCCGGAGCCGAGCGCCGCGATCTTCTTGGCAGCCTCGCGAACCTCTTCCCACGTCTTCGGCGGCGCGGCCGGGTCGAGACCCGCCTGCGTGAAGAGCTTGCGGTTGTAGAGCAGGCCCATCGAGTAGTTGGTCCAGGGCAGGCCGTAGACCTTGCCGTCGGGACCGGTGAAGACCTTCATCAGGTCGGGGCGGATCTGCTCGTCCGACGAGATCTCACCCAGGTACGGGGTGATGTCGGCAACCTGCTTCTTGGCGATCAGGTTGGCCGGGTCGGTGAAGTAGACGTAGAAAACGTCCTCGAGCTGGCCACCGGCGAGCCGGGTGGTGAACGTCGCCGGGTCCATCTTGCCCTCGCGGGCGTCGATCTTGATGTTCGGGTTGGCCGCCTCGAACGCCTTGACCGAGTCCTGGAACGCCTTGCGGTTCACCGGGTCCGTGTCCGGCGGAAGGGCGTTGACCGTGATGGTCACTGGACCGTCAGCAGTGTCTTTGGCGTCATCCGATCCACAGGCCGCGGTGAGCATCGCGGCGCCGATGGTCAGGACAACGGCCAGGCCCAGACGGGCCCGCCTCGTGTTCATAAGATGGAGGTCCTTCCTCAGAGGGAGGTCCCGTGCGAGGCGAGGCTCTGGAAGGTATCGCCTCGCACGGGTTTGCTGGTCTGTTGCCTACCTGTGTTCCCGTGGTGTTTCAGAAACATCGCCGCGATGTGTCAAGTCCGTGGCGTAGGCAGACACTAAACCGAACTCTGCAAGAAGTCCATATGACAATGCAAAAACGTTACGCGGAACCGCGCTGACGTTACGCTGAGCGTTAAGAAGCGATGCCCGTCGACCCTCGTACCACCAGCTCGGGCTCGAAGACCAGGGCATCCGCGGGTACGGGAGTGCCGGCGATCTGTGACACGAGCATCGCCACGACGGCCTGTCCCATCGCCTCTATGGGCTGCCGGACGGTCGTCAACGGCGGGTCGATGCACGCCATGAACGCCGAGTCGTCGTAACCCACGACGGAGACGTCACCCGGGACGCTGAGGTTCATCCGGCGCGCGGCACGCACCGCACCCAGGGCCAACACGTCACTGGCGCAGATCAGCGCGGTCGCAGAGCGGTTGATGAGGCGGCCGGCGGCGGCGTGGCCGCCCTCCATGGAGAAGATCGTCCGCTCCACCGGGTCGTCCAGGGCCCGGTCCTTGTGCCCGTAACGCAGCTGCGCCGAGAGGAACGCGGTCAGCTTGACCTCGGACGGAACGTGATCGTCCGGCCCGAGGATGAGCCCGATCTTGGTGTGCCCCAGCGAGGCGAGGTGCCCGTAGGCCTGGTCCACGGCATGCCCGTCATCCGTGGACACCCGGGCGAATTTAAGACCCTCGACGGCGGCATTAACCAAGACGACCGGCAGGTTGCGATCAGCCAAACGGTGGTAGTGCTGATGGTCGGCGGCGGCCTGGGCGTAATTGCCACCAGCGAAGATCACGCCGGAAACGTGCTGCTCAAGCAGCATGTCGATGTAATCACCCTCGGAGACGCCGTCGGCGGTGCGGGTGCAGAGCACCGGCGTGAACCCGCGCATCGCCAGAGCCCCCGCGACCACCTCCGCGAAGGCCGGGAAGATCGGGTTCTGCAGCTCCGGCAGCACCAGCCCCACCAGGCGGGCCCGCTCGCCGCGCAGCTTCGTGGGGCGCTCGTATCCGAGCACGTCAAGGGCGGTGAGAACCGCCGTTCGGGTGGCCTCCGAGATGCCGGGCTTGCCGTTGAGGACCCGCGAGACGGTCGCCTCGCTGACCCCGACGTACTTGGCAACTTCGGCCAGTCTTCGCGTCATGCGTGCAAGTGTAGTGCATGCCCGTGCAAGACACTTGCACGGGCATTTCCTCCGATGTGCGGAGCCCCCTCAAGCTCCAGGTCGGGACTAGGTGCGGGGAACCTGCTTCAACTCGGCGGCGCCGAAGGAGACGGATGTGGCGGTGCTCCAGACGGTGACGCTGTAGATCGCCGTCAGGTCCGTACCCCGGGGGATCTCGTAGGTCTGGTCGCCCTTCGCCGCTTTGAGCGGGCCCAGGTCGACGTGGAAGCCGTCGTCGTAGGCGGCCTTGTTGCCGGCGGTCACCCGCTGCGCCGACAGCATCAGGTGCAGATCGGGTGCGGCGGTGGTGTCGAGGCCGACGATGACGAGCTGGGTGTGTCCGTCGGTGTAGAGCTGGACCAGCCGGGCCTCGCCGGTCGTCTTGTGCTCGTGCGAGACGAAGTTCCCCTTCGCGAGCAGCGACACCCGCTGGCCGCCCGGCGTCGCCGAGGGGCCGACCGACTCGGCCGAGGGCGAGGGCGCGGCGGCGGTCGCACCGGTGGCGCTTCGGCCGAGGGTCCAGTAGATCCCGAACCCCACGCCGATCAACAGGATGACAGCGACTGCCCAGGCAGCGGGCTTGCGCAGGAGAGTACTCATGGGACCGGACACTACGGTTCCGCGACCCCGCCAATGATCGTTGAATATCGATGGAATCCGCTCGGTGGGCCTGTTCGGAACAGTCTTCCGTCCAGGCTGACCAGTGCGAACATCGCCGTCGGCGGCACCGGCCGAGCGCCGCGCCCGTCGAGCCGGCCTCAAGCAAGGCCCTAGGCGAGCTCCGCCGCGCCGAAGGAGACGGAGAACCTTTTGCACCAGATCGTCACGCTGCGCAACCCGGTGAGGTCCACTCCGGCGGGGACCGCGTAGACCTGGTCGCCCCGGTTGCCCTTGAGCTTGCCGAGCTCGACGTGGCGGCCGTCGTCGAAGACATACCAGCTCTTGGTGACCCGCTGGTCGGTGAGCCAGACGCGCAGGTCCGGTCCGTCCGACGTACGCAGACCCAGCAGCACCACCCGGACCGAACCGTCGGCGAGGCGGACGAGCTGGGCCTTGCCCGTCGTCTCGTGCTCGTGCGTCACGAAGGAGCCCGTCGCGAGCAGCACGTTGACCGGTGACGGGCTGGGCGCGACCGGGTCGGGCGTCGCGGGTGCCGACGAGGGCACGGTCACGACCGGCACCGCCTCGGTCACCGTGGTCGAGGTGAGCAGCCGCCACGGCGCGAACCAGTAGAGCCCGGCCCCGGCGACCACCGCCAGCAGCCCGATGATCACCCAGGTCAGGGGCTTGCGCAGCGCTCTCCTCATAGGAGTCGACGCTACCCGGTGGCGGGTTGATCGCTGATTATCATCTGCTTACGGCCGGTGACGAGGAGCCAGGCCGGCAGCACCGCGACGCAGAGCACCACGAGGATGACCGGCTCGGCGACGAGGACCGCGCCGATGAAGATCGAGAGCCAGCCGGAGCGGGTGACCGCGAGCGTCAGGCCGAGCACCCCCGACGCGATGGCCAGGGTGAGCGGGATCGAGGTGATCAGCGCGTTCGCCGCGATGCCGAGCGCCGCCCCGGCGAAGACCACCGGGAATATCCGCCCGCCCCGGAAGCCGCTCGTCGCGGCGACGAGCATCGCCGCCACCTTGATCCCGACCAGGCCGAGCAGTGCGCCGAAGCCGAAGTCCGCCCGCTCGGCGACGAGCTCCTTCATCTCCGCCAGGCCCTTGAAGAGGCTGAGGTGCCCGCCGAGCATGCCGAGCAGCCCGAGCACGACACCGCCGGCGGTGACGATCAGCAGCGGGTGGCGCAGCCGGGCGAACCAGGCGTGGAGGTAGGGGAAGCAGACTGTCCCCACCAGTCCGATGAGGGCACCGGCACACGCGATCACCGAGCCGCTGACCAGGTCGATCGGCTCGAACCCCCGGTAGGCGGGCAGGGTCAGCGTCAACGATGCGCCGCTGGAGACCGCCATCGAGGTGAGGCTGCCCGCACCGGCCGCCACGAGCATCGGGAAGAGCCTGTCCCAGAGGGTCAGGCCGTCGGTCCCGCCCGGGGCGGCGGGTTTGTCGGCGAACGACTCGGTGATCATCAGGGCGGCGGCTATCGGCGTACCGAAGAGGGCTCCTAACGTGCCCGCGGTCGCGAGCCCCGCCCAGACCGGGACCGGGACGCGCCGGCTCAGCCGCATGCCCACCGTGACCGCGAGCGCGGCGTTGGCCGTCATGATCGGGAACTCGGGACCGAGGCTGACCCCGCCCGCGAGGCCGAGGACGGCGGCGAGCAGCAGGCTCGGCACGATCGAGATCGGGCTGGGCGGGTGGATCAGCTCCAGCGTGGCCGGGTCGGGCCCGCCGTGCCCCGGCATCAGCCAGATCACCAGGCCGACCGCGACGCCGGTCGCGGTGAGGACCGCGAAGATCCACCACTTCGTCTCCGCCGTGGCGCCGAAGAGCTTCGGCAGGTCCGTCCAGAGCAGGTCGTGCAGCCAGTGCTCGGCGATGAGGTCCAGGGCGGCGAGGATCAGGCTGCTGACGATGCCCACCGCGAGCGCGGGCACGACGAGAGCCAGCAGCGTGCGCGCGTTCGTCCTGGTCGCCATGTTTTACACGTTATATGCCCATTGACACCGCTCTGGGGCAGTTGGCGGTTACGCCTCGGCGAGACCTCGGCGGCGGCGGACGCTGCGCTCGATCACCCCGAAGATCGCGTCGACCAGGATGCCGATGAAGAAGATGACGACGAGGGTCGCGAGCAGCCCCTTGGCGTTGCTGAGGTCGCGGTAGGCGGTCATCTGCACGCCGAGCGCGGGCATGCCCGGGATGATCGAGAGCAGCTCACCCGCCATCAGGCTGCGCCAGGAGAACGCCCAGCCCTGCTTGAGCCCGGCGATGAAGGCCGGCAGCGCGGCGGGCGTCACCACGAAGCGGTAGAGCGAGAGCCCGCGGGCGCCGATGTTCTTGCCAGCCCGCAGCCAGATCGGCGGCACGTAGTCGATGCCCGAGATCACGCCGTTCGCGATCGACGGCGCCGCGCCCATCACGACCACGAAGAAGATCGCGCTCTCGTTGAGGCCGAAGATCAGGATCGCGAAGGGGAACCAGGCGACCGACGGCAGGGTCTGCAGCGCGGTGATCATCGAGCCGATGCCCGCTCGCAGCACCTTCACCCGGGCCACGGCGAAGCCGAGCAGCGACCCGCCCAGCACCGAGATGCCGAAGCCGAGCAGTGCCCGGTTCATCGTGTTGAAGACGCCCTCCCACAGGTTGGCGGTCTGCAGCTGGCGCCACAGCTCCTCGCCGACCACCGCCGGGCCGGGCAGGATCCACGGGTCCCGCCAGCCCGACTCGACCACGATCTGCCAGAAGCCGATGAAGATCGCCAATGCGACGAGCTTCGGCCACGTCGCGGCCCACGTCCGGTGGCCGAGACTGCGCCGACCGGACCGGCCCGCCAGCTCCAGTGCGTCGAGCCCGGTCAGGGTCGTGTCGCGGGTGCGCAGCTCAGTTGCCATGACGGCGGACCTCCTCGCGCAGGCGCGCGGTCACGTCGGCGGCGAGTCCGGAGACCGCCGGGGAGTCGATGGTGCGCGGGCGCGGGATCTCCACCCGCTGATCCGAGACGACGCGCCCGGGCCGACTGGAGAGCAGGACGATGCGGTCACCGAGCCGGGCCGCCTCCCGTACGTTGTGCGTCACGAAGATCACCGTGAGCTGCCGCTCGATCCAGATCCGCTCCAGCTCGTCGTGGAGCAGGTCGCGGGTCATCGCGTCGAGCGCGCCGAAGGGCTCGTCCATCAGCAGCACGGGAGTGTCCAGGGCGAGCGTGCGGGCGAGTGCCACCCGCTGGCGCATGCCGCCGGAGAGCTCGTGCGGGCGCTTGCCCGCGAAATCGGCGAGGCGCACCGCGGCGAGCAGCTCGTGAGCCCGCTCCCGGCGCTCCCGCTTGCCGATGCCGCGCAGGCGCAGCGGCAGCGCCACATTGTCGAGCACGTTGAGCCACGGGAAGAGCGCCGGCTCCTGGAACATCAGCGCCGGGTTGATGCCACCGTCGATCGTGATGGCGCCGCTGGTCGCCCGGTCCAGCCCGGCGATGAGGTTGAGCAGCGTGCTCTTGCCGCAGCCGGAGGCGCCGACGAGGCAGACGAACTCCCCCGGCGCGACGTCGAGGGAGACGCCCTCCAGCGCGGCGACCGCACCGGAGTCGCCCCCGCTGTAGATCTTGCGTACGCCGGAGAGCGAGACGGCGGGCGGCGCCGTCACCGTGGCGGTCAGCGTCATGACTTCACCCCGGGCTGCCCCTTGTCGGCCAGCACCTGGTTGAGGAAGGAGAGGTCGTAGATGTCCTTGAGGTCGACCTGGTCGAGCAGACCCGCGTCGACGGCGTGGGCGGCACCGTCGCGCAGGGACGACGGGATCGGGTCGTCGGTGAACTTCAGCGACGGCCACGCCGCGGCGGTCAGCTTCGCGTCGAGCGGCTTGCCGGTGATCCGGCCCAGCGCCTCGTTGAGGGTCCGCTGCGCCTCGTCCGGGTTGGCGTTGATCCACTCGTTCGTGGCGACACTGCCCTTGACCAGGTTTTTCACCACGGTCGGGTGCTTGTCGAGGAACTTCTTGCTGACCAGCAGGTGGGTGATGACGAAGAGTCCGTCGGGCCACAGCTCGCTCTCGTCGAGCAGCTTGACGCCGCCGGCCGCGATCAACCGGGAGGCGAAGGGCTCCGGCACCCAGGCGCCGTCGATCTTGCCGGCCGCGAAGGCGGTCACCGTGTCCGAGTTGGCCTGCGGCTTGATGCTGACATCGCCGCCGCCCTCCTTCGTGGTGGTGAGGCCGCGCTGCTTGAGCCAGTAGCGCAGGGCCACGTCCTGCGTGTTGCCGAGCTGCGGGGTCGCTATCGTCTTGCCGCGGAGGCCGTCCTTGGTGATGCCCGGCTTGACGATGAAGGAGACGCCGCCGGAGGCCGCACCGGCGACGATGCGCACGGCCTGCCCGTCCGACTGGGCATAGGCGTTGATCGCCGGGTTGGGCCCGATGTAGGTCGCGTCGATCGCACCGGCGAAGAGCGCCTCGATCGCCTCGGGACCCGCGTTGAACTGCTTCGTCTCCAGCTTGACCGTGTCGCCGAGCGCGGTGGCGAAAAATTTCTTCTCCACACCGATCACCGGGGTCGCGTGCGTGAGGTTGGGGAAGTGGCCCAGGCGCAGCGCGAGGGGGTCGGCGGCGGTGCCATCACCCTCCTGCTCGCTCCCGCAGGCGGCGAGGCCGGACATCCCGGCGAGCACGAGCGCGGAGATCACCAGCCTTGCGAGGGGACGTCGCATGGGGCCACCATTTCTCTAGATTCCCTACCGAATTAGTAGGAGACTGCCGCAGCCGTCATTCGAACGCAACGAGCGTTCCAAGATCTGGGATATCGGCGCTAGAGAGTTCTTTTGCCAACAGCCGTCAGGCGACGAGCTGCTGGACCGAGAGCGGGAGCTCTCCGGTGACCAGGTGCTCGAAGGTGACCTGCTCCAGCATGGTCCGCTCGTTGGCCTCCAGGGCCAGCCAGACCTCCTGGAGGGCCTTCGCCGCACCCTGGTAGCCCAGATCGGCCGGCACCTGCCCGCGAACCTGCGACAGCGGGCCGTCGATCACCTCGATGACGTCGGCGAGCGAGATCTCCGCCGCAGGGCGGGCGAGCCAGTAGCCGCCCTCCGGGCCGCGCTGGGCGTTGACCACGCCGCCGCGGCGAAGCTGCAGCAGGATGCTCTCCAGGAACTTCGGCGGGATCTCCTGCGCCCGAGCTATCCGCTCGGAGGTCAGCGGGGCATCCGTCGCGGAAGCGAGCTCGATGATGGCGCGGATGGCGTAGTCGACCCTGGCGGAAAGGCGCATGTGAGGAATTATCGCGCCCAGGCGGACCAGCCGGACCCCCACCCCGGATAAGTTCACATCCGGGGTGGCCGAACGGCACGTCCTGAGGTGTTCAGCCGCCCACCTTGCGCAGCAGACCCTCCTGCACCGCGGTCGCGACGTGCTTGCCGTCGCGGGTCAGGAGCCGGCCCGTCGCCAGTCCGCGGGCACCCGCCGCCGACGGGCTCCAGCAGTCGTAGAGCAGCCACTCATCGGCCCGGAACGGCCGGTGGAACCAGAGCGCGTGGTCGAGGCTCGCCCCGATCATCCCGCCCGGCCCGAAGACCTCGCCGTGCACCGAGAGCACCGAGTCCAGCAGCGTCAGATCCGACGCGTAGGTCAGTGCGCACGCGTGCAGCAGCGGGTCGTCCGGCAGCGTGCCGTCGATCCGCAGCCACACCCGCTGCTGGGGGTCGGCCTGGCGCTCCCCCGCCGGCACCCAGCCCGGCTCACCCACGTAACGCACGTCCAGCGGCCGCGGGAAGACCTGATAGATCGCAAGACGCTCCGGGTACGGGACGAGCCGCTCCATCAGCGTCGGGACCTCCTCCGGCGGCGGGACCTCGTCCATCGGCCCGGGGGCCTGGTGGTCGAGTCCGTGCTCCAACCGGTGGAAGGAGGCCGACATGAAGAAGATCGGCTTGCCCCGCTGCAGCGCCACCGACCGGCGTACCGAGAAGGACCCGCCGTCGCGGATCTTCTCCACCGAATACTCGATCGGCTCGGTGGGGTCGCCCGCCCGCACGAAGTAGCCGTGCAGCGAGTGCACGAAGCGGTCCGGGTCGACCGTGCGACCGGCCGCCGCGAGCGCCTGTGCGGCGACCTGGCCGCCGTAGAGCCGGGGCGGGCCGACCGTCGGGCTCTTGCCCATGAAGACCAGCGGGGTGACCTGCGTCAGATCGAGCAGCTCCACCAGGTGATCGACAGCGGTCTGCCCGCTCTGACCCATGTCATCCGTCACTTCACATGTGTCCGGTCAGCGAGCCGAGCTGGTGGACCCGCAGCGTGTTCGTGGAGCCGGGCGTCCCGGGCGGGCTGCCCGCCACGACGACGACCGTCTCGCCCGTGTGCGCGCGGCCCAGCCCGATCAGGGCCTGGTCGCACTGGCGGAACATGTCGTCGGTGTGGTGCACGTAGGGGACGAGGAAGGTCTCCACACCCCACGAGAGCGCCATCTGGTTGCGCACCGACTCCTCGGGGGTGAAGGCGAGCAGCGGGAGCGCGCAGTGCAGGCGGGCCAGCCGCTTGACCGTGTCGCCGGTCTGGGTGAAGGCGACGAGGGCCTTCGCACCGACGGCCTGGGCGATCTGCGAGGCGGCGATGGTGAGGGCGCCGCCCTGCGTACGCGGGTCGTGCTGGAGCCTCGGCACGCCGATCGGGCCGGCCTCCGTGGTCATGATGATCTTCGCCATCGTGCTGACGGTGAGCACCGGGTACTTGCCGACACTCGTCTCCGCCGAGAGCATGACCGCGTCGGCGCCGTCGAGCACCGCGTTGGCGACGTCGCTCGCCTCGGCGCGGGTCGGGCGCGAGTTGTCGACCATCGAGTCGAGCATCTGGGTGGCGACGATGACCGGCTTGGCGTACTCCCGGCCGAGCTGCACGGCGCGCTTCTGCACCAGCGGCACTTCGTCCAGCGGCATCTCAACGCCGAGGTCACCGCGGGCGACCATGATGCCGTCGAAGGCGTCGACGATCGCTTCGAGCTGCGCGACCGCCTCCGGCTTCTCGATCTTGGCGATGACGGGGCGGTGGACGCCCTCCTCCTCCATGATCGCGTGAACCATCTTGATGTCCTCGGGCGCGCGCACGAACGACAGCGCCACCCAGTCGACACCGAGGCGCAGCGCGAAGCGCAGGTCCTCGGCGTCCTTCTCCGACATCGCGGGCACGCTCACCGCGACGTTGGGCAGCGAGACCCCCTTGTTGTTGGAGACCATGCCGCCCTCGACGACCAGGCAGCGGATATCCGTGCCGGTCACGTCGACGACCTCGACGGAGACCTTGCCGTCATCGATGAGCAGCCGGTCGCCGGACTTCACCTCGTCGGGAAGCTTGGAATAGGTGCAGGAGACCCGATCGGCGGTGCCCTCGATGTCGTCGCTCGTGATCGTCACCGTGTCACCGGTGCGCCACTCGTGCGGTCCATCGATAAATTTGCCCAGTCGGATCTTGGGGCCCTGAAGGTCGGCCAGGATCGCCACGGCGGCCCCAGCTGCGCGGGCCTGGCGACGCACGGTCTCGAACACGGCTTCGTGGTCGGCGTGGGAGCCATGGCTGAAGTTCATCCGGGCCACGTTCATGCCAGCATCGATGAGCGCCTTGAGGCGCTCGGGGCTGGATGTCGCAGGACCGAGGGTACAGACAATCTTTGCGCGGCGAGTCACGGTGTTACAGAGTAGTCCCGTCGCCGTCACCAGTTTGACCCCGGGGCAAACATTAGTGGGCCAAACACCAGCGCTTTAACCAGCGTTTACCCAATCCGTAGTTAGTTGCCCGAGATGACCAACCCGTCCTGGGCCGCGCCCCTGGCCTCGATCCACCGGACGATTCGATCATGTGCTCGCCGGTAGGCGGCCCGCTGCCCCTCGCCGGTCGTCGGGTCGGCGAGCGCGTCGGGCAGGTCGACGATCCGGGGGCGTGGCTGGTACTCCATCCACGTCGGTCGAGCCTGCACGCGGGTCACGCGCCAGCCCGCGGCGGTACGCGTGAAGGTGAACGTCGCGACCAACGCGTCCTGCGTATCCTCCGGTGAACCGTCCGGGAAGCGGGTCATCACGTTGCTGATGCCGTAGGCGACCCACTTCTCGCCGATCTTCTCGAACGGCTGCACGACGTGCACGTGGTGGCCGATGATCAGGTCGATCTCCGGCGCGGCGAGCAGCTCGCGGGCGAGGCCCAGCTGTCCGATATCCGGCTCGTGCTGATATTCGGTGCCCCACTGCAGGCTCACGATCACCACTTCGGCACCCGCCGCCCGTGCCCGGCGCGCCTCGTCGATGATCGCCTTCGGATCGATGAGGTTGGCGATCCACTGCTTCCCGGCCGGCCGCTCGATCCCGTTGAAGCTGAACGTGTACGACAGGTGCCCCACCCGCACCCCGCGTACGTTGAGCACCGTCGGCATCATCGCCTCGGCCCTCGTCCGCGCCGAGCCCGCGTGGCGGATGCCCGCCTTCTCCAGCCCCGACAGGGTCCGCGCCACGCCTTCCTCGCCGTAATCGAGGGTGTGGTTGGAGGCGGTGGAGCACGCGTCGTAGCCGAGGTCCACGGCGGCGGCGATCAGCTCGGGCGGTGCGTTGAAGGTGGGGAAATCGGTGATCGGGTCCCCCGGCCGGGCGACGGGTACCTCCCAGTGACAGATCCCCAGGTCGGCGGCGTGCACGGTGTCGCTGAGGCTGCCCATGATGCGGCTGAAGGCGTACCCGTCGAGGTTTTCTGCGCGGGCGTCGGCCGCAGCGGCGGCGGCGAGCTGTGGTTGCACGATGAAGTCGCCCGTCGCCGCGACGGTGAACTCGTTGACCGGCGGCAGCGACTCGCCCGGCATCGGCTGGACCAGGGCCGCGCACCCGCCCGCCGCCGCGACCCCGACCAGCACCAGCACTCTCGCCATGATCGCCCTCACGCCGCTACAACGACGGACCCCGCCCTCGCGCAGCGCGTGCGTCGCCGCCATGATCTCGTCGTTTCCTGGAACAGTCCCCTCGGGCCGTGTCGGTAGGGCCAGCTTCCGGGAAACAGCACGATCATGCGCGCGGGTAGGGGCAGTTTCCCGGAACGTGCACGATCACCGCTCTCGCCCGGCGCGCACCCACTCGCCGCGCCCAAGACATGCCTCTCAGCAGGCCCGCGACCGGCCAGTTTCCGACAAAGTGCACGACCTTGAGCGTGCGCGACGCGCTAGCGGAGGACCTGGGCCATCAGCATGTCGGCGGGGCCGAAGCCGGCGCGGCGGTAGAACTCCACCGAGCGCTCGCTGGGGGCCAGGACCACCCGGACCAGGCCCTCGGCGCGGGCGTGGGCGAGCAGCTCGTCGAGGATCGCGCGGCCGACTCCGGCGGCGCGGTGCTCGGCGGGCACGAACGCGTTGCCGAGGTAGCCCCAGCGGGCCGACGGGCGGCCGGGCGCGGGCATCCGGTCGAAGAGGGCGAGGTTCATCATCCCGATCAGCTCATCGCCGACGGACGCCACGAAGAAGACCCGGGTGTCCCAGAAGGCCGTCAGCCAGTCGGTGAAGCGCTGCTCGAAGCCGGGATCGGTGCCGGGCGGGAGCCCGTCCTCCTCCAGCCAGCGGCGGCGCAGGGCCGCGAGACCCGCCAGGTCGTCCATGCCCGCCCGCCGCACCATCACGAGCGGCGAGCTTACTCGGTGTAAGCAGAGCGCTCTGCTTACACCGGGTAAGCGGAGACTCAGACCGCCACCAGCGGCTTGCTGGCCGGCGTCACGGGAGCCGGAAGCGAACCGGTACCGCCGAGGTAGGCGTGGATCGAGGCGGCCGCCGAACGGCCCTCCGCGATGGCCCAGACGATGAGCGAGGCACCCTTGTGCGCGTCGCCCGCGACGAAGACGCCCTCGGCGTCGGTCTGCCAGTCCGGCCCGGCCCCGATGGTCCCCCGCGACGTGGGTGCGAGGCCGAGGTCGGCGAGGGCGGGCAGCGCATCGGTGCCGTCGAAGCCGATCGCGAGCAGCACCAGGTCGGCCGGGATCTCCCGCTCGGTGCCCGGCACCACGCTGACCACGCCGCGACCGTTGACGCGCTCGACCACGACATCGGCTAGCTGGATGGCCTTGACCTGCCCGGTCCCGTCGTCCACGAAGGACTGCACGGCGACGGCGAAGACCCGCTCGCCGCCCTCCTCGTGCGCGGCGTAGTTGCGCAGGATCCACGGCCAGGTCGGCCACGGGTCGCGCGCCTCCTCGCGGGCGTTCGGCGGGGTCGGGTAGCGGTCGAGCTGGGTGATCGAGGCGGCGCTCTGCCGGTGCGCGACGCCCAGGCAGTCGGCGCCGGTGTCACCGCCGCCGATGATGATCACGTGCTTGCCGGCCGCGGTGATCTCCGGCTCGCCGAGCCCGGAGACGAAACGGTTGGCCTGCACCAGGTGCTCCATCGCGAAGTGCACGCCGCGCAGCGAGCGTCCCGGCGTGTCAGCCGTGTCGCGTCCGGCGAGCGCACCGGTCGCCAGCAGCACCGCGTCGTGCGCGGAGCGCAGCTCGAAGGCCGAGATGTCGACGCCCACGTTGACGCCGGTGCGGAAGGTGACGCCCTCGGCGATCAGCTGCTCCACCCGGCGGTCGATGTGGTGCTTCTCCAGCTTGAAGTCGGGGATGCCGTAGCGCAGCAGGCCGCCGACGGCGTCGTCGCGTTCGAAGACGGTGACCCGGTGGCCCGCGCGGGCGAGCTGCTGTGCCGCGGCGAGCCCGGCCGGGCCGGAGCCCACGACGGCGACGGACCGGCCCGACAGCGTCGGCGCGGGCTGCGGGGTGACCGAGCCGTCGGCGAACGCGTGGTCGATGATCGAGACCTCGACCTGCTTGATCGTGACGGGCTCGCCACCGGCGATGCCGAGCACGCAGGCCGCCTCGCACGGTGCGGGGCACAACCGCCCGGTGAACTCCGGGAAGTTGTTGGTCGCGTGCAGCGACTCGATCGCCGCACCCCACGAGTCGGTACGCGTCAGGTCGTTCCAGTCCGGGATGCGGTTGCCGAGCGGGCACCCGTCGTGGCAGAACGGGATGCCGCAGTCCATGCAGCGGGTGGCCTGCTCGCGCACGAGCTCGTCGCTCGCGGGCGGGTAGACCTCCTGCCAGTCCATGATCCGCACGGGGACCGGGCGGCGCGCGGGGAGCCGCCGGTCATAGCGCAGGAATCCATTCGGGTCAGGCACGTGCCACCTCCATGACAGCCGCGTCGACGTCACGGCCGGCAGCCTCGGCGGCCCGCATCACATCCAGCACTCGCTTGTAGTCGCGCGGGATCACGGCGGTGAACCGCGCCGGGTCCCAATCGGCCAGGATCTTCTCGGCGACCGCCGACTCGGTCTCGGCGTAGTGCCGCTCGACCAGGCAGCGCAGCTCCTCGGCGAGGTCGCCGGTGACGGCGTCGAGGTCGACGAGCTCGCGGTTGACGAGTTCCGGGTTGAGGTCCAGGACGTAGGCCTTGCCGCCGCTCATGCCCGCCGCGAAGTTGCGCCCGGTGGGCCCGAGCACCACCACGGTGCCGCCGGTCATGTATTCGCAGCCGTGGTCGCCCACGCCCTCGACGACCGCCGCGGCACCCGAGTTGCGGACCGCGAAGCGCTGGCCGACCTGGCCGCGCAGGAAGACCTCGCCGGAGGTCGCGCCGTAGAGCACGGTGTTGCCCGCGATGACCTGGTCCTCGGCGACGAAACCGGCGCTGGCGTGCGGGCGCACGATGAGCCGCCCGCCGGACAGGCCCTTGCCGACGTAGTCGTTGGCGTCGCCGTTGAGGCGCATCGTGACGCCGTGCGGCAGCCAGGCACCGAAGGACTGGCCGGCTGTGCCGACGAGGGTCAGCACGATCGTGTCCTCGGGCAGGCCCTTGCCGCCGTAGCGCCGGGCGACCTCGCCGCCGAGCATCGCGCCGACGGACCGGTGCTCGTTGCGGACGGCGACCGTGGCGGTCACCGGCCGACCCGACTCCAGCGCCGGTGCGGCGAGGCGCAGCAGCTCGTTGTCGAGCGACTTGTGCAGCTCGTGGTCCTGGTCGCGGGTCTTGCGCAGCGACGCGCCCTCGGGCAGCTCCGGCGCGTGCAGCACCGGCGTCAGGTCGAGTCCGTGCGCCTTCCAGTGGTCGACGGCCGGCGCGAAGTCGAGCAGCTCGACGTGGCCGATCGCCTCGTCGAGGCTGCGCAGGCCGAGCTGGGCGAGCAGCTCCCGCACCTCCTGGGCGAGGAAGAGGAAGAAGTTCTCCACGAACTCGGGCTGGCCGGTGAAGCGCTCGCGCAGCCGCGGGTTCTGCGTCGCGATGCCGACCGGGCAGGTGTCGAGGTGGCAGACGCGCATCATGACGCACCCGGAGACGATCAGCGGTGCCGTGGCGAAGCCGAACTCCTCCGCGCCGAGCAGGGCGGCGATGACGACATCGCGGCCGGTCTTGAGCTGGCCGTCGACCTGCACGGTCACCCGGTCCCGCAGGCCGTTGAGGAGCAGCGTCTGCTGCGTCTCGGCGAGGCCGAGCTCCCACGGCGTACCCGCGTGCTTCAAGCTGTTGAGCGGGCTGGCGCCGGTGCCGCCGTCGTGACCCGAGATCAGGATGACGTCGGCCTTGAGCTTCGCGACGCCGGCGGCGACCGTGCCGACGCCGACCTCGGAGACGAGCTTGACGTGCACGCGCGAGGTCGGGTTGACGCTCTTGAGGTCGAAGACGAGCTGCGCGAGGTCCTCGATGGAGTAGATGTCGTGGTGCGGCGGCGGGGAGATGAGCCCGACGCCGGGGGTGGCGTGGCGGGTCTTCGCGATCCACGGCCACACCTTGTTGCCGGGGAGCTGGCCGCCCTCGCCGGGCTTGGCGCCCTGCGCCATCTTGATCTGCAGGTCGTCGGCGTTGACCAGGTATTCGGCCGTGACGCCGAAGCGGCCCGAGGCGATCTGCTTCACCGCCGAGCGGCGCGCCGGGTCGTGCAGCCGGTCCACGTCCTCGCCGCCCTCGCCGGTGTTGGACTTGCCGCCGAGGGAGTTCATCGCGATGGCGAGCGTCTCGTGCGCCTCGGCGGAGATCGAGCCGTAGCTCATCGCCCCGGTGGAGAAGCGCTTGACGATCGCCGAGACCGGCTCGACCTCGTCGATGTCGATCGGCTCCAGGTCGTCGGGGAGGCTGAAGAGGCCGCGCAGGTGACCGGCCTGGCGCGACAGCTCGTTGACCTTGGTGGTGTACTCGCGGAACACCTTGAACTGCCCGGAGCGGGTGGCGTGCTGGAGCAGGAAGACCGTCTCCGGGTTGAAGAGGTGCACCTCGCCCTCGCGCCGCCACTGGTATTCGCCGCCGACATCGAGGCGCCGGTGCGCCTGCTCGGCCGGGTTGGTGGGGTAGGCGACCGAGTGCCGCGCGGCGACCTCGGCGTGGATCTCGGCGAGCCCGATGCCCGCGATCTTCGACGAGGTGCTGGTGAAGTAGCGCTCGATCAGCGCCGGGGCGAGCCCGACCGCCTCGAAGACCTGGGCACCGCAGTAGGACGAGACCGTCGAGATGCCCATCTTCGACATGATCTTCAGGACGCCCTTGCCGAGCGCCTTGACGTAGTTGCGGATCGCCTTCTCCGGCGTCACCCCGGGCAGCGCGCCCGTCGCGATCAGGTCCTCGGCGGACTCGAAGGCGAGGTAGGGGTTGACGGCGGCGGCGCCGTAGCCGATGAGCACGGCCGCGTGGTGCACCTCGCGGCAGTCGCCCGACTCGATGATCAGCGCGACCTGGGTGCGGGTCTGCTCGCGCACGAGGTGCTGGTGCACGGCGGCGGTGAGCAGCAGCGACGGGATCGGTGCCAGGTCGGCGGTGGAGTCGCGGTCCGACAGCACGAGGATGCGCACGCCGTCGTCGATCGCCTCGGAGACGTGCCGGCAGATCTCGGTGAGCCGCGCCTTGAGCCCCTTGGCACCGTCGCGCAGCGGGTAGAGCCCCGAGACGCGGACGGCCTGGTAGCCGGGCATGTCGCCGTCGTGGTCGATCGACAGGATCTTGGCGAGCTCGTCGTTGTCGATGATCGGGTAGGGCAGCACGATCTGGCGACAGCTCGCCGCGCTCGGCTCCAGCAGGTTGCCCTCGGGCCCGATCGTCAGCGACAGGCTCGTCACCATCTCCTCGCGGATCGCGTCGAGCGGCGGGTTCGTGACCTGCGCGAAGATCTGGTGGAAGTAGTCGTAGAGCAGCCGGGGCCGCGTCGAGAGCGGCGAGATCGGCGTGTCGGTGCCCATCGAGCCGAGCGGTTCGGCACCGGAGCGGGCCATCGGACCGATGAGGATCTTGAGTTCCTCCTCGGTGTAGCCGAAGGTCTGCTGGCGCCGCTGCACCGACTCGTGCGTGTAGACGACGTGCTCACGCTCGGGCAGCTGCTCCAGGTGCATCAGCCCGGCGTGCAGCCAGTCCGCGTAGGGCGCTGCCGCGGCGAGCTCGCTCTTGATCTCGTCGTCCAGGATGATCCGGCCGGCCTCGGTGTCGACCAGGAACATCCGGCCCGGCTGCAGCCGGCCCTTCGCCACCACGGTCGCCGGGTCGAGGTCCAGCACACCGGCCTCAGAACCCAAGATCACAAGATCGTCGTCGGTACGCCACCAGCGCCCCGGCCGTAGCCCGTTGCGGTCGAGCACCGCGCCGATGAGGGTGCCGTCGCAGAACGCCACGCTCGCCGGGCCGTCCCACGGCTCGATCAGGCTGGAGTGGAACTGGTAGAACGCCCGCCGTGCGGGGTCCATCGCCGGGTCGTTCTCCCACGCCTCGGGAATCATCATCAGCACGGCGTGCGGCAGCGACCGGCCCGCGAGGTGGAGCAGCTCCAGCACCTCGTCGAAGTTGGCCGAGTCGCTCGCGTCGGGCGAGCAGACCGGGAAGAGGCGGCGCAGGTTGCCGGGGATCAGCGGGCTGGCGAGGAGGGCCTCGCGGGCCTGCATCCAGTTCTTGTTGCCCCGGATGGTGTTGATCTCGCCGTTGTGCGCGATGTAGCGGTAGGGGTGGGCCAGCGGCCAGCTCGGGAACGTGTTCGTCGAGAAGCGCGAGTGGACCAGCGCCATCGCGCTCACCACGCGCCGGTCGGACAGGTCGGCGAAGAAGGTGGCGAGCTGGTCAGGCGTGAGCATGCCCTTGTAGACGATGGTCCGCGCCGAGAGCGACGGGAAATAGGCCGGGACGCCGCGCTCGCGGGTCTCCCGCTCGGCTTGCTTGCGCACGCAGAAGGCGACGCGCTCCAGCTCCAGCCCGCTCAGCGGCTCGGCAGATCCCAGATGGTGGGCGGCGATGAACACCTGTCGGATGCGCGGACGGGCCCGCTCGGCCGTGGCGCCCAGGCCGCGCGGGTGCACCGGAACGTCTCGCCAGCCGAGGATCTCAGCGCCCTCGACCAGGGCGTACTTCTCCAGCACGGTGATCGCCCGGGCCTCGTCCGCGCCGTTGCCGGGCAGGAAGACCAGGCCCGTCGCGTAGGCACCGGGGGCGGGCAGCGGGAAGTCGACGACCTCGCGGTAGAACGCGTCCGGGATCTGCAGCAGGATGCCGGCGCCGTCACCGGTCTCCTGCTCGGCACCGCGCGCGCCCCGGTGGTCGAGGCGCCGGAGTGCGGAGAGCCCCTTGGCCACCACATCATGGCTGCGACGGCCGTGGAGGTCGGCGACGAAGGCGACGCCGCATGCGTCACGCTCCTGCGACGGGTCGTACAGCCCCTGGGGGTGAGGGTACGCGGACACCACGCCGGCCTCCTGTCGTCGTTCTCGAATGAACATCGGGACGACGTCGGCCCTGGGGGCGAGAACCTGAGGCTCTCGGGAACGACAACTTTAGGGGTCGCCGTGCAAGTGAGTCTACGTTAACCCCCTGGACATAGCGCCAGACACAGATAGATCACACCGTCCACCTGCTGAGATGTGCTATTTGGGCGATTTATCGCTTAAAAAGCCTTTACCGTCTTTATCCTCGTGATATGGATTTCTCGGACACCTTTGGTAACACGCTGAATGGCATCGCCAACGTCCTTCTCAAGGTATTGGTGTTCCTCGCCATCGTCTTCGTCGGCTGGCTCGTGGCCCGGGCGCTGGACAGCCTCGTCACCAAGCTCCTGACCCGCGTGGGCTTCGACCGGCTCGCGGAGCGCACCGGGCTGCGCCGGTGGACCGGGAACTACACGCCGAGTGCGCTCGTCGGGCGGCTCGTGCGGTACATAGTGCTGCTCTTCACGCTGCTCGTGGCGTTCGCGGTCTTCGGACCCAACCCGGTCACCTCCCTGATCAACACGATCATCGCGTGGCTGCCCCGCCTCATCGTCGCCTGCGTGATCGTGGTCGTCGCGGTCGCGATCGCCAACGCCGTCTTCGACATCATCCGCAACTCGCTGGCGCAGTTCTCCTACGGCAAGGGGCTGGCCCGGGCCGCCCAGGTGCTGATCATCGCGCTCGGTGTCATCGCCGCGCTCAACCAGGTCGGCATCGGCACCACGGTCACCATGCCGATCCTCATCACGGCACTCGCCACCGTCGGCGGCATCCTCATCGTCGGTGTCGGCGGTGGCTTGATCCTGCCGATGCGGCACCGCTGGGAGCGGATCCTCAACTCCGCCGAGACCGAGTACGCCAAGGTCAGCACCCACCTCAAGACCGGCCAGTCCCCCGACACGATCGTCCTGCCGAAGGAGCCGCCAGCCGCCTCCTGACGGGAGTGAGGCACCACGGCGCCACCGCGCTTTGCTCTGCTTACACGGACGCATCACCGGGAAAGTCCGGACTTGTCGGGTGATGCGTCCGTGTAAGCAGAGCTTGTCGGGTGATGCGTCCGTGTAAGCAGAGCAAAGCGTCACGCAACGACATGGTGGGTGCCGCCCGGCCGGGCGGCACCCACCATGTCGTTGCGACGATCCGGCTACTTCGGGGGGAACCAGTTGGCGGCGCTCGCGCGGGCCTTGTCGAGCACACGGGGCTGCAGGAGGCCGAAAGCGGCGTCGCGAGCCCGGGTCGCGACCCGGCCCCGGTCGGCGAGCAGCGCACCGACCCGCTTGCTCTGGCGGGCCACCTCGGCGCCCCGGGACGCCCGGGCCGCCGAGTAGGCGCTGACGCTCGCCCGCAAACCCTGCCCCGGCAGCGTCTCCTTCGTCAGCGACGCCAGGATCGCGGCGTCCTCGAAGGCGAGGCACGCGCCCTGGGTCAGGTGATGGGCCATACCGTGCGCGGCATCGCCGAGCAGCACGATCCCGCCGGTCCCGGACGGCACGCCGACCCGCAGCGGGCTCGGCGTCACCTCCCGGACGTCGTGCTGCACGACATCGCCGGCCTCGGTCGCCGCGAGCAGCTCGCTCACCGGCGACGGCCAGCGCTCGAACCACCGGCGCAGCAGGTTGAGCTGGGTCGCCGCCGACTCCGGCCGGGCCGCGCCCGCCACCGTCGCCTGCCAGTAGATGCCGCCCCGGGTGGAACCGCCGGCCGAGCCCCGGTCGCCCAGGGACGCGGCGAAGAACCGGTAACCGCTGCCCATCGTCTCGCCGCCGAAGACGACGTCGCCGCCGAGCTGCGGAGCCCGGTACCAGGGGATCACGGCCCGCCAGGCCGCGTACCCGCTGCTCGCCACACCGGCCTCGGGGGCGACGATGCGGCGCAGCGTGCTCGACGTGCCGTCGGCCGCGACGATGAGGTCCGCGTCCCAGGTGGTCCGGCCGTCGGTGACGCTGGGCCGGTCGTGGTTGTCGCCCCGGCCGGACTTCACCGTGATGCCGGTGCGGATCTCGACCCGGTCGGTGAGCTTCGCGATGAGCACATCGTGCAGGTCCTCGTGGTGCACCACCACCGGGATCTGCCGATCCGCCGCCGCGACGCCGGGCTGGACCAGCCAGGACCCGTCCGCCCGGCGCAGACCGCCGGGCGGAACGGGCGTGCCGATCGCGGCGAGCCCGTCACCGAGCCCGAGCGATCGCAGCGCCCGCAGTCCGTTGGGCCAGATGAGCAGCGCGGCCGGGTCGGTACGCAGCCGATCCGCCTGCTCGATCAGCGTGACACGCCACCCGGCCCGGGCCAGCGCTCCGGCGGCGGCGAGCCCGCCGACGCCGGCACCGACCACCACCGCTTGACCCACCAGCTCAGCCCTTCTCCGCGGCCTTCGACTTCGCCGGGGCGTCGTCGTCGCCCGGCGAATCGCCGCCGCTCGGAGAGGCGTCGTCGGACTCTTCGTCGGCGTCGGACTCGAGCTCCTCGACGACGGGGATCTCCGGGACCACACCGGTCTCGCGGTAGGCGGTGAACTCCTCCTCGGTGAGGACCTGGTAGCCGCGGCCCTCGGCGAGCGGGGCGACGTACTCCCGGGGGCCCTTGACCCGCACGAAGTAGATGAGCGCGGCCAGGAAGACGATGATCGAGACCCACACGTTGATGCGCCAGGGGCCGATCACCGTGGCCTCATCGGTACGGATGGACTCGATGACGCCCCGGCCGAGCGTGTAGAGCATGACGTAGAGCGCGAACGCGCGGCCCTTGCCGAACTTGTACTTCCGGTCGGCCCAGAGGACCACCCCGGCGATGCCGAGGTCCCAGATGAGCTCGTAGAGGAAGGTCGGGTGGAACGGGCCGCCCTCGAGGAGCTGCGGCGCGTTGTCGGGTGCGGGGCCCACCTCGGCCTGGCCGTTGGGGCCCATCTGGTGCACCTCGAGGCCCCACGGCAGATCGGTGTGGCCGCCGTGCAGCTCGTTGTTGAACCAGTTGCCGAGCCGGCCGATGCCCTGCGCGACCGGCAGGCCGACGGCGAGGGTGTCGGCGACGAGCGCGAACGGCAGGCGGAGCTGCCGGCAGGCGAGCCAGGCGCCGAGCGCGCCGCCCGCGACCGCGCCCCAGATGCCGAGGCCGCCCTCCCAGATGTAGAGCGCCTTGATCGGCTCGCCGCCCTCACCGAAATAGCCCTGCGGCGAGGAGATCACGTGATAGATCCGCGCACCGATGATGCCGAAGGGAACCGCGTAGACCGCGACGTCGAGAATCACCCACGGCTGCACGCCCCGGGCGCGCATGCGGCGATCGGTGATGAAGCACGCTGCGATGATGCCGGCGATGATGCAGAGCGCGTAGGCCCGGATCGGCACCGGGCCGAGGTGCCAGACGGCCGTCGTGGGGCTCGGGATAGAGGCGAGGTTCACGGGCGTAGACGCTACCCGGCTTTGCGGAAAAGTGAAGAGGCGGGTGATTGTCCGACCGGCGCTCGTCCCGTTTCGACATCATCGAGCGGATCGAGCGCCGACCGGCCTAGGGCAGCGCGTCGTAGGCCTCCCGGTAGCGCTGGACGCGCTCCCGATCGGGGCTCAGGCCATAGCCGGCGAAGAATGCCTCCTCGTGGCCCGGACCGCAGTTGCGGGTGATGCTCGCCGAGCCCACCGCGAGGTCCCACCAGCGATCGCCGATGCCGAGCCGGCCCACGTCGATGAAGCCGGTCACGACCTCACCGGTGAGCAGCACGTTGGGCAGGCAGAAATCCCCGTGCAGGACCACCTGGTCGCCGTCGTCGGCCTCCGGCAGGGCGAAGGGGCACTCCCGCACCGGTACGCCGTCGTGCAACCCCCGCAGCGCCGCGCCCAGCACCGTGGCGAGCCGCTCGGGGTCGCCCTTGCACCACGGGTGAACCGACGCGTCCACCCCCGGCAACGCCCGCGTCATCAGCCAGGAGAGCTCGCCGTCGGTGCCGTGCTCGACGAGCTCCGGCACCGACAGCCACTCGGCCGCCCAGCGCAGCCGCATCACCTCGTCGATGAGCACGCGCTCCAGCGACGCGGGGAGCACCTTGACGAAGCGGGTCTCCGCCACCCCGTCCAGCCGATAGGTCGGCCGGCCCGGGGTGTGGTGGTACGCCTCGTCGAAGGACCAGTCGGCGTAGCGTTCCAGCAGGTCCCGGGGCAGATCGATGAGCGGGTCGATCACCGGATGGCGGCGGCCACACCGGCCCGCAGCTCGGTGGTGAGCGAGCGGATCCCGGCGAGCCCCTCCTCGGGGGTCGACGCGTCGAGCAGGGCGCTGACGAGAGCGCTGCCCACGATCACCCCGTCGGCGAAGGCGCCGACCTCGGCGGCCTGCTTCCCGTTGCGTACCCCCAGGCCGACACTGACCGGCGGCGCACCCGGAACGGCCTTGGCCCGCGCGACCAGCGGCTGGGCCAGGCTGGAGGTCGCGTCCCGCGCACCCGTGACGCCCATGACGGCCGTGGCGTAGACGAAGCCGCGGCAGTGCCGCACGGTCATCGCGAGGCGCTCGTCGGTCGACGAGGGCGAGACGAGGAAGATCCGGTCGAGCCCGTGCACGTCGGAGGCGGCGAGCCACTCGTCGGCCTCGTCGGGGATGAGGTCCGGCGTGATCAGGCCCGCGCCACCGGCACCGGCGAGGTCCCGGGCGAAGGCGTCGACACCGTATCGCTCGACGGGGTTCCAGTAGGTCATGACCAGAATGGGTACGCCCTGCCCGGTGACCTGGTCGACGGTGCTGATGATGTCGCGGGTGCGTACGCCGGCCTCGAGCGCGACCTGGCACGCGCGCTGGATGACGAGGCCGTCCATGACCGGGTCGGAGTAGGGCATGCCGATCTCGACGATGTCCACGCCTGAGTCGATCATGGCGTTGATCGCGTCGACGGCACCGGCGACCGTCGGGAACCCGGCGGGCAGGTAGCCGACCAGGGCGGCCCGGCCGTCGGCGGCTGCCTTCTCGTAGGCGACAGCGACATTCATCGGGCGTCCTCCGCCTTGAACAGGCCGAAGTACTCCCCGGCGGTGTGCATGTCCTTGTCGCCCCGGCCGGAGAGGTTGACGATGATGACCGGCGGGCGGCCGAGCTCCGCGGTCAGGGCGGGCACGATCCGCAGCGCACCCGCGATGGCGTGCGAGCTCTCGATCGCCGGGATGATCCCCTCGGTGCGGCAGAGCAGCTGGAACGCGGCCATCGCCTCGGCGTCGGTGACCGGCTCGTAGACCGCCCGGCCGGTGTCGTGCAGCCAGGCGTGCTCGGGGCCGACGCCCGGGTAGTCCAGACCGGCCGAGATCGAGTGCGAGTCGATCGTCTGGCCGTCCTCGTCCTGCAGCAGGTAGGTGCGGGCGCCGTGCAGCACACCCGTGTCGCCGCCCGTGATGCTCGACGCGTGGCGACCGGTCTCGATGCCGTCACCGCCCGCCTCGAAGCCGTAGAGGCGCACGCCCGTGTCGGGCACGAAGGCATGGAAGGCGCCGATCGCGTTGGAACCGCCGCCGATGCAGGCGCAGACCGCGTCGGGCAGCTCGCCGGTCAGCTCCAGCACCTGCGCCCGCGCCTCGGTGCCGATGCCCGCGACGAAGTCGCGCACCATGACCGGGAACGGGTGCGGCCCGGCGGCCGTGCCGAGCAGGTAGTGCGTCTTGTCCACTGTGGTCACCCAGTCGCGGAGCGACTCGTTGATCGCGTCCTTCAACGTCCGCGAGCCGATCGTCACCGGGATCACCGTCGCGCCGAGCATCTTCATCCGGGCCACGTTGAGCGACTGGCGCTGCGTGTCCACCTCGCCCATGTAGATCACGCACTCGAGGTCGAGCAGCGCGGCGGCGGTGGCGGTGGCGACGCCGTGCTGACCGGCCCCGGTCTCGGCGATCAGGCGGGTCTTGCCCATCCGCTTCGTCAGCAGGGCCTGGCCGAGCACGTTGCGCACCTTGTGCGCGCCCGTGTGGTTGAGGTCCTCGCGCTTGAGCAGGATGCGGGCGCCCGCTTCGGCGGAGAGCCTCGTGGCGTCGTAGAGCATCGACGGCGTACCCGCGTAGTCCCGCAGCAGCCGGCCGAACTCGGCCTGGAAGTCGTCGTCGGTCTGTGCCTTGCGATAGGCGGCGTCGAGCTCGTCCAGCGCCGCGATCAGCGCCTCCGGAACGAATCGACCGCCATATTTGCCGAAGTGACCCTTGTCATCGGGCTGTGACACGACGCCTCCCTGGTAAAGAGTTAGCGGGCCGGACGCGGGGTCGCGGGGTGGTTGCCGGCGTTGACCAGCTCGGCCACCGCCTCCCGCGGGCTCTTCTGGGTCACCAGACCCTCACCCACCAGCACCGCATCGGCGCCGGCGGACGCGTAACGGATCAGGTCGAGCGGTCCCCGCACGCCCGACTCCGCGATCTTGACAACGTGGTTGGGCAATCCGGGCGCGATGCGCTCGAAGACGGATCGATCCACCTCAAGGGTACGCAGGTCGCGCGCATTGACTCCGATGACGCGGGCACCGGCCTCGAGAGCCCGGTCCGCCTCCTCCTCGGTGTGCACCTCGACGAGCGCGGTCATGCCGAGCGACTCGATCCGCTCCAGCAGGCCGACGAGCACCTTCTGGTCCAGCGCCGCCACGATCAGCAGGACGAGATCGGCACCATAGGCCCGAGCCTCGTGCACCTGGTAGGTCGAGACGATGAAGTCCTTGCGCAGCACCGGGATGTTGATGGCGGCACGGACGGCGGCTAGGTCGTCCAGGGATCCGCCGAACCAGCGGCCCTCGGTCAGCACGCTGACGCATCGGGCACCGCCATCGGCGTACTGGGCGGCGAGCTCGGACGGGTCGGGGATGTCCGCGAGCGCTCCCTTGGAGGGGGACGAGCGCTTGACCTCGGCGATCACGCCGACCCCGGCCTTGCGAAGTGCGGCATAGGCATCGAGTGCTGCCGGTGCCGCTGCGGCGATCCGCTTGATCTCCTCCAGGGAGACCAGTTGCTGACGTGCTTCGACATCTTCACGGACGCCCGCGATGATCTCGTCGAGTACGCTTCCCTGCACTGCGTCAACGCCTCCGGCCTTCGGCGGAGAGGTCGGTTCATCGGCCTCCGCGCTGATCAGCCCCTCTCCGGGTGTCGTCATGGCCAGATGCTAGGTCGAGTCGTCCGACATACATCCCCCGGGGTATGAGAGCGCCCACCCATTGGCCTAGTGCATAATGCGCACCCCTCCCGCCAAGATCGCCGCAACTCTTCAAGAGTTGGTCCTAACGGGGTTGTAGGACCAACTCTTGAAGAGTTGCGGCGATCTTGGCGGTCAGCGGGTGGTGGGGTCCTCGCCCCGGTCCAGGGCGTCCCAGATGTCCTTGGAGGTCTCGGGGTCCGCCGTGGGGGTGGGGCGATCGTAAGTCGAGGACATGCCGGTCCAGGCGGGGCTGTGGCGGATCACCAGCCAGCCCGAGTAGGCGACAGCGGTTCCACCGAGCGACACCAGGAGCATTTTCGGGGCGGCGTCGGCACTGGCGGCGTACACCCCGATGGCGACCAGCGCGAGGCCGATGGCCGCGAGGAGGCCGCCCAGCGCGCGGCGCGCCGTGCCGGACAGGGCCAGCAGCGCCAGCGAACCGGCGAGCGCGACCAGGGCGAGTGCCCTCGACCAGCCGGAATCGGCGACGAGCGCCGCGAGCCCGGCACCGGCGAGGCCGACGACGATCGCGCGACCCTTCATCGGGCGGCGCGCAGGGTTTGCGCGGCGGCGATCGCCGAGAGCACCGCCATCGCCTTGTTGCGCGTCTCCTGCTCCTCCGCGACCGGATCCGAGTCGGCGACGATCCCCGCCCCTGCCTGCACATATGCCTTGCCGTGCCGGAGCAGCGCGGTCCGGATCGCGATCGCCATGTCGAGATCGCCACCGAACCCCAGATAGCCGACCGTGCCGCCGTAGAGGCCGCGGCGGGTCGGTTCGAGCTCCTCGATGATCTCCATCGCCCGTACCTTGGGCGCGCCCGAGAGCGTGCCGGCCGGGAACGTCGCGGCGAGCGCGTCGAAGGCCGTGTGCTCGGGGCGCAGCTCGCCGGTGACGGTCGAGACGATGTGCATGACGTGGCTGTAACGCTCGATCGCCGCGAACTCCGGCACCTCCACCGTGCCCGGTACGCTCACCCGGCCCAGGTCGTTGCGGCCCAGGTCGACGAGCATGACGTGCTCGGAGCGCTCCTTCGGGTCGGTGATCAGCTCGGCGGCGAAGATCGCGTCCGCCTCGGGATCCGCGCCCCGGGGCCGGGTGCCCGCGATCGGGTGCAGCAGGGCCCGCCGGGTGTCGCCCTCGATCGTGACCTTGATGTGCGCCTCCGGCGACGAGCCGACCACGTCGAAGTCGTCGTAGCGCAGCAGGTACATGTAGGGGCTCGGGTTCGTCGTGCGCAGCACCCGGTAGACGTCGAGCGCGTCGGCCTCGCACGGCGTCTCGAACCGCTGCGACACCACGATCTGGAAGCAGTCGCCGGCCCGGATCGCCTCCTTGGCGGCCTCGACCGCCTTGCCGTACTCCCCCGCCGCGGTGCGGCTGTGCAGCTCCGGCGCACCGATGCGGTCGACCGTCGAGACGAGCGGCGGCGTCGGGCGCGACAGCGAGGTCGTCATCGCGTCGAGCCGGCCGATCGCGTGGTGATAGGCGGCGGCCGACTCGGTGTCGTCGTGCTCCACCGGCAGGATCGCGTTGGCGATGAGGATCGCCGCGCCCGCGAAGTGGTCGAGCACCACCAGGTCGGTCGCGAGCATCAGGCCCAGCTCCGGCAGGTGCAGGTCGTCCTCGGCGAGCACCGGCAGCCGCTCCAGCCGCCGCACGATGTCATAGCCGAGGTAGCCGACGAGGCCGCCGGTGAGCGGCGGCAGGTCGTCGTCGATGTGGCCGTGGCTGAGCGCCTTCAGCGTCGCCCGCAGCACCTCGATCGGATCGCCGTCGGTGGGCAGGTCCGCGGGGGGCGCGCCGAGCCACACCGCACGGCCGTCGCGCTCGGTCAAAGTCGCCAGCGAGCGTACGCCGATGAAGCTGTACCGCGACCACGCAGCACCCGCCGCCGGCTCCGCCGACTCCAGGAGGAACGTGCCGGGCCCCCCGCCGAGCTTGCGGTAGACGCCGACCGGGGTCTCCCCGTCGGCGAGCACCCGCCGGGCGATGGGAACCACGCGGCGGCCCCGGGCGCGGCGGGTGAATTCGGCAAGATCAGGGGTGACGGCGCCGCTGGTCATGGGTGTCCCTTGTCTCAGGTCAGAGGTAGGTGGTCGTTGAAGCAGGTCCGCTCGCCGGTGTGGCAGGCGGCGCCGACCTGGTCCACGCTGACCAGCAGGGCGTCGCCGTCGCAGTCCAGCGCGACGGACTTCACGTGCTGGGCGTGCCCCGACGTCTCGCCCTTGACCCAGTATTCGCCACGGCTGCGCGACCAGTAGGTCGCCCTGCCCGTGCTCAGTGTCCGCGCCAGCGCCTCGTCGTCCATCCACGCCAGCATCAGCACCTCACCGGTGTCGTGCTGCCGGACGATGGCCGCGACGAGACCGTGCTCGTCCCGCTTCAGCTTCTCGGCGATCGTGGGATCTAGCTCAACCATGACCCGATTCTCCCTCGGATGCGGTCGGCGTAGTCGGCGGCCTCCGCGCTGTCCGCGTAGGTGGTGCGCGGCCAGAAGAACCCCCGCAGCCCGTCGCCCTTGCGCCGGGGCACCACGTGTACGTGCAGGTGAGCAACACTCTGGCTGATCCTGTTGTTCATCGCCACGAAGGTGCCGCCCGCGTCGAGACCCTGCTCGACCGCACCGGCGATCGCCTGGACCCGGGTGAAGAACGGGCCTAGCCGATCTGCCGGCAGGTCGGTGAGGGTGATCACGTGCTGCCTCGGCACGACGAGCACGTGCCCCTTGAACACCGGCCGCGTATCCAGGAACGCCACGGCGACGTCATCGGCGTGGACGACGATGGCCGGCGTACTCCCGGCGATCACGGCACAGAACAGGCACTCGGTCACGGTGATCGAGCCTATCCCCGGTCGGCGCTCGTCACCGGCACGCCGGACTGGCTCGCCGGTTGTCCGGTCACGCCCCCTTCAGCTTCCTAGGGTGCTAGGTGAGTGGCCTGTGGGCGGGGCATTCCGGTCCCGCTCTCGTCGGCGCGGAGCGGCTTGATCGCGTTGTTTCCCGGAAACAGGGCGGTCGCGCGCCCTCGCAGGGGATTGTTTCCCGGAAACAACGCGATCAAGCGCCCGCGACAGCGCCTAGCAAGCACCCAGCAAGCATGCTGTTGGCGTGCGTCGCTCGCGGCGACCAGCCCGCTTGATCGCGTTGTTTCCCGGAAGTAAGGCGGTCGCGCACCCCCGCAGGGGACTGTTTCCGGGAAACAACGCGATCAAGCGCCCGCGACAGCGCCTAGCAAGCACCCAGCAAGCATGCTGTTGGCGTGCGTCGCTCGCGGCGACCAGCCCGCTTGATCGCGTTGTTTCCCGGAAGTAAGGCGGTCGCGCACCCCCGCAGGGGACTGTTTCCCGGAAACAACGCGATCAAGCCCCGTCGACAGCGCCCGACAAGCACCCAGCGCCCCAGCAAGTGCCAGCGCCCAGCCATGCGGGCGCCGTCTCACGCAGGCGCCGTGTCGCGCCGGCGCAGCCTCACGCGGGCGCCGGCTCACGCAGGCGGGCGGGAGGTGTCGGGAAAGGGCGGTGTGTTGACGCGTCCGGCTAACTCATCTAGCGTTGAATTCATCAAGCGATGAGATAGACCAGACCCGGGAGGAACCCCATGATTGAGGTCCACGACCTCGTGGTCGACCGAGGCAAGCGCACCGTGCTGCCCGGTCTGACCTGCTCGATGCCGTCCGGCGGCCTCACGGGCCTGCTCGGTCCGAGCGGCAGCGGCAAGACCACCCTGATGCGCGCCATCGTCGGCGTGCAGGTGGTGAAGAGCGGCACGGTCACGGTGCTCGGCAAATCGGCCGGCGACAAGGAGCTCCGCTCCAAGATCGGCTACCTGACGCAGGCGCCGAGCGTCTACGCCGACCTCACCGTCCGGGAGAACGCCCGCTTCTTCGGCAGCCTCTACGGCCTCGACGCGGGCAAGGCCGATGAGGCGGTCCGCAATGTCGGGCTGGAGCAGCAGGCGCACCAGCTCGTCGGCGACCTCTCCGGCGGGCAGCGCAGCCGGGCCTCGCTGGCGTGCGCGATCGTCGGCGACCCGAAGGTGCTGATCCTGGACGAGCCGACGGTCGGACAGGACCCGGTGCTGCGCGACGAGCTGTGGCACCAGTTCCGGGCGCTGGCGGCGGGTGGCGCGACGGTCGTCGTCTCCAGCCACGTCATGGACGAGGCGAATCGGTGCGACCGGCTGCTGCTGATCCGCGAGGGCAGGCTGATCGCGGACGACACCCCGGCCGCGGTGAAGGCCTCCGCCGGGACGGACGACCTTGACGAGGCGTTTCTTACCTTGATCAAGCGCGGGGAGTCGGCATGAGGAGTGAGCGAAGCGAGCCCCGCAAGGCGCTCCAGGGACGGAGTAAGTCATGATCCTGCTGCACACGACCGGGCGCATCCTGCGTCAGCTGCGCCACGACCGGCGTACCATCGGATTGCTCGTGGCCGTGCCCACCCTCCTGCTGACGCTGCTCTATTTCATGTTCGACGACCAGCCGCAGGTCTTCGACCGGATCGCGCTGATCATGTTGGGGGTCTTCCCCTTCGTCATCATGTTCCTGGTGACGAGCATCGCGATGCTGCGCGAGCGCACCACCGGCACGCTGGAGCGGCTGCTCACGACACCGCTGCGCAAGACCGATCTGCTCTTCGGCTACGGTCTCGCGTTCGGGCTGGCCGCCGCGGTGCAGGCGACGGTGGCGAGCGCGCTCGCCTACTGGCTGCTCGACCTCGACACGGCCGGCAATCCGGCGTTGGTGATCGGAATCGCGATCACCAACGCGGTGCTCGGTGTCGCGCTGGGCCTGCTGGCGAGCGCATTCGCCAAGACGGAGTTCCAGGCCGTGCAGTTCATGCCGGTGATCGCGCTGCCGCAGCTGCTCCTGTGCGGACTCTTCGTCCCGCGGGACGAGATGGCCACCTGGCTGCAGCGGATCAGCGACGTGCTGCCGCTGACCTATGCGGTCGAGGCGCTGCAGGAGGTGGGCGCGAACGCGTCGGCGACCGGCACGATGTGGCGCGACGTCGCGATCGTCGCCGGAGCGATCATCCTCGCGCTGGTCGCGGCCGCGGCGACCCTGCGGCGCCGCACCCCTTAAGGTCATCATCGTGGTACGCCGAACCGGCCGCCGTCCCGGCGCCCCCGACACTCGCGAGACGATTCTCGTGGCTGCTCGGGAGACCTTCGCCGAGAAGGGTTTCGACGGCGCGACCATGCGGCAGATAGCGACCAGGGCCGGTGTCGATCCGGCCCTGGTCCACCACTACTTCGGCACCAAGGATCAGCTCTTCCAGGCGGCGGTGCAGATCCCGCTGAACCCGGCCGAGATCCTGCCGATGGTGCTGGCGGACGGCATCGACCACCTCGGCACCAACCTGGTGCGGACGTTCCTCAAGGTCTGGGACTCCCCCGCCGGGCCGGCCGCGGCGGCGGTGCTGCGGTCGGCGATGAGCAGCGAGTGGACGGTGAAGCTGCTGCGGGAGTTCCTGGTCACCCAGGTCCTGCGGCGCGTGGTCAACGAGTCCGATCTCGACTCGGTGGAGGCGCCGCTGCGGATCAGCCTCGTCGCGACGCAGATGGCGGGGCTCGCCTTCATGCGCTACATCATCAAGCTGGAGCCGCTGGCGTCGCTGCCGTCGGAGCAGGTGGTCGCGTTGATCGCGCCCAACGTCCAGCGCTACCTGACCGGCGAGCTGCCCTCGCCCTCGGCGATCGGCGACGCCGCGGCGTAAGCGGCCACGTCGATGTCGACCATCCGACGGCGGCAGGAGCGGTGCCCGGGGTCGCTCTGCATGTGCTCGCAGGTGTTGGTCTCCAGCCGCACCTCCACCACGTCGAGGTGGTGCAGCTCGAAGCCGTTGCCGAGGGCGAGCAGGTCGCTGACCGGGTTGGTGGTGGCGAACTCGATCGCCGCCGCGCGGGTGGCGTCGCCGCAGATCGGGTGCGCCCAGCCGGAGACCCAGACCCGCCCGACCGAGAAGTCCACCGCGAGCACGACGGCGACATCGCCGTTGCCGTGGCTGGGGTGCCGGTTGATCCCCGAGCCGTTCTCGCGCTGGGCGAGCGCCCGCGCCAGGCCGCCGGAGGAGCGGCAGAGCAGGATCGGGTTCCCCTCGGCGTCGTTGGCGTGGCGCACCCGGAAGGGCCGGGGAGACCAGGCGACCTGCGCGGTTCCCAGGTACCTGCCACTCGCCACGGTTCGAGCGATCTCTGCGTAGGTCGCGTTCGCCAGCTGCATCGGGGGCCTCACTCTTGTTAGGGTAGCCTTTGTAAGGCCAGCCTAACCTAAAGGAGCACGAGTGAACCAGCCCCGGCCCAAGGCGAAGATTTCGCGGGCGCTCGGCATTCCGTTGACCCGCAAGTGCGTGCGGTACTTCGAGCGGCGGCCGTTCCCGCCCGGCGTACACGGGCGGGCACGCAAGAAGCCCAGCGACTTCCAGGTGCGACTGCTGGAGAAGCAGCGGCTGCGGCATCAGTACAACGTCAGCGAGGTGCAGATGCGCCGGGCGTTCGAGCTGGCGCACCGCAAGGCGGGCAAGACCGGCGAGAACCTGGTCGCGCTGCTGGAGACGCGGCTGGACGCGCTCGTCGCCCGGGCCGGGTTCGCCCGGACGATCTACCAGGCCCGGCAGGTGGTCGGGCACGGGCACATCACGGTCGACGGGGACAAGGTCGACATCCCGTCCTACCGGGTGGTGCCGGGGCAGGTCATCGCGGTCCGCGAGCGGAGCCGGACGAAGGCGCCCTTCCAGATCGCGGCGGCGGGGGCGCATGTGGACGGCCCGACGGCGCCCTACCTGGCGACGGAGATCGGCGAGCTCACGACCACGCTGCTGCGCCGGCCCGAGCGCCGCGAGATCCCGGTCATCTGCGACGAGCAGCTCGTCGTCGAGCACTACTCCCGCTGAGCCTCGGTCACGTTTTGCAGCAAAGCGTGGCTATTTCGCTGTGCGATGCCACGCTTTGCTGCAAAACGTGACTAGCGGGTCTGCTCCAGCCAGGAGGCGTAGAGGCGGCCGTAGATCGAGTCGGGGTCCTGGACCAGCTCATGGTGCGGGCCACGCTGGACGACGACGCCCTTGTCGACCACGATCACCTCGTCGGCGGCCTGGGCGGTGGAGAGGCGGTGGGCGATCGCCACCGTGGTCCGGCCGCGGGTGACGGCGTCGAGGGTCCGCTGGAGGCGTACCTCCGTGGCGGGATCGACAGCGCTCGTCGCCTCGTCGAGCACGAGCAGGTCGGGGTCCGCGACGTACGCCCGGGCCAGCGCGACGAGCTGCCGCTCCCCCACGCTCAGCGCCTCGCCCCGCTCACCCACCCGGGTCTGGAGATCTTCCGGCAGACCGGCGAGCCAGTCGGCGAGCCCGAGCTCGGTGAAGGCGAGCCAGAGCTGCTCGTCGGTGAGGTCCGGCTTGGCGAAGCGGACGTTCGCCGCGATCGTGTCGTCGAAGAGGAAGCCGTCCTGCGGCACCATCACCACCCGCGAGCGCAGCGAGCCGAACGACAGCGTCCGCAGCGCCACCCCGGAGAGCAGCACCTCCCCCTCGGACGGGTCCATCAGGCGGGTGAGCAGCTTCGCGAAGGTGGTCTTGCCGCTGCCGGTCTCGCCGACGACGGCGACCTTCGTCTTCGCCGCGATCTCCAGATCCACCTCGTGCAGCACGCGCGGGCCGTCCGGGTAGTGGAACGAGACCCGGTCGAAGCGCACGTCGAGCGCGCCCGGCGGCAGGTCGACACCGTTGACGCCGGGGTCGGCGACGTCGGGCGCCTCGTCGAGGACATCGAGCACGCGGCGCCAGCCGGCGACGGCGTTCTGCGCCTCATTGAGGACCTCGGTGGCGATCTGCACCGGCTGGATGAAGAGCGTCACCAGGAAGAGGAAGGCCGCGAGCTCGCCCACCTCGAGCTGGTTGTCGACGCCGAGCAGCACGCCCACCACGACGACCGCGCCGAGCGCCAGGCCGGCCGCGATCTCGCCGGTGGAGAAGCTGGTCACGCTCATCCGCATGGTGCGCTTCTGAGCCTTCTGATAGGTGTCGATCGTCTCGTCCAGCTTGCTCTGGGTCCGCTCGCCCACCCCGTAGGCCCGGATCACGGTGGCGCCGACGACCGCCTCGGAGACCGCGCCGTAGAGCATGCCGACCCGCTTGCGTACCTCGGCGGCGGAGGCGGACAGGCGCTTCTGGAACGCCTTGACGACGAAGACCGCCGGCAGGAAGGAGACGAGCACGACGAGCGTCAGCTTCCACGAGTAGAAGCTCATCACCAGCGCGGTCACGATGAGCTGCCCGCTGTTGACGAGCAGGATCACGCCGCCCCACTGGAGGAACTGGGTGATCGAGTCGACGTCGCTGGTGACCCGGGCGACGAGGACGCCGCGCCGCTGCGTCTGCTGGTGCAGCATCGACAGGTCGTGGATGTGCCTGAAGGTACGCACCCGCAGCGAGGCGAGCGCCGTCTCGCTGACCGTGAACAGGCGCCGCATCATCCAGTAACCGCAGGTCGTGGTGATGACGAGGATGCCGACGGTGATCGTCGCGATGGCAGCGATCAGGGCCAGGTCGGGTGCGCCGCCCGTGCCGCGGATCCCCTTGTCGATGCCCTGCTGGATCGCGACCGGGACGACGGCTCGGCCGATCATCGAGACGATCGCGAGTGCGAGCGTGCCGATCAGGCCCGTGCGCAGCTCCGGGGAGAGCGCCAGGCCCCGCCGGAGCGTCTTCCAGGAGGACTCGGACGCGGTAGCGGCTTCGGTCATCGCGCGCCCTCCAGTTCATCGGCGGCGAACTCCTGCTCGCGCTCGGCTTCGGCCTTCTCATAGGCCGTCACCAGGTTGACGTATCCGGGCACGCTCGCGAGCAGCTCGGCATGGGTGCCGTGCGCGACGACGCGGCCGTGCTCGACGTAGACGACCTCGTCGGCGAGCGCGATCGTGGCCCGGCGGTAGGCGACGACGAGCACCGAGGAGGCCGATTCGCGCAGCGACTGCAGGATCGCCGCCTCGACGCGGGGGTCGACGGCGCTCGTCGCGTCGTCGAGAACGAGCAGCCGGGGGTGTCCGGCGAGCGCGCGGGCGAGGACCAGCCGCTGGCGCTGGCCGCCGGAGAGGGTGGTGCCGCGCTCGCCCAGCTCGGTCTCGAGCCGCAGCGGCAGCCGCTCCACGAAGGTGCGGGCCTGCGCGGTGTCGAGCGCCGACCAGACGTCGTCCTCGTCGATGCCGTCACGGTCCAGGGTCACGTTGACCCGGACCGACTCGTCGAAGGCGAAGGAGAGCTGCGGCACGAGCGCCACGGTGCGGGGCAGCTCGACGGCGGAGAGGTCACGGGCGTCGACGTCGCCCAGGAGGACCCGGCCCTGGGTGGGGTCGAGCAGCCGGGCGGCGATCGTGGCGATGGTGGACTTGCCGGAACCGGTCGGGCCCACCAGGGCCACCGTCCGTCCCGCTCCGACGGTGAAGGTCACGTCGTGCAGGACCGGCTCGTCGTCGTACGCGAAACTGACGTTCTGGAAGGTGAGCGCGACCGGACCGCCGCCCGTGACCGACGACGTGCCGTAATCCATCTCGCCCGTGGCGTCGAGGACCCTGGCGACCCGGTCCCAGCCGGCGACGCTGCGCGGGACCTCGCCGAGGACCCAGCCGATCGCCCGCACCGGGAAGGCCATCACCGTGAAGAGCAGGGTGACCGCGATGAGGTCGCCGAGCGTGATGTCACCGGCGGAGATGCGCCAGGCGCCCACGACGAGGGCGGCGAGGGTGCCGAGGCTCGGCAGCGAGTCGAGGGTGGGGTCGAAGATGCCGCGCAGCTTGCCGACCCGGATCAGCGCGTCGCGCAGCTCGTCGGCCTTGCGCGCGAAGCGCTCCGTCTCGGCCGTCTCCCGGCCCATCGTCTTGACGACAACCGCGCCGTCGAAGCTCTCGTGCGCGATCCCGCTGAGCTCGGCCCGCAGCTGCTGGGCCCGGGCCTGGCGGGGCGCCATCCGCCGGGAGAAGAAGACGTTGAGCGCGAAGAGCAGGGGGAAGAGCCCGAGCCCCACCAGCGCCAGGACCCAGTCGGTGACGAAGAGCGCGGCGACCGCGACCACCATCATCACGATGCTGCCGATCGCGAACGGCAGCGGCGCGATCGGCCACCAGGCCGCCTCGACATCGGAGTTGGCGTTGGAGAGCAGCGTGCCGGTGGAGTGCCGGGCGTGCCAGGCCGGCGGCAGCGCCATGTAGCGCCGCGTCACCAGCCGCCGGTAACGGGCCTGGAGCCGGAACTGCATGAATCCGGCGCCGAGCCGCCGACCGAAGATGCCGAGCACCTTGCCGACGCTGACCGCCATGATCAGGCCGGCCGCGGCCAGCAGCGCGCCCAGGTCATAGTCGCCACCGTCGATGGCCGGCTGGGCGAGATCGCTGATCACCCAGCCCATGACGTAGGCCGAGGAGATGACGAGGAGGCCGAACAGGATGCTGCCGAGCGTCGCCAGGGCGAAGATGCGGGGCTCCGTGCGGATCGCGATCCAGAGGACCCGCATCCCGCGCCCGATGACGTCCCGGCCGGTGATCTCGGGTTTGCCGCTCTCCGCTGCGTCTGCTGCCACGCCCACCCCGCCGTAAGTTTCAAATGATCGCTTAATCCTTACCGACAACGCGGCCCAGCGCTATCGGGTATCAGCTGTGCGTGCCGTCACACATTCGATATCCGCCCAGCTCCCGTGGATGGATATGATCAGCCGCGTGACCGGGCCCGCGCGCATCGAACGACTTGCCCTTGCTGACCTCTTGACGGACGTGGGACCGGATGCGCCGACCCTCTGCGAGGGCTGGACCACCCGGGACCTCGCCGCCCACCTGATCCTGCGGGAACGCCATCCGGTCGCGGCCGCGGGGATCGCCTTCCCGCGCCTGCGGGAGCGGACGGCACGACACCAGGCAAAGGTAGCTCGCCGGGACTTCACGAAACTCCTGCACGACCTGCGCCGCCCACCGGTGTGGAGCCTGCTGAGCAACCCGCTGCTCGACGAGGCGGTCAACGTCAACGAGATGTTCGTCCACCACGAGGATGTCCGGCGAGCTCAACCCGGCTGGTCGCCGCGCACGCTGTCGCCGCAGCTCCAGGCCGAGCTTTTCAGCCGGGTACGCAAGACCGCGCGCCTCTTCCTGCGCAAGCTGCCCCTGAGCGTGGTCCTCGACGCGCCGAGACACGGCGTCATCGAGGCCGGCGGCGGCGGACCGGCCGTGAAGGTGACCGGCGACCCGGCGGAGCTGGCGCTGTTCATCTACGGCCGCCAGCAGGTCTCGAAGGTGGAGATCACCGGTGATCCGGCCGGTGTCGAGCGGTTGCGCAACGCCCGGCTGGGCGTGTGACGACCGTTCACATATCTCACTCACCGTGAGCCCACGCTTCCCAGCGGTGACACAGCGAAAACGCTTACTCTGGCCGAGTGGAGGGCTAGCTCTCCCGCTGCCTGGCGGCTACGCTCCGGTAACCGTTACGAAACCTGTGTTCTAGAACACGGTCGACGCGTCTGGGAGGGCAATACCAGCCATGGGCCTTGAGGTTCCCTACCGGTCTATTCCGGATATGTTTCTCCAGCGTGTCGCGGCGACGCCCGACACGCAGGCCTTCGGCGGCCCCGGCCCCGACGGCACTCCCGTCTGGTTCACCTGGCGACAGATCAGCGACCGTGCCAGCGCCATCGCGGCCGGTCTGACGACCCTCGGTGTGGGCAGCGAGGAGCGGGTCGCGATCCTCGCCTCCACCCGTCTCGACTGGGTCGTCACGGACCTCGGCATCATGTGCGCGGGCGGCGCCACCACGACCGTCTACCCGACGACCGAGCCCGAGGACGCCTGCTTCATCGTGAGCGACTCCGGCTCCACGGTGCTCTTCGCGGAGAACCCGGACCAGGCGGCCAAGATGGACCCGGCTGCCGTACCGGCCCTGCGCCAGATCATCCTCTTCGACGGCGAGGCCGACCCCGAGGCCGCGATCCCGCAGATCACCCTGGCCGAGCTGGAGCTGCGCGGCGCCGGTGTGCTCGCGGAGCGCCCCGGCCTGGTCAGCGAGATCGTCGCCGGCATCGAACCGTCGGCGCTCGCCACCCTGATCTACACCTCCGGCACGACCGGCCGCCCCAAGGGCGTCGAGCTGCTGCACCGGGGCTGGTGCTGGGAGGGCGTCGCGCAGGGCGACGTCGGCGTGCTGCTCGGCTCCGACACGCAGTTCCTCTGGCTGCCGCTGTCGCACTCGTTCGGCAAGACGCTGCTCTGCGGCATCATCCACGTCGGGGTGCCGACCTACGTGGACGGCCGGGTCGACAAGATCATCGACAACCTCGCCCTGATCAAGCCGACGCTGATGTGTGCCGCTCCCCGCATCTTCGAGAAGGTCTACAACCGAGTGGTCACCCAGGCGACCTCCGCCGGTGGCGCCAAGGCGAAGATCTTCGGCTGGGCCGTGCGTACGGGTAAGGCGAAGCTGGCGCTGGAGCAGGCGGGCAAGCCGGTCCCCGGCGGCCTCAACTTCAAGTACGGCATCGCGCACAAGCTGGTCTTCTCCAAGCTGCACGAGCGTCTCGGCGGCAACATCCGCTACATGGTCTCGGGCTCCGCACCGCTCTCGGTGCCGATCGCGGAGTTCTTCGCCGCGGCCGGGCTGCCGGTGAGCGAGGGCTACGGCCTGACCGAGTCGAGCGCGGGCAACACCGTCAACCGGCCCGGCGCGCTGAAGATCGGCACGGTCGGCCCGCCGCTCGCGGACCTCGAAGTCAAGATCGACACCGACGGCGAGATCCTGCTGCGCGGCGCCCCGGTCATGCGCGGCTACCACAACCTGCCCGAGGAGACGAAGGCCGTCTTCACCGAGGAGGGCTTCTTCCGCACCGGCGACATCGGCGAGATCGACGCCGACGGCCACGTCAAGATCACGGACCGCAAGAAAGACCTGGTCAAGACGTCGGGCGGGAAGTACATCGCGCCGAGCCACATCGAGGGGCTCTTCAAGGCGCTCTGCCCGCTCACCTCGCAGGTGCTCGTCATCGGCCAGGCCCGCAACTACGTCACCATGGTGATCACGCTCGACCCCGAGTCGGTGACCGCCTGGGCGGCGAACGGTCCGCTCGCCGGCAAGCCCTATGCCGAGATCGTGGCGTCCAGCGAAGCCGAGGCGTATGTCGGCGGCTTCGTCAAGGAGCTCAACACCAAGGTCAACCGCTGGGAGACGATCAAGAAGTTCATCATCCTCCCGCGCGACCTCACCATCGAGGACGGCGAGATCACCCCGTCGCTGAAGCTCAAGCGCCGCGTGGTCGAGGAGAACTTCAAGCCCCAGATCGAGGCCATGTACGCCGGCAGCCTCGCGGAGATTTAACCCGCATTTTAATGCTGGACACGCCGGCAAATCTGCAATAAAAGTCAGGATCGACTGGGAGCCCCTCGGTCGATCCTGACTTTTATTGCACCTCGTGCGGCGTGTCCAGCATTAAAATTCAGGGAGGTTAGGCGATCAGGGTGGGCTCGGTCCAGTGCGGGCGGGGGGTGCCCCGGTCCAGGTCGAAGCGGGCAGCGGCGATCCGGCCCACCGCCTCCGTCAGGTCCACCGGCGGCAGCGTGAAGGGCAGCCGCAGGAAGCGCTCCAGGGTGCCGTCCAGGCCGAAGCGCGGGCCGGGCGCCAGGCGTACGCCATGGGCCTCCGCCGATCTCGCCAGCGCACTGGAGACCGGCGCGTCCAGCTCCGCCCAGAGCGTCAGCCCGCCCCGGGGAATCGTGAAGCTCCACTCGGGCAGCCGATCGCGCAGCTCCGTGACGAGCGTGTCCCGCCGCACGCCGAGCGAGGCCCGCCGGGCGGCCACGATGCCCTCGGCCTGGTCCAGCAGCCGCACGGCGACGAGCTGATCGAGCACCGGTGAGGCCATGTCGACGCCGACCCGCACCGCGGCGAGCCGCTGCACCAGGGGCGCCGCGGCCCGGATCCAGCCGATCCGCATGCCGCCCCAGAAGGGCTTGCTCATGCCGCCGATGGTGAGCACCCGGCTGTGCCGGTCGAACGCGGCGACCGGCGGCGGCAGCGGATCATCGGTGAGCTGCAGGTCCACGAAGGACTCGTCGATGACGAGGTCGGTGGCGGCGGAGTGGGCGGCGGCGGGCAGCAGCTCGCGCAGCCGCAGCGGCATCAGGTGGCCGGTCGGGTTCTGGAACTCGGGAATGAGGTAGGCGAGCTTCGGCCGGGTCTGCCGGATCGTGTCGAGCAGCAGTTCGCCGTCCCAGCCCTGCGCACCGAGGCCATGGGTGGCGATCCGGGCCCGGCTGCCCGCCAGCGCCGCCAGCGCCCCCGGATAGGTCGGCGACTCGACCAGCACCGGCGCGCCGGGGTGCACGATGAGCCGGACGACCAGGTCGAGGGCGTGCTGGGTGCCGTTGGTGATGAGGATCTGCTCCAGCCGCGTCGGCAGGCCCCGGGCGGTGTAGCGCGCGGCGACCACCTCGCGCAGCTCGTCGAGCCCGCACGGGAAATAGCCGGGGCCGCCGAGATAGCGCGGCAGGTCCTCGACGGCGGCGCGGGCGGCGGCGGCGAGCTCGATCGGTGCGGCCGGTGCGGCGCTGCTCAGATCGATGAGGCCGGGGTCGTCGGAGGGCGCCCAGAGACCGCTGCTGCCGACGCGCAGGCCCTCGGGCAGTGCCGTCCAGCTCCCGGCACCGCGGCGGCTGACCAGGTGGCCGGAGTCGCGCAGCTCGCGATAGGCGGCCGAGACGGTGGTACGCGAGATGGCGAGCGACTCCGCCAGCTCACGTTCAGCGGGGAGCCGTACCCCGAGGGCGAGCCGGCCGTCGGCGAGCAACCCGCGCACGGCGGAGGCGAGGGCGACGTAGTCCGGACTGCGGCGGCGGGCGGGCAGGGCATGCCACTGGCCGAGAAGCCGGCCGAGCTGCGCGCCCCGGACAAGTCCGCCCATCGCGATCCCCTCATCGACTCGCAAACGGCTGGTGTGCCGCTCGGAAGGAGCCATCCAGCACGAATTGGCCCTTCCCTTATCCTAAAGTGGCCCTCAGAGTGGCATGTATGCACCTCCCGAGCAAGCCACATCGACTCGCCCGCCGCCTCGTCCAGCTCTACGCCGGCCTCCTCGGCTACGGGATCAGCATGGCCCTGATGGTCGAGGCGGGCCTCGGCAACCAACCCTGGGACGTGCTGCACCAGGGGGCCGCCGGGCTCACCGGCATCTCGATCGGCACGGTCGCCATCGTCGTCGGCGCGCTGGTCCTGCTCTGCTGGATCCCGCTGCGGCAGCGCCCCGGACTCGGGACCATCTCCAACATCCTCGTCATCGGACCCACCCTGGACATCGTGATGGTGGCGCTGCCGACGCCGCACGGGTGGGCGCTGCGGGTGGCGTACCTGCTGATGGGCATTGTGCTCTGTGGTTTTGCCAGTGGCCTTTACATCGGGGCCAATCTGGGGCCGGGGCCGCGGGACGGCCTGATGACCGGCCTCGCCGCGCGGGGTTACTCGGTCCGCGTCGTGCGGACCGCCATCGAGATCACCGTCGTCGCGATCGGCTTCCTGCTGGGCGGGGTCTTCGGCCTCGGGACGCTGCTCTACGCGGTGACGATCGGGCCGCTCGCCCACGTCTTCATCCCGATGTTCACCATCGACGTGCCGGGCAAACCATCCCTCGGTGCTCCCCGCGAGCCGGACCCGGCCCTCCCGGCCGCGTGAGATGACTCGGCACCGACCCGCCGCCAGGTCGGTGCCGAGTCAGCCAATGGGCGGACCTAGGGGCAGGTCGCGCCGACCGGACCGCTCAGGCCGGTCCACATGTACGCGTCGGAGAGCCAGGTCCCGTCGGTGAACTTGTTCCACAGGCTGGTCGTGCCCCAGCGGCCGGTGTGCGTGGTGCCCGTCTTGGAACAGGAGATCGTCATCGTCGTGCCGTCCGCGACCGTGCCCGCCGCGGCGAAGTTGCTGCCGGGACCGGTGCGCTTGGTCAGGGTCAGCGTGCCGTTGCCGTCGACGATGCCCTGGTTGAAGTCGAGCGGGCCGTAGTTGTAGAGCGAACCGCCCTGCCCGACCGCGGTCGAGCCGTGCCGCGCGGTGCCGCCGTAGGCAGCCGACCCGGCGACGATCGTCCACTTGCCGAAGTTGTGCTGGGAGATCGCGACGTAGCCGCCGTTCTGGCGGAGGGCGAAGTGGACGTGGTTGCCGGAGGCCTGCCCGCCGCAGGTCACGTCGGTGCCGATGTTGCCCAGCGGCAGACCCTGACCCGCCGGTACGCCGTCCGCGTCCGAGACCAGGCTGTTGAAGAGGTGGTAGTAGTCGGTGGCGTAGTTGCGATCGTGGTAGACCCGGATCCAGCCCTGGCACATCCGGAAGGCGGTGCCCGCACGGGCCGCCCGGACGATGCCGTCGCCGCCCGCGAGATCCAGCGCGGTCCACGGGTTCTCGGTTGTGCTCCAACCGTGCGGGCCGCTCGACATCCGCCACGACTGGCCGACGGCGTAGGGCAGGGCCATCCCGGTGCGGTAGTCACCACCCGCGAAGAGGGCGTTCTCGGTGGCGAACAGCGAGCGCTCATCGCCCCTGGTCAGCGGGGATGCGGTGACGAGCTCGCGGAAGAGCGCCTCGTCCTCCAGCGCGATCTGCCAGGTGCCCCTGACGGAGCGGGCGTGGAAGAGCCAGCCCAGCGGGTAGGCGCCCTCCTTCTGCGGCGCGACGATGACCGCCGTGCCGAAGGCCCAGCTCGTACCCGCTGTGCGCAGGACGGTGACCCGGGTCTCGGCGGCCGTCGCGGCGCGCAGGGTGGCGTCGGTCAGGGTCGCGGCTCGCTGGAGCAGTTTCGAGGTGACGGCCGTGGTGACCGCGCTCGTGGCGGCCGCGGCCGGGGCGGCGACGCCCGCGGTCGGGGCGGTGAGGGTGAGCCCGGTGCCGAGCACCAGGGCGAGCAGACAAGCGGTACGGCGTCGCGGAGACACCATGCCAGCCTCCTAAGATCGATCGGCGTATCTATTGACCGCAATCTTAAGAAGAGATCACCTTGCCGTCAGGGTGCGAATCTGCACCTGTTGCGGGCTTTCCTGGCACGACCGCACCTTGACCGCCGCCGCGCTGCGAGCGCGGGGCGCGGCTGCGGGTGCGGCGAGCGGCTGCGGGCGCGGGGCGCGACTACGAGCGCGAGGCGCGCCTACGAGAGCGAGGCGCGCCTACGAGCGCGGCTGCGGCTGCGAGCGCGGCTGCGCCGAAGATCACGCCTTCTTCGGGGAAAATGGTGTGATCACGCGCCTTGATCACACCATTTTCCCCGAAGAAGGCGTGATCTTGCACGCGCGCAGCGATCCAGCAGGCGTGCGGAACGCACGGCGAGAACACACGTCAAGCGGGGCAAGCGGGGCAGGCGGGTGCGAGCGCGTCAGCGGACGGCGTGGCCGGAGTCGGACAGGGCGGTCTTGACCTCGCCGATCGTGACCTCGCCGAAGTGGAAGACGCTCGCCGCCAGCACCGCGTCCGCCCCCGCGTCGACGGCGGGCGGGAAGTCCACCGCCGCGCCCGCGCCGCCCGAGGCGATCACCGGGATGTCGACGACCGCGCGCACCGCTCGGATCAGCTCCAGGTCGAACCCGGCCTTGGTGCCGTCGGCGTCCATCGAGTTGAGCAGGATCTCGCCCGCACCGAGCTTGGCGACGCGTGCCGCCCACTCGATCGCGTCGAGCCCGGCCGAGGTCCGCCCGCCGTGGGTGGTGACCTCGAAGCCGCTGCTGCCGTGGCCGCCGCGCCGCACGTCGAGCGAGAGCACCAGCACCTGGTTGCCGAAGCGCTCGGCGATCTCGCTGATCAGCTCCGGCCGGGCGATCGCGGCGGTGTTGACGCCGACCTTGTCGGCGCCGGCTCGCAGCAGCACGTCGACATCGGCGACACTGCGCACCCCGCCGCCGACGGTGAGCGGGATGAAGACGGTCTCGGCGGTGCGGCGGACCACGTCGAGCATGGTGCCGCGACCGGCGGAGGAGGCGGTGACGTCGAGGAAGGTCAGTTCGTCGGCCCCGGCCGCGTCATAGGCGGCGGCGAGCTCGACGGGGTCGCCCGCGTCGCGCAGGTCGACGAAGTTGACGCCCTTCACGACCCGGCCGGCGTCCACATCGAGGCAGGGGATGACCCTCACGGCGATCGTCACACTGGTGAACCTACCGTGGCGGGCCGCTGGAGCGCTGTCGGCGTGGGTGCGCGGTCCGCTTCCTGAGAAGCATGACCGCTCATGATCGCGTTAAACCCGGAAAGAAGCCCCTCACCATGCAGCGGAAGGGCTTCTTTCCGGGTTTCTACGCGATCACGCCGAGCGCCGAGCGGCGAGCGCCGCAGAGCGGCGTCAGTGGTGGTTGGTCCTCGTCGCCACCAGGCGCAGCCGGACCTTGCTGATCGCGCGGCCGGTGACCTCGGTGACCTCGGCGGTGCAGCCCGGCAGCGTCACCGTCTCGCCCGGCTCGGTCGGGATGTGCCCCAGCTTCGCCAGGACCAGCCCCGCCACCGTCGTGTAGTCGACATCGGCGAACCGCGTCGTGTCGATGCCGAGGTCGGGCAGGTCGTGGATCGGGAAGGACCCGGGCACCACGAAGACGTCGTCGGCCTCGCGTACGACAGCGGCCACATCGGCGTCGGTCTCGTCGTAGATCTCGCCGACGACCTCCTCCACCAGGTCCTCCATCGTCACGATGCCGTCGATCGAGCCGTGCTCGTCGACGACCATGGCGAACTGCTCGCGCCGGTGGCGGAGCTGGCGCATCGCCTCGGCGACCGGCAGGGTCTCCGGCATCAGCAGCGCCGGACGGGCCCGGTCGGCGGCGGTCGCGCCGCCCCGATCGGGCAGCAGGTCGCGCAGGTGGACCACGCCGATCAGGTCGTCGATGCCGCCGGGACCGACCACCGGGGCGCGCGTGTGCCCGGAGTCGGCGAGCTCCCGCAGCGCCTCGTCGGCCGTCAGGGAGCCGGCGAGCAGCGTCACCTCACCCCGCGGGATGAGGATCTCCCGGATGCCGCGCTCGGCGATCTCGAAAGCACCGGAGATGATCTCCCGCTGCTGTGCGGTGAAGCCCCGCTGCGCCACGACCAGCTCCCGGATCTCCTCGGCGCTGATCTCCTCCCGGCCGGCCTTCGGGTCGCCGCCGGTGATCCGCACGATCAGGTCCGTCGACTTGCCGAGCAGCCACACGACCGGCCGCGACGCCGTCGCGAGCAGGTCCAGCGGCTTCGCCGCCGCCAGCGCCCAGCCCTCCGCCCGCTGCATCGCGATGCGCTTGGGCGCGAGCTCCCCCAGCACCAGCGTCACGAAGGTCAGCGCCAGCGTCAGCAGGATGATCGCCACCGACTCCGCCGCCGAACCCAGGAAGCTCAGCGGCTCCACCAGCGGCTTCGCCAGCGAGGTCGCCGCGAACGCCGACGCCAGGAACCCGGCGAGGGTGATGCCGATCTGGATCGTCGCCAGGAACCGGTTGGGGTCCCGGGACAGGCGCGCGAGTGTGCGACCGCCCCTCGACGTCCGCTCCAACCGCTGGATCTGGCTCTCCCGGAGCGAGATGAGTGCCATCTCGCTGCCCGAGAGAGCGCCGTTGAGCAAAATCAGGACCAGCACCAGGATGACCTGGGTGCCATAGCCGCCCACGGGCGTTCACTCCACTCGAATCAGGGTCACCGGACCCCGCGAGCGAGCCCTTAGAGCTGGGCCAACGCGTCGAGTGCCTCGGCGACGGTGAAGGCACCAGCGTAGAGGGCCTTGCCCGTGATGACACCCTCCACCCCGATCGATTCCAGCGCCGCGAGGGCACGCAGATCGTCCAGTGTGGAGACGCCGCCGCTCGCGACGATCGGCTTCGGGGTCGCCGCGCAGACCGAACGCAGCAGCTCCAGGTTGGGTCCGGTCAGCGTGCCGTCGCGGTGCACGTCGGTGAGGACGTAGCGCGCGCAGCCCGCCTTCTCCAGGCGTTCCAGCACGTCGAAGAGGTCACCGCCGTCGCGGGTCCAGCCCCGCGCCGAGAGGGTGTGACCCCGCACGTCGAGGCCCACGGCCACCCGGTCGCCGAACTCGCCGACGATCCGGTCGCACCACTCCGGGTCCTCCAGCGCCGCCGTCCCGATGTTGACCCGGGCCGCGCCGGTGGCGAGCGCCCGGCGCAGCGACTCGTCGTCGCGGATGCCACCGGAGAGCTCGACCTTGACATCGAGGGCGGCCACGACCGAGGCGAGCTGCTCGGCGTTGGATCCGCGCCCGAACGCCGCGTCGAGGTCCACGAGGTGGATCCACTCGGCACCCTGCCGCTGGAAGTCCATCGCCGCGTCGAACGGATCACCATAATCGGTCTCCGAACCCGCGGCGCCCTGGACCAGCCGGACCGCCTGACCTCCTGCGACGTCGACGGCGGGCAGCAACTGCAGGGTCATGCACTTCTCCGATCCCAGGCGATCGTCATCAGCACCGGCAGCGCCATGACGGTCAAGATGGTGAGCAGCACGGCGAGCGCCGTGGTCTGCACGAGAAACCAGATCACCAGCAGCAGCAGCACGACCACGATCGCGGTCACGGCGAGCTGTCCGCGGCTGTGCCGGCGCAGGCGGCCGACGCGGCTGGGGCGGAGGGTCAGCTTGCGGCGTACCCGCCGGATTGTGACCCGTCGGGCCTCGGCCCGGTCGATCTTGCGGCGGCGCTTGGCCTCGGCCGCCTCGCGCTCGGCGCGGCGCAGCGCGCGCTCCTTGCTCACCGCGTCACCCTTCGCTCGCGCTTGCGGGGCTCCGCTGCGCTCCACTCCTCGCGCCTCACAGCGTCATCCTTCGCTCGCGCTTGCGGGGCTCCGCTGCGCTCCACTCCTCGCGCCTCACAGCGTGCCCACCCAGTTGCGCAGCAGGTGCGCGCCGACCGCGCCGGACTTCTCCGGGTGGAACTGGGTGACGCTGAGCGAGCCGCGCTCGGCCGCCGCGACGAAGGTCGCGTCCTCGTGGGTCACGGTCGTGACCAGCGACTCCGGGTCGTCGAAGGCCGCGGCCGCGTAGGAGTGCACGAAGTAGCACCGAGCCGCCGGGTCGATCTGCGCGAACAGGCGCGAGGCCGCGGGGGCCGCGACCGTGTTCCACCCCATGTGGGGTACGCGCTGCGCCTCGATCCGCCGCACCCGGCCCGGCAGCAGCCCCAGACCCGGCGTGACGACCCCGTGCTCGTCGCCGACCTCGAACATGATCTGAGCGCCGACGCAGATCCCCAGGACCGGCCGGCCCGCGGCGACCCGCTGCTGGACGACCGGACCGGCACCGAGCTCGTCGATGCCCGCCATGCACGCAGCGTAGGCACCGACCCCCGGCACGACCAGCCCGTCCGCAGCTGCAGCCGCGTCGAGGTCGCTCGTCACCGTGACATCGACACCCGTCGCCGCCAGGGCGCGCTGCGCGGAGCGCAGATTGCCCGATCCATAGTCGAGCACCACCACCGAAGCCATTTTTCCGGCGCGCTCTGCGGGGCTCATCACACCTCGCCCGGCATCAGCCACGCGACGCCACCGGCGGCGGAGACGAGCGCGAACAGCCCGACGACCGCGACGACACCCCGGTGCGCACCCTGCTTGTAGAGCGACCACGCACCGCCGACGAGGATTCCGGCCAGCGCGAAGAGCACCACCGGCACCGCGCCGCTCACAGCGTCTTGCTCCGTTCGTGCTTGCGGGGCTCCGCTGCGCTCCGCTCCTCGCGCTTCACAGCGTCTCCTTCGTGGACGGAACCTGGCCGGCGTTGCGCGGATCGAGGGCGACCGCCTCGCGCAGCGCGCGGGAGACCGCCTTGAACTGCGCCTCCGTCACGTGGTGCGCGTCGGCCTTGCCACCGGGGCGGCAGGCACGCAGCACATCGACGTGGAGGGTCATCCGCGCCGTCTGCCCGAAGGACTCCCAGACGTGCCGCGTCATGCTGGTCGGGTAGAGCGGGCCGATGTAGGGCGCCAGCTCCGGCTCGTCGTGCACCACGTACGGCCGGCCGGACAGATCGATGGCAGCCCGGACCAGCACCTCGTCCATGGGGATCGTCGCGTCGCCGTAGCGGCGGATGCCCTTGCGGTCGCCGAGCGCCTTGTCGACCGCGGTGCCGAGCGCGAGCGTGGTGTCCTCGATCGTGTGGTGAGCGTCGATGACGAGGTCACCAACAGTCTCGACCCGCAGGTCGAAACCGCCGTGCCGGGCGATCTGGTGCAGCATGTGGTCGAAGAAGCCCACGCCGGTCGAGATCTCGGCCTGGCCCGTGCCGTCGAGGTCGAGCTCGACCAGCACCTTCGTCTCCGCGGTGATCCGCTCAACGGTGGCGGTTCTCGTCATTGCTGCTCCATCGCTGTGAGGAAAGCGTCAGTCTCGGCCGGTGTCCCGGCGGTGACCCGCAGCCAGCCCTTCAAGCCGACATCGCGGACCAGCACACCACGCTCCAGCAGCGCGCGCCAAACGGCCTGCTGATCGCCGCCGGTCTCGAAGAGCACGAAGTTGGCGTCGGAGTCGGCGACCCGCAGCCCGCGCTCGCGCAGCGTCGCGACGATCCGGTCGCGCTGCTGCTTGATCGCCTCGACCGTCGCGAGCAGCACCGGCGTGTGCGCCAGCGCGGCCCGCGCAGCGGCCTGGGTGAGGGCGGAGAGGTGATAGGGCAACCGCACCAGCTGCACCGCGTCGATCACCGCCGGGTGCGCCACCAGGTAGCCCACCCGAGCGCCGGCGAAGGCGAACGCCTTGCTCATCGTGCGGGTCACCACCAGGCGCGGGTGCTCGGCGAGCAGGCTCAACGCGCTCGGCGTGCCGGGCCGGGCGAACTCGGCGTAGGCCTCGTCGACGACGACGAGCCCCTCGGTCGCGGCGAGCACCGCCCGCACGACGTCGAGGTCGAGCGCGGTGCCGGTCGGGTTGTTGGGCGAGCAGAGCATCGTCAGCGCGGGACGGTGCTCCCGGACCGCGTCGACGGCGTGCGCGGCGGTGAGCCCGAAGTCGTCGCCCCGGCCGGCGTCGACCCAGCCGGTCGCGGTGCCCACGGCGAGCAGCGGATGCATCGAGTAGGCCGGGCCGAAACCGAGCACCACCCGGTCCGGACCGCCGAAGGCCTGCAGGAGCTGCTGCTGCACCTCGTTGGACCCGTTGGCGGCGTAGACCCACTCCGCGTCGATGCCGTGGCCGAGGTAGGCGGCGAGGTCGGCGCGCAGCTTGACCGCATCGCGGTCGGGGTAGCGGTTGAGGTCGGCGATCTCGCTGGTCAGGGCGGTGGCGACCGCTCGGACCACCTCGTCGGGGACCGAGTAGGAGTTCTCGTTGGTGTTGAGGCGGACCGCCACGTCGAGCTGCGGCGCGCCGTAGGGCGACAGGCCGCGCAGCCCCGGCCGGAGCAGGCCCTGGATCTCGTCGGCGACGGTCATGACGCCTCCCGGCTGAATCGCGCCGTCACGGCCTGGCCGTGCGCGGGGAGGTCCTCCACCGTGGCGAGCGTGACCACATGGTGCGCCACGTCGCGCAGCGCCTCCTGCGTGTATTCGATGAGGTGGATGCCGCGCAGGAACGACTGCACCGACAGGCCGCTGGAGTGCCGGGCGCAGCCGCCGGTCGGCAGCACGTGGTTGGAGCCCGCGCAGTAGTCGCCGAGGCTCACCGGGGCCCACGGGCCGACGAAGATGGCGCCGGCGTTGCGGACGCGGTCGGCCACGGCGCGGGCGTCGCGGGTCTGGATCTCCAGGTGCTCGGCCGCGTAGGCGTCGACCACGCGCAGCCCTTGGTCGATGCCGTCGACGAGGACCGTGCCCGACTGGGGGCCGCGCAGCGCCGCGAGGATGCGCTCGGTGTGCTTGGTCTCGCCGACCTGGCGGACCAGCTCGGCGTCGACCGCGTCGGCGAGAGCGACCGAGTCGGTGACGAGCACGCTCGCCGCGAGCGGGTCGTGCTCGGCCTGGCTGATCAGGTCGGCCGCGACGTGCACCGGATCGGCGGTCTCGTCGGCGAGCACCGCGATCTCGGTGGGTCCGGCCTCGGCGTCGATGCCGACCACGCCCCGGCACAGCCGCTTGGCCGCCGTCACCCAGACGTTGCCGGGGCCGGTGATGAGGTCGACCGGTGCGCAGTAGTCGTCGTCGGGCTCGTCACCGCGCTCGGCGGCGATCCGTCCCTGACTGCCGTAGGCGAGCATCGCGATCGCCTGGGAACCGCCGACGCCGTAGACCTCGTCGACACCGAGCAGCGCGCACGCCGCCATGACCCGCGCGTCGGGCAGCCCGGTCTCCTTCTGCGGCGGCGAGGCCACGACGAGGCCCTCGACGCCCGCGACCTGTGCGGGGACGACGTTCATGACGACCGTCGACGGGTACATGGCGAGGCCGCCGGGGACATAGAGCCCGACCCGGGAGACCGGCACCCAGCGCTCGGTCACCGTGCCGCCGGGGACGACCTGCGTCGTCACCTCGTGGCGCCGCTGGTCGGAGTGGACCTTGACCGCGCGGGAGATCGACTCCTCCAGCGCCGCCCGGACGGCGGGGTCGAGCTGCTCCAGGGCCTCGGCGAGCGAGGCGACGGGGACTCGCAGCCGCTCCGGGCGCAGACCGTCATAGCGCTCGGTCGCCTCGATGATCGCCTCGGTGCCACGCTGATGGACAGCCTCGATCACCGGCCGGATCGTCTCCGCCGCGACGGAGACGTCGAGCTGTGCACGGGGCAGCAGCCCCCGGGGGTCGGTCTTGCGACCACGCAGGTCGATCCGAGTCAGCACGTGTCGATTCTAGTGACCACCGCGCTGACCAGACCCGCCCGCCCACCTCCTGAGAAGTGACCCACATCTCGTGGGCTGCACGGAAGCCGTCGGCGGGGGTGGATTCCGCGCACGACCGGAGAGGCCGGTCCGCCACGGTCGCTGAGAATCGATGGCTGCGCCGACCGGATTCGGCGATCCGAGAGCGCTAATGTGGCGGCATGACGCAGCGGCTGCCCCTGTTTCCGCTCGGAACGGTGCTCTTCCCGGGTCTGGTGCTGCCGCTGACCGTCTTCGAGGACCGGTACAGGCACCTCGTGCGGCACCTGATGGACCTGCCCGACGGGACCCCCCGCGAGTTCGGGGTGGTCGCGATCGAGCAGGGCCTGGAGGTGCTGCCGCCGACGACGGGCGGGATCGTGCACAGCGAGGTGAGCCTGCACAACGTGGGCTGCGTCGCCCAGCTGCGGCAGGTCACCGAGCACACCGACGGGCACTTCGAGATCGTCAGCGTCGGCGACCGCCGGTTCCGGATCACCGGGCTCGTCGCCGATCCGGCGCCCTACCCCGTCGCCTCCGTCGAGTGGTTCCCCGAACCGGCCGCCACCGAGCTCGCCGACGAGCTCGCACCGCAGGTGCTGGCCGCCTTCCGGGAATACCTCGGCGTGCTGCGGGGCGGCCACGACGACCAGCTGCCCGACGATCCGACCGTGCTCTCGCACCTGATCGCGGCACTCACCGTCGCCGACCGGCAGGAGTTGCTCGCCACCCCCGACACCGACACCCGGCTCCGCGACGAGCTGAGGCTGCTGCAGCGGGAGACGGCGCTGCTGCGCCACGTGCGAGCGGTGCCCCTGACGCCGGGCGAGCTGGATCAGCGCTACTCGCCGAACTGACCCGGCCCCGGCTGCACCGGCTGCGGATAGGGCTGCCATGACTCCTGCGGCTCGGGGTTGAGCGAGGGCCACTGGGAGAAGCCGGCGAGCAGGGTCGTCGTCACCACCGCGCCGAGCGCGGGGACCAGCAGCACGCCCTGCAGGCGCCAGTCCTTCCAGGACGCCGGCCACCAGGTGTCGGCCGTGATCCGCAGTTGCGACGGTTTGCTGAGCTCAGCGCCCGCCTTCGCGCTCTGCAGCGCGGCCTGGTAGTCCGCGAGGCCCAGGTTGCGGCCGAACCACCAGGCGACGAAGCCAGCGGCGAGACACCCGAGCAGCAGCGTGATCAGGCCGACCGGCCCGCGCAGGCGGCGGACCAGCACCCAGACCAGGACCGCGACGAGGATGCCGAAGGCGAGCCCGAGCAGCGCGAACCAGCCGTCAGCGGCGGCGAACTCCTCCGGTTGCGACTCCGGGACGATGCCGGAGAGCTTGCCGCCGTCCTCCACGATCTGCACCGGGACGTTGGGGGCGAGCTGCTGCCAGAGCCAGCCCAGCGGCAGACCCAGCAGGCCCAGCAGGGCGAAGACGCCGACCGCGAGACCCACGATCAGCGCCGGCCGCCTCTTCGGCGCGGGCGACGGCTCGGCGGTCATCCACGGCTGATCGTGATAATCGGTCACCCACTGATCCTCTCAGACGATCGCGGCGGGCCCGAGGAGTGCCTTCAGATCCGCCATCAGCGCGGGTGAGGAGGCGACACGCAGCGGACCGAGCCGCAGCAGCGTCGCCCGGGTGCCGTTGGTCAGTTTCAGGTGCACCTCGGCCGAGCCGGGGTGGCTGGTCAGGACATCGCGCAGCCGCTCCACCAGCGGCGGGGTGCACTTGCTGGAGGGCAGCGCGACCACGACCGGCCGGACGTCGTCGGAGACCGTGATGTCCGGGATCGACAGGTCCATCGCCATCATCCGGGGCTGGTCGTCGCGGCGGTCGACGCGGCCCCGGACCACCACGATGGCGTCCTCGGCCACATATTGCCCGACCAGCTCATAGGTGTTGGGGAAGAAGAGCACCTCGACCGCGCCGCCCAGGTCCTCCAGCGTGCCCGAGGCCCAGGCCTTGCCCTGCTTGGTGATGCGCCGCTGCACGCCGGAGAGGATGCCCGCCAGGTTGACGATCTGCCCGTCGGAGACGTTGCCCTCCTCCGACAGCGCGGCGATGGACATGTCCGCGGCGCCGAGCAGGATGTGCTCGATGCCGAAGAGCGGGTGGTCGGAGACGTAGAGGCCGAGCATCTCCCGCTCGAAACCCAGCAGGTCGGTCTTCTCCCACTCCGTATCGGGGATCACCGGCGTGGCGAGCATGCTGCCCCCGGGCGTGGCGTCGCTGAACGCGCTCCCGAAGAGATCGAACTGGCCGACCTCCTCCTTCTTCTTGACATCGAGGAAGGAGTCGATCGCGTCGGCGTGGACCGCGAGCAGGCCCTTACGGCTGTGCTTGAGCGAGTCGAAAGCACCCGCCTTGATCAGTGATTCGATCGTGCGCTTGTTGCAGGCGACCGCCTCGACCTTGCGCAGGTAGTCGTAGAAGTCGGTGTAGGCGCCCTTCTCCTTGCGGCAGCGCATGATCGAATCCACGACGTTGACGCCGACGTTGCGTACGGCCGAGAGGCCGAAGCGGATGTCGTTGCCGACCGGGGTGAAGCGCATCGTCGAGGCGTTCACGTCCGGCGGCAGCACCTTGATGCCCATCCGGCGGCACTCCGCCAGATAGACGGCCATCTTGTCCTTGTCGTCGCCGACGCTGGTGAGCAGGGCGGCCATGTACTCCGCCGGGTAGTTGGCCTTGAGGAACGCCGTCCAGAAGGAGACGAGACCGTAGCCGGCGGTGTGCGCCTTGTTGAAGGCGTAGTCGGAGAAGGGGACGAGGATGTCCCAGAGGGTCTTGATCGCCTCGTCGGAGTAGCCGTTCTCCCGCATGCCGCCGGAGAAGGGGACGTACTCCTTGTCGAGGATCTCCTTCTTCTTCTTGCCCATGGCGCGGCGGAGCAGGTCGGCGGCGCCGAGGGAGTAGCCGGCGAGCTTCTGCGCGATCGCCATGACCTGCTCCTGATAGACGATCAGGCCGTAGGTGTCGCCGAGGATCTCCGAGAGCGGCTCGGCCAGCTCCGGATGGATCGGCACGACCGGCTTGCGACCGTTCTTGCGGTCGGCGTAGTCGTTGTGCGCGTTGGCGCCCATCGGACCCGGCCGGTAGAGCGCCAGCACGGCGGAGATGTCCTCGAAGCCGTCGGGGACCATCGAGCGCAGCAGCGACCGCATCGGCCCGCCGTCGAGCTGGAAGACGCCGAGCGTGTCGCCCCGGGCGAGCAGCTCATAGGTGGGCTTGTCCTCCAGCGGCAGCTCCTCCAGCACCACCTCGATGCCCCGGTTGGACTTGATGCCCTCCAGGCAGTCGTCCATGACCGTGAGGTTGCGCAGGCCCAGGAAGTCCATCTTGAGCAGGCCGATGTATTCACACGCACCCATGTCCCACTGGGTGATGATCGCGCCGTCCTGATCGCGCTTGTGGATCGGCAGCACGTCGAGCAGCGGCTCGCCGGAGAGGATGACACCGGCCGCGTGCACGCCCCACTGGCGCTTGAGCCCCTCCAGGCCCTTCGCCGTGTCGACCACCTTCTGCACGTCGTTGTCGGTCTCGTAGAGCTGGCGGAACTCGGCCGCCTCCGGGTAGCGGTTGTGCGAGGGGTCGAAGATGCCGCCGAGCGGGATGTCCTTGCCCATGACGGCCGGGGGCATCGCCTTGGTGATCCGGTCGCCCATCGCGAACGGGTAGCCCAGCACCCGGGCGGCGTCCTTGATCGCGGCCTTCGCCTTGATGGTGCCGTAGGTGATGATCTGGGCGACGCGCTCCTCGCCGTAGCGCTCCGTCGCGTAACGGATCATGTCACCGCGCCGACGCTCGTCGAAGTCCATGTCGATGTCGGGCATCGAGACGCGCTCGGGGTTGAGGAACCGCTCGAAGAGCAGGCCGTGCTGGATCGGGTCCAGCTCGGTGATGCGCAACGCGTACGCGATCAGGGCGCCGGCGGCCGAACCACGGCCCGGACCCACCCGGATCTTCTCGCTGCGGGCATAGGTGCACAGGTCGGCGGTGACGAGGAAGTAGCCGGGGAAGCCCATCTGGGCGATGACGTCGAGTTCGTACTCCGCCTGGCGGGCGTGGCCCTCGGGGACGCCGTTGGGGAACCGCTCGGCGAGGCCGCGGCGGACCTCCTTGCGCAGGAAGGACTCCTCGGTCTCCCCCTCGGGCACCGGGAACTGCGGCATCAGGTTGCGGGAGGCGAAGACGCTGGCGTAGTCGCCGATCTTGTCCGCGATCTCCAGCGTGTTGTCGCAGGCGCCGGGGACCTCGGAGTCCCACAGGTCGCGCATCTCCGCCGGGCTCTTCAGATAGAAGTCGCGCGCGTCGAACTTGAACCGCTTGGGATCCGCCATCGTGGATCCACTCTGGACACAGAGCAGGACCTCGTGCGCCTCGGCGTCCTTGGCATAGGTGTAGTGCAGGTCGTTCGTCGCGATCGGCTTGAGCCCCAGGCGCTTGCCGAGGTTGATCAGGTCCTGCCGGATCCGGGTCTCGATGTTGAGACCGTGGTCCATCAGCTCCAGGTAGAAGTTGTCCGCGCCGAAGATGTCGCGGAACTCCCCCGCGCTGGCACAGGCCCGCTCGAAGTCGCCGATGCGCAGCCAGGTCTGAATCTCGCCGGACGGGCACCCCGTCGTCGCGATGATCCCCTTGCCATAGGCGTTGAGCAGCTCACGGTCGGCACGGGGCTTGTAGAAGAAGCCCTCAAGACTCGCCTTCGACTGCATCCGGAAGAGGTTGTGCAGGCCGTCGGCGTCGATCGCGAGCATCGTCATGTGCGTGTAGGCACCGGAGCCGGAGACGTCGTTCTCGCCGCCGTCGGCCCAGCGGACCCTGGTGCGGTCGCGGCGATCGGTCCCGGGCGTGACATAGCTCTCGACGCCGATGATCGGCTTGATGCCCGCCGCGGTCGCCTGCTTGTAGAAGTCGAAGGCCCCGAACATGTTGCCGTGATCGGTCATGGCCAGCGCCGGCATCTCCAGCCGGCCCGCCTCCTTGAACAACTCCTTCAGCCGGGCCGCACCATCGAGCATCGAATACTCGGTGTGATTGTGCAGGTGAACGAAGGAGTCAGCCACCTTCTCGCCCCCTTTGTTTCCAACGTGCGCCAGCCAGCCTAGCCGCCGACGCCGATCGTTTTCGCGTGCCCCGCGCGGGGGTTTTCTATCCGCCGAAGGCAGACATCATGACCGAAGCCGCGGTGAGCCAAGCCCGACGTGTCGACGCCTGGAGCTGACCGTATTCGATCGACGATCCTGGCTCGAGAGCCGGGTCGTAGGGAACCACCGCCACGGCGCGTGTCCGCGTGGCGAAGTGCTTGCGGAGATCCTCCAGCATCGCCGACGGACCCGGCGTCGGGCACGACAGGAGCGTCACCGCGTTGGTGGCGAGCCTGCCCAGGCCGACCTCGTGCAGGATGTCGATCATCCAGTCGGCGGTGAAGGCGGCGTCCTCGCGCGGCACCGTGGTGATGACGAGCTGGTCGGCGGCCTGCAGCACCGTCTGCCAGTTGGCGCTCTCCACGTTGTTGCCGGTGTCGACGCAGATCACCTCGTGGGTCCGGGAGACCACGTCCAGCACCCGGCGCACGGTGTTGCGGTCGAGCTTCTGGGCGAAGCGCGGATTCTCCTCACCGGCGAGCACGTCATAGGAGGCGTCGGAGGCGTGGCGGAGGTATTCGTCGAGGCGGTCGGGCAGCTCCTGGGCCGGGAGGTTCTCCAGCTCGACCAGGTCGGCGAGGAGGTGCCGGATCGTCCGGGCATGCCGCGCACTGCCGGCCCGCAGGCCGAGCGTGCCGCGCAGCTCGTTGTCGTCCCAGGCGAGCACGCCGCGACCGCGGACGCTGCCGATCGTCGCGGCGGCGAGAACAGTCGCGGTGGTCTTGTGCACGCCGCCCTTGGGGTTGGCGAAGGCGAGCACCTTGGGGCCGCCGAGCGCCCGTTTGAGGATCGCCAGCTCCGCCTCGACGCCGCCGGGCGAGGGCGCCGGACGCCACTCGATCGGGCCGTTGATGCGCCCGGGCACCTGGCCGTCGGCCGCGCCGATCGTCGGCACGTCGGTCGGGCGGGGCGGACGGGCCTTGTCCAGGAGTGCACGCCAGCGCGGGCCCTGATCCGGCTTGTCCCAGCCGGCATCGGTGCGCTCCACGCTTCGCCTCCCCGATCCTGTGATTCCTGCGCGCCTTGCGGGGCTCCCTCGCTGTGCTCGGTCACTCCTCATGCCGGCGCGAGTTGCCTCAACCCTATGCGGAGCGCGCTGCGAAATGCATCCCGCCGTCGGCCGATTCCGCCCCTCGGAATGATCGTGCTGGACTGCAAGGATACCGAGTGCCCGACGACCGACCGAGCGGAGCGAGGATCAGCCCACCGGGATGGCCCGCTGCTTCTGCTCGGGCAGCGGCGGGAGGAACACCGTCCGGTCCAGGCGGTGGATCTCCGGCGCCGGGTCGACGGCCCGCACGCCCGGTCGGCCCGCGAGAGCCCGCAGCTCCGCCGGGGTCGCCGAAACCACCGCCGCGTACGCGCAGGAGCAGTGCTCGGCGTAGGCGGTCGCCTCGGCCTCGGCGGTGCGCGCCCCGGCGGAGTAGACGTCGGCGAGTCCGGGATCGGCCGCCTTGGCGAGCTGCTCACGATAGGAGGCTGCCTCCGCCGTCTTGCGGGCGGCGAGGGTGTCCATGCCCCGGACGACGTCCGCCGGGACCACGCTCGCCGACACCCGGACGATCTCGGTCTGGATCCGCTCGAGCGGGACCCGTACATAGACGTCAATGATCTTGACCTTGGCGAGGACCGGTGGCAAGCGGTCCGGCGCGAGGTAGGCGCTGAAGCTGACCAGCGCGTAGGCCGGCTCCCCCGCGTCGCCCAGCGCGGCGAGCTCGGCGCGGCTGGACAGCTCGTAGTCCGGGATCGAACCGCCCTGCGCCACGCCGACCCGGACCACCTGGCCGACCGACGTGTCCGTGGTCGGCGCCGCCTGGTTGGCCTGCCAGACTGCGGCGACCAGCACGGCGGCGACGCTGAGGCCCGCCACGATCGTCAGCGCCGGGGGTCGCCGCCGCCCCCGGGCGAGCCGCCGGTAGCCGCGGGCAACCGGCATGAGCAGGGTCCGGTCGAGGTCTCGCAGGAATGACCCCGCAGCGGTCACTGAACGTCCCGCAGAAGCTCCAGTGCGTGCGCGAGGTCACTCGGGTACTCGCTGACGAACGTGACCTGCTCCAGCGTCGTGGGGTGGACGAAGGAGAGCTGCCGCGCGTGCAGCCACTGCCGGGACAGGCCCAGCCGGGCGGCGAGCGTCGGGTCGGCGCCGTACTGCAGGTCGCCGACGCACGGGTGGCGCATCGCGGAGAAGTGGACCCGGATCTGGTGCGTCCGGCCCGTCTCCAGGTGCACGTCGACGAGGCTGGCGGCGGGGAAGGCCTCCAGCGTGTCGTAGTGCGTGACGCTGGGCTTGCCGCCGGACATCACCGCGAAGCGGTAGTCGTGCTGGGGGTGCCGGTCGATCGGCGCGTCGATCGTGCCGCTGAAGGGGTCGAGATGGCCCTGGACGACCGCGTGGTAGCGCTTGTCGACCTCGCGCTCCTTGAAGGCCCGCTTGAGCGCGGTGTATGCGTGCTCGCTCTTCGCCACGACCATGATCCCGGTCGTACCGACGTCTAGACGGTGCACGACGCCTTGCCGCTCCGCCGCGCCGCTGGTGGAGATCCGGTGCCCCATCGCGGCGAGGCCGCCGATGACGGTCGGGCCGGTCCAGCCGGGGCTCGGGTGCGCCGCGACCCCGACCGGCTTGTCGACCGCCACGATGTCGTCGTCGGCGAAGACGACCCGCAGGCCCTCGACGTTCTCCACGACGATCGTCGGCGGCGCCGGTGGCGGCGGCAGGGTGACCTCGAGCCAGGCGCCGCCGGCGACCTTGTCGGCCTTCTGCTTGGTGACACCGTTGACGAGGGCACCGCCGTTCTCGATGAGATCGGCGGCGACGGTGCGGGACAGGCCGAACAACCGGGAGACCGCCTGGTCCATCCGCATGCCGTCGAGGCCGTCGGGGACCGGCAGTGATCGCTGCTCACCCGTCATGCGGGCACTTCTCCGGCCGGCTTGTCGTCACGGCGCAGGCGACTGCCGTCGCGCTGCCGACCGGTCAGTTCCAGGTAGATCGCGAGGATGACACCGAAGGTCAGCGACATGTCGGCGACGTTGAAGACGGCGAAGACCTCGCCGTAGGGGCCGAAGAGGCTGATGAAGTCCACCACATGTCCGTTGAAGGGGCTGGGCCAGCGGAAGATCCGATCCAGCAGGTTGCCGCAGGCACCGCCCGCGACGAGGCCGAGGGCGACGCCCCAGGCCGGCGACGCGAGCTTGCGCGCGTTCCACCCGATCCAGGCGAGCACGCAGAACGCGATCACCGGGAAGATGAAGGTGTAGTCCTTGCCCAGGCTGAAGGCGGCACCACCGTTGCGGGTGACCGACAGGTAGACGGCGCCGCCCAGCCACTTGACCGGCTCACCGCCCTCGAGATGGGCGATCACGAGCTGCTTGGTCAGCAGGTCGAGCCCGATCGCGGCGAGGGCGACGGTGACCAGTGTGGCCACCGCTCGCCGCCGCTTGCCCTGCCCGCCGTGGAGGGGCGCCGACACCGGTTCTGCCTCGATCACCGTCTGGCTCCCCTTGGTCTCCATGGTCAGCGCCGCTCCTCCAACTGCTTGCACGAGACGCACAGTGTCGCCGACGGGAATGCCGCCAGGCGCTCGACCGGGATCGGGTTGCCGCATCGCTCGCACCAACCGTAGCTTCCCTCATCGAGCCGCTCCAATGCGCGCTCGACCTGGGTGATCCGCTCGAGGATCGAGTTGGCCAGGGTGATCTCCTGCTCCCGCTCGAACGTCTTCGTGCCGGTATCAGCCTGATCGTCCCCGGCCGAGTCGGTGAGGCGGTCGCGCTGCAGCTCCGTGATCTCGGTCAGCGTGTGATCATACTCGGCGCGGAGTTCGTCGCGCCGGGCGGCGAGCGCGGACCGGATCTTCTCCGTGTCGGCTGCGCTGCGGGTGCCCTTGGTGGCGGTGGCGGCGCCTCGAGTGCCGGTCGCCTTCGAATCTGCTGGCTTCGCCATCGTCGCTCCCTTGGCCGCGCTGTCGGCGGCTATCTCCGATGCATCAACTGGGGGGCGTGCCGAAGCCGTGGAGCGCTCCGACACCGGTTCCGCCGAGGCCGCTGGTGCCGACCCCGCCGGCACGGCCGCACCACTGCGGACGACCGTGGTCTTCTTCGCAGCTGCCGGAGCAGCCGCTTTCTTCGCCGAACCCGCCGACCCCGTCTTGGCCTTCACCGTGGCCTTCTTCGCCCCGGTGGCGGCCTGTGCCGCGGTGGCCGCGGCGGCCGGGACAGCCGCTCGCTTCGTGCCCGCCGCTGTGGCGGCCTTGGTCGTGGCCGCCTTGGCGGTCGTCTTCGCGGGCTTCGCCGGGGCCGACGTGTCAGCCTCGGTCTTTCCCGCAGTCTTTCGCGCTCGCGGCTCGGCCATGATGGGAAACCCCCACATGCAAAACGGGCGCGCGGCGGGTGCCGCGCACTCGGAGTAGGTTGGCAAGGATACGGAACCCTGAGGCGTCCGACAAACATGCAACACGTTCCGTGCCTAAACCGGACACTCAGGTAAGCGACCTTAGCCGCTAATCCCCCATGTCGGCGCCATTTTCGCCAAACCACCTGGCGAGTCGCCCGCGCCTGCTAACGGCTCGCAGACGGCGCACGGTCGCCTCGCGTACCTGGTCGGAGGCGACGATCAGCAGGCCGTCACCGGCCTTGATCCGGGTGCTCGGCGTCGGCACGAAGCCGGTCTCGCCACGCTGCACCATCGTCACCACCGCCCCGGTGGGCAGGCGCAACTCGTCAAGATGCACGCCGACGAGGTTGGACTCCGCCGGGACGTCGAGTTGCAGCAGGTCAGCACGCATTCGCTCGAGCGGCGCGGTCTCGACCCGCAGCTCCGTCGGCTCGGCGCCGGCGGTCACGCCGAGCCGTCGCGCGATCGGCGGAAGGGTGCTGGCCTGCACCAATGTGAAGATCACCACAAGCACGAAGACGACGTCGAAGAGCTCCTCCGCCCCCGGGACGGCGAGCGAGAGCGGAATCGTGGCGAAGACGATCGGCACCGCACCGCGCAGCCCCGCCCAGGAGAGGAACGCCTGCTCCCGAAGGGTGACCGGGGTGGTCCACCGGAACGGCAGCACCGAGAGGAAGACCGAAACCGGGCGCGCGAGGAGAACCAGCGTCAGCCCGATGATCACCGCCGGGACGATCGCCTCGGGCAGCCGGGACGGCGAAGCGAGCAATCCCAGCAAAACAAAGAGCCCGATCTGAGAAAGCCAGGCGATCCCGTCGGCGAAGCCGAGAATCGCCTGGCGGTGCGGCAGACGGGCATTGCCGATGAGGACACCGGCGACATATACCGCGATGAAGCCCGAGGCGTGCACGACGGCGCCACCGGCGTACGCGATCAAGGTCAACCCCACCGCGGCGATCGGGTAGAGCCCGGCCGACGGCAGGGCCGCCCGGCGCAGCAGCCACCGGCCGGTGAAGCCCACGACCAGGCCGATCAGCGTGCCGACGGCGAGTTCGTAGACGAAGAGCAGGGCGTCCCACCAGAGCGGGTGCGGCGCGGCGGCCGAGGTCGCGGCGGTCGCCAGCAGCACCACCAGCAGGACCGCGGGCGCGTCGTTGATGCCCGACTCCGCCTCCAGGATCGCCACCAGCCGGGGCCGCAGCCGCAGCCGTCGCAGCGTGGAGAAGACCGCCGCCGCGTCGGTGGAGCTCAGCACGGCGCCGTAGAGCAGCGCGGTCGGCAGGTCCAGGCCGAGCAGGAGGTGCAGCACGCCGCCGACGATCGCGACGCTGATCATGACACCGGCGGTCGCGAGCGTGGCCGAGATCCCCAGGGACGGGCGCAGGCTGCTCCAGCGGGCCGTCAGTCCGCCCTCGGCGATGATCAGCACGAGGGCGACCGTGCCGAGGATGCGGGTCAGGTCGGCGTCGTCGAACTGGATGCCGAAACCCGACTCGCCGAGCATCATGCCGAGCGCGAGGTAGACGAGCAGACTCGGCAGCCCCAGGCGGGTGGAGAAGCGGACGGCCACGACGGCCACGAGCAGGACGAGCGCGCCGACCAGCAGGGCGGCCTCGAAGGAGCCGGTCACCCGGCGGCCCGCAGGGATGTCAGGCGCTCCGCCAGGTCGGCCGGCGGGTCCGTGATCGCGAAGAGCTTGTCGCGGGAGGCGGCACCGCTGCGCAGCGACACGGCCGACGGCCGGAGACCCAGCGCGGCCGCGAGCGCCCGCCGGGCCGCCTCGGTCGCCTTGCCGTCCACCGGCGGGGACTGCACGGCGACGATCAGCTCCGCACCGAGCGGACCCTCGTGGACACCGCCCACGCGGGCACGGCTGACCCCCGGCTTCACCCGGATCGCAACCGTCACATCACCCTCGCCCGCCACCCCCACATCATCCCAGGTGGAAAGGCGCGCTCAGACCAGACCCTCAGACCGACCGCACCCCACCAAACGGTGCAACGCACAGTGACGCAACTCTTCAAGAGTTGGTGCTGAGGCCTGGCGGCCTGAAGCACCAACTCTTGAAGAGTTGCGTCACGCGGAGGTGCGGCTAGACGCGGCGGGCGTCGGCCAGCAGAGCCGAATCGGGCTCGCAGAGACCGCAGGGCGTGAACCCGAGCTCCACCGCCTCGCCGACCGGCAACGGCTCATGCGGCCGTCCCAGCAGGTGCACGCACCCGGCGACGTGGTACCTCGGGCGGCCGTCGATCACGAGCACATCGGTGGCCATCCGGGCGATCCGCGCCGCGTCCGCGGGCTGAACCCGCTGCGGGATCGGCTCGTCCGGCGGGTCTTCCTCATCGTCGATATCCTCCGGCGCGGCACTCGTGCCCTGCGCCGGGATGACGACCGTGGCCGTGTCGGACCGCTCGGCGCGGTCGTTGCGGTCCTGCCGGCGCTGCGACAGCGGCTCCGGTTCGATCAGGGGTTCGGCACCGCGTGCTGAACCCCGGCGTTCGCGTGGTTCTTCGTAGTCGTCGCTCTCGGCCCGCTCGTCCTCGATGTCGAGGAGGTCCGCCTCCGCTCGCGCGGAGGTGGCCTGACGCGCGCCCACTACCAGGGCGACCGCGGCCAGGAGACTGGTCCCGATCGAACCGACGAGCAGTCCGCTCGATCCGTTCGCCAGGCCCAGCACCAGCAGGCCGATAGCGACGGCAATGAGCAGCAGACTTGCGACTATCACAGCTCACCCCCGCCGCATCGGCATCCAGAGGTCATCCCGACGCGCGTCTTCGCGCCGGGTCCAACGTGCAGTGCATCAACCGCTACGCGCGCTGCCGGTTACGGCGGCGTGAGAAAGCGGACACGTGCTTGCCGGGGTGGGCCATGTGTGCTGAGTCGACCGTGCCAGGGCATGGTCGACCCACGGCACGCCCGCATGCTGGTGCGAGGGGTCGCAGGGACATGCGGGCGGCGTGTGTGTCAGCGCGCGTCAGCGCGCGGTGCCGCCGAAGGAGCCGCCGGCACCCGTCGCAGCGGCGGCCAGATTGCCGCCGACCGCGCCGCGGCCGTTGTCAGCCCCACGGGTGACCTCGGTCTCCAGGCCCTGTGCCCGGCCTTCGAGGTCGCGGAGCTGGCTCTCCAGGTACGCCTTCAGGCGCGTCCGGTACTCGCGCTCGAACTGCTTGAGCTCTTCGATGTGCTTCTGCAGTGCGGTGCGCTTGGCGTCGAGACCGCCCATCGCCTCCTGGTGCCGCTGCCGGGCGTCACGCTCCAGGGCGTCGGCCTTGGCCCGGGACTCCCGGGTGACCTCCTCCGCCTTGGCGCGTGCCTCGGAGAGCACTTTGTCGGCTTCCCGACGCGCGTCGGAGACGTGGTCGTCGGCGGTGCGCTGAGCCATCATGAGCACCCGCAGCGCCTGCTGCTCGCCATCGGGCCCCACGGGGCCGCCGGCGACAGCGCCGCGGAACTGCTCCAGCTCGCCCTGCATGGCGCGGGCAGCGCGCTCCGCCTCGCCCTTGTCCCGTTGGACACGGTCGAGCTGAGCCTTGAGCTCGTTGAGCTCGGCGGCGAGTCGTGGATCACCGCCACCGATGGCCATCGGGGGTCCAGCCGGTGGACGTCCGCCCCGGTCGCCTTGGGCGCGAAGCTCGTTGTTTTCCTCGATCAGACGAGCAAGTTCGCGCTCAACCTCGTCCAGGAAGGCGTCAACCTCCTCCTCGTCGTACCCCCGTTTGCCGATCGGGGGCTTCTTGAAGGCGACGTTGTGCACGTCGGCCGGGGTGAGCGGCATCGAAACTCCTCGGGTCAGTTGCGGCCGCGTCAGGGTGCTGGTCAGCGGGCTAGGGCCCGCTAAATCAGCCCCCTTACGATCTGCATCAGAACGTACAGGATAATCAGCAGGATAAGGTCAGCCAGCGCAACGCTCACGTTACCAAGTCGCAGTGGTGGGATCACACGCCTCAACGGCTTGAGGGCCGGATCAGTGACGCTCCACACCACTTCGAGTCCGGCTGCCCCGTTACGACCCGGCCGCCAGTGCCTGGACCGCTGGAGGATGAACGACATCAGGAACCGGGCGATCAAGATCACCCAGAACATGTACAGCACCAGATAAACGACTTGCCACACGATCGATAACACGACAGATGAGGTCCTTTGCCGAACTAGCCCTGGCCGGTGTACCCACCTTCGGCGATCTTGGCCTTCTCCTCCGCGGTCACCTGGACGTTGGCGGGCGAAAGCAGGAACACCCGGTGCGTAACGCGCTCGATCGTACCCCGGAGTCCGAATGCCAGACCCGCTGCGAAGTCAACCAATCGCTTGGCGTCGGCCTCGTCCATCTCCGTCAGATTCATGATCACCGGCGTGCCGTCGCGGAAGTGCTCACCGATGGTGCGCGCCTCGTTGTAGGTCGTGGGGTGCAGCGTCGTGATCTGGTAACGCCGCTCCTCCTGCTTCGGCGCCATGGCCGAGCGCGGTGCGGCCGTCGGCTGCGGGCTCAGGGCGAGGTTGTCCCGCGTCGGGAAGGCGCTCGCGCCACCCGAGCCCGAACCGGCGGAACCAGTCGAACGGGTGATGGGACGCACCGTCGAACGGTCCGACCGCGGCTCGTCGTAGCGGGACGTCTCGGACCGCGAGGCATCGGCCCGGGCGCTCTCGCCCCGACCGAGGTCACCGCGCCCGGCGGAGTCGGCGCGGCCGAGGTCCGGCCGGGACCGGTCGGAGTAGCGGGTCCGCGGGACCACCGGAAGGTCGTCCTCGTCGTCCTCGTCGTCGAAGTCGTCGGCCACGCGCGCATCGGCGTAGCGGGAGTCGCGACGGGAGTCCCGGTAGCTCGACCGCTCCCGGGTGCTCGCAGCACTGTAGCGCCGATCGTCGTACTCGCGGTCATCGTCATCCTCGACGAGCCCGAGCCAGACACCAGCCTTTCGCAAAGCGCTCACGTGCCACCGCCCCCTTATGATCTTGCGAAAGCGACCGGCACCGCTGGAGTGACCAGCAGCGATCTGTCACCTTCAACGGGACCGCGTTCGCGGCGCTGCCCCGGCTGGCCGCCGCACCGCCGCGATTGCCAGATGCGAACCACACACGTGTAGTTTCGCCCGCCGTCAGGCTACCGGAGCGGCGGTCTGTTTCCGAGCAATGCGCTGCCTATCCGCACATGTGTCGCGCCATTCGCAATCGCTTCCGCCAGGTCACCGCTCATTCCGGCGGAGATGATCGTCGCTGAAGGATGATCCTTTAGCAGGCGCTCCGCCACCCCGGCGAGGGATGCGAACGCCGCCAAGGGATTGACGGACAGCGGTGCGACAGCCATCACACCGGCCAGTCTCAGCCCGCTGCTCCCGGCGATCGCCTCGGCCACCCGGTCGAAGCTCCGATCAGGATCGTCGGTCGCCAGGGCGGCGCCACCCCGGTCGAGATCACCGTCGAGACTCACCTGCACCAGCGCCTCCAGCGGCCGCTCCCGGCCGGCCGCCGCAGCGGTGGCCAGCGCCCGGACGAGCCGGACGCTGTCGACAGAGTGCACGACATCGGCGTAGCCGACCACTGATCGACACTTGTTGCGCTGGAGTTGGCCCACAAAATGCCACGTCGGCGCCGCCGCCTCGGCGAGGGCGGCAGCCACCTCGGCCGCCTTGGGAGCGGCGTCCTGGTCCCGGTTCTCGCCGACATCGCGTACCCCCAGCTGGGCCAGGTGCACGACGTCAGCCGCAGGGTAGGTCTTGGTGATCGCGACCAGGGTGACCGAGGACGGGTCGCGGCCCGCCGCAGCGCAAGCGGCGGCGATGCGCTCGCGCACCGCCGCCAGGTTCTGCGCGATCTGCTCGCGCCGCTCGTCAGAGTTCATGTGGAGACCCGAACCGACCGCAGCCGGTCCCTATGAACCGTTCTTCAGGAAGTCCGGTACGTCGACATCGTCGAAGAGCACCTTGCGGGGCTGCTTCGGCGGCTCGACCTGCTGCGGGTGCGGGTGCCGGATCGTGGTCTCCACGGTCGGCGTGACCCGGCGCGGAATCTCCACCGGCTTGTAGGTGGGCGAGCCGCCGTCGAAGCCGGCCGCGATCACCGTGACCCGGACCTCGTCACCGAGGGCGTCGTCGATGACGGCGCCGAAGATGATGTTGGCGTCGGGGTGAGCCGCGTCGGTGACGAGCTGCGCCGCGTCGTTGATCTCGAAGAGGCCCAGGTCGGAGCCGCCCGCGATGGAGAGCAGGACGCCACGTGCGCCGTCCATGCTCTGCTCCAGCAGCGGGCTGGAGATCGCCCGCTCCGCCGCCTCGACGGCCCGGCTGTCGCCCCGCGCGCTGCCGATGCCCATGAGGGCACTGCCGGCACCGCTCATGACGCTCTTGACATCGGCGAAGTCGAGGTTGATCAGGCCGGGCGTGGTGATGAGGTCGGTGATGCCCTGGACACCGGAGAGCAGCACCTGATCGGCCTGCCGGAAGGCGTCCATCATGGTGATGCCACGGTCACCGAGGGCGAGGAGCCGGTCGTTGGGGATCACGATGAGCGTGTCGCACTGGTTGCGCAGCTCCTCGATGCCCGTCTCGGCCTGGACCTGACGGCGCTTGCCCTCGAAGGAGAACGGCCGGGTGACCACGCCGATGGTGAGCGCGCCCAGCTTGCGAGAGATGTTGGCGACCACCGGCGCGCCGCCGGTGCCCGTGCCGCCGCCCTCACCGCACGTCACGAAGACCATGTCGGCGCCCTTGAGCACTTCCTCGATCTCGTCGCGGTGGTCCTCGGCGGCGTTCTTGCCGACGTCAGGATTGGCTCCCGCGCCGAGACCCCTGGTCAGCTCGCGGCCGACATCGAGCTTCACATCGGCGTCGCTCATCAGCAGCGCCTGCGCATCAGTGTTGATGGCGATGAACTCGACGCCCTTCAGGCCAACCTCGATCATCCGGTTGACGGCGTTGACGCCACCTCCGCCGATGCCGACGACCTTGATGACCGCGAGATAGTTGTGCGGAGGTGTCATTCGGCCCTTCCCCTCTGTGGCGTGCGAGGGGGAGAGGAAACCCTCACCCTCTACTAGAGGCTCAGAGTTATGTCAACTACTGTGCCCTGTGGAAAACGTAGGCGCCCCACGCTCGTGATCCAAGGACCACGTGCGGCGTGTCGAGAGCGCTCCTGTCTGCTCCACTGTGGATCTGATGCTTTATGTGGCGAGTGATCAGGATATCGTGACCACCTCAGGGGCTGTCACGTCGATTGTCTTGCCGGGCCGGTTGAGCAACGCAGTCGCCACCCGAGCCTTGAGATCACCCTCCGACGTGTCACCCCAGAGCACCACCCTATCGCGCCGGAGCTCGAGTCTGATGCGCGCGGGCGCGTCCACGACCAGGGTGACGAGCTGATCACGGAGCTGCGGCGTCAGCACACTGAGGACGGCGATCGCCGCCATCGTCTCCGGATCGTCCGGTCCGGGCTCGCCGACCCGCACCAGCGGCAGGTGCGCGGGCCGCTCATCGACCGTCAGAAACGCCACTCCCGCGGCGTCTACCAGGGAAAACTTCTTCTCCCGAGGGACGGCGGCGACGGCCGTCCGCTCGGTCACCGCGATGGTGATCTCATGGGGCCAGGAGCGGCTCACGACCGCGTCGGCGGCCGGGACCAGCGCCGCCACCCGGTCGCGTACGGCCGCCAAATCCACTTTGAGCAGCGGCGTGCCGAGCGGGATCGCGGCGGCCGCGACCACCTCGTCCGGGTGCAGGATCGCCACGCCGGAGACACGGACGGAGTCCACGCCGAAGACCGAGGTCGCGAGCAGGACCCAGGCCGCCACCGCCCCGAGGGCCACGACGAGGGCGCCGATCCCCCACGGCGCCATCGACTTCAGCCGACGGCGCCGGGCCCGCCGCATGAAGCGCCGGACCGACGGCGGGACGGCGTCGCGCCCCGCCCGGACCAGGCGCCAGCGCCGGATGCCGTCGGCGTCGGTCTCGCCGGCCACGCTCACCCCTCCGCGAGGCGGGAGTGCCGGGCGATGTAGCCCTCGTCGGCGGGGTCGGCAGAACCGTCCGCCTCCTCCCGCAGGGCATCCGCCCGGCGGGCCAGGATCGTCAGGAGCTCGTCGCCCATGAGGGAGATCGGGGGCGCCCCCATCGTCACGACCACGTCGCCCTCACGGGCCCGGCGGGCCACCTCCGGCGGCACGTCCTCCCAGGACGGCACGAAGACCTTGGCATCGGCGGGGAGTCCGATCGCACCGGTGAGCGCGACACCACCCTCGCCCGGGTGCCGGGTCTCCCCCGGTCCGAAGACCTCCAGCACGATCACCTCGTCGGCGATCGCCAACGCCTGCGCGATCTCGGCCTGCAGATCCCGGGTGCGGTAGACGCGGTAGGGCTGGAAGACGACGATCAGCCGCCCGGCCCCGGCCACCTCCTTCAGCGTGGAGATCGCCGCGGTCATCGAGGTGGGGTGGTAGGCGTACTCGTCGTAGACCTTGACACCGCCGACGATGCCCTTGAGCTCGAACCGGCGGCGTACGCCGGGGAAGACCGCCAGCGCCTCGACCGCCATCGGCGCGGGCAGCCCGAGTTTCACCGCCGTGAGCAGCGCCCCGGCACTGTTGAGCCCCAGGTGCCGCCCCGGCGACGGCAGGCTCACCTCGCCGAGCGACTCACCGTCCACCGTGGCCAGATAGCGCACCCCGGCGACCGAGGAGGAGACCTCGGTGAGGCGCAGGTCGGCGTCGGCGGACTCACCGTAGGTGTAGACGGTGCGCCCCTCGGCCCGCAGCGTGGCGGCGAGTTCCCGGGTGAAGTCGTTGTCGGCCCAGGTCACCACGAAGCCCGACGGATCGGTGAGCCGCCCGAACTCCCGGAACGCCTCGCGGAGCCCGTCGAGGTCGCCGTAGGTGTTGAGGTGGTCCGAGTCGATATTGGTGACGATCGAGACATGCGGCCGATAGAGCAGGAAGGACCGGTCGCTCTCGTCGGCCTCGGCGACGAAGTAGTCGCCGCCGCCGTGGTGGGCGTTGGAGCCGACCTCGGAGATCTCACCGCCGATGACGAAGGACGGGTCCAGCCCGGCGTGCTGGAAGATGAGCGTCGCCATCGAGGTGGTGGTGGTCTTGCCGTGGGTGCCGGCGATCGCGATCGTCTGGCGGCCCGTCATCGCCGCGGCGAGCGCCTCGGCCCGGTGCAGCACCCGCAGCCCGCGCCGCCGCGCCTCGACCAGCTCGATGTGGTCGTCGGGGATGGCGGTGGAGTAGACGACCGTGTCCACGCCATCCAGATTGGACCCCTCGTGGGTCATGTAGATCGTGCCGCCCAGGGCGCGCAGCGCCGCCAGGGCGGGCCACTCCCGCAGCTCCGACCCCGAGACCGCGATGCTGCGGGTCAGGTAGAGCCGGGCCAGGCCGCTCATGCCGACGCCACCGACCCCGATGAAGTGCACGGTGCCCAGCTCCTCGGCGGTGAGCACGCCCGCCGGTGTCAACTCAGCAGTCTCCATGCCGACCTCCTTAGTTTCCCGCCCGCTGGGCGGCGACGGCGTCCAGGACAAACCTGCGCAGGGCCTCGTCGCCGTCCCGCCGCCCGTACGCCGCAGCCGCCACACCCATCGCCGACAGGCGCTGCCGGTCCGTGACGAGCGGGATGATCTGCTGCCCGATCCACTCTGGACTCAGGTCGGCGTCGTCGACGATGACACCGCCACCAGCCTCAACGACTGGGAGCGCGTTGCGCCGCTGCTCGCCGTTGCCGTAGGGCAGGGGGACGTAGATCGCCGGCAGGCCCAGGGCCGCGGTCTCGGCGCAGGTCAGCGCGCCGCCACGGCAGAGCACGAGGTCCGCGGCGGCGTAGCCGAGCTCCATCTCGGAGAGGAATTTCACCGTGACGTAGGGCGCGGCGAGGCCGGTCGGGATCTCGACATCGTCGTTGCGGGCACCGATGACGTGCAGCACCTGGATCCCGGCGTCGGTGAGCGCCCGGGCGGCGCCGGCCATGGCGAGGTTGATCGAGCGGGCGCCCTGGGAGGCGCCGAAGACGAAGAGGGTGGGCCGGTGCGGGTCGAGCCCGAAGTGGGCCAGGGCCTTCTCCCGGGTGGCGGCCCGGTCGAGCGAGGTGATCGAGGTGCGCAGCGGTACGCCGACCACGCTCGCGTCGCGCAGCGCCTCGGACTGCACGGGCTGGTGCGGGAAGCCCACGGCGACGTTCTGGGTGAACTTCATGCCGAGCCGGTTGGCGACACCCGGCGGCACGTTGACCTCGTGGATCACGATCGGCGTGTGCCGGCGCCAGGCCGCGAGGTAGGCCGGGACGCTGACGTAGCCGCCGAAGCCGACGACGACATCGGCCGAGACCTCGTCGAGGATCTCCCGGGCGGCCCGGGAGGACTTCCACATCCGGTCCGGGGTACGCAGCAGGTTCATGTTGACCGAGCGCGGGAGCTGATAGGCCGGGATGTGCCGCAGGTCGTAGCCGCGGGGCGGGATCAGCTCGGTCTCCAGGCCCTTCGGCGTGCCGAGGCACGTGATCCGCACGGACGGGTCGTGCCGGCGCAGGCAGTCGGCGAAGGCGAGCAGCGGATAGATGTGCCCGCCGGTGCCACCTCCCGCCAGCACTACCGACCGCACCGCAGAGCCCTCACCTGTCTGAGTCAACCGTCTCGCCCCTTCCACGTCCCGCACGTCGTTGCCCATCGCCGGATCGGCGTCTCGCCGCAGGCGCCGCGGGGCGGCCGGTCCGGCGCTCCCCGGGCGCGGTGGACGCGTCAGCGGGGACAGCCGAGTCGGCCGGGCGGAACCGGGCGGACAGAGCGGGCAACGGCGCCCAGAGTAGCCGCACCCATCGGGCCGGTGGGCGGGCATGCAGGGCCCGGGCCGCTTCGGGCTCCGCCCGGGCGAACGAGGCGAGCATCCCGACCGCGCCCATGGAGACGACGAGCGCCGATCCGCCGTAGGAGATGAAGGGCAGCACCAGGCCCGTGACCGGCAGCAATCCGACGACTCCGCCGATGTTGATCAATGCTTGGCCGAGCAGCCAGAGTGTCACCGCGGTCGCCGCGATCCGCCGGAACGGGTCCGGCACCCGGCTGGCGATCCGCAGCCCGGTGTAGCCGAGCACCCCGAACAGGACCAGCACCATCACGCAGCCGACGACGCCGAGCTCCTCGGCGATGATCGCGAAGATGAAGTCGTTGCGGTTCTCCGGCAGGCGGCCCCACTTGAACACGCTCTGGCCGAGGCCCGCACCGAACCAGCCGCCGTCGAGCAGGGCCAGCTTGCCCTGGGTGATCTGGTAGCACTCCTCCATCTGATTGCACAGCTCCGGATGGAGGAAGGCGGTGAGCCGACCGAACCGGTAGCCCTTGCCCGGCGCCATCACCAGCGCGGCGACACCGGCGAGCGCGACGAGGATCATGGTGCCGAAGACCCGGAACCGCACCCCGGCGACCCAGAGCATCGAGACGAAGATGATCAGGATCGTCAGCATCGTGCCGAGGTCGTTGTATCCGACCAGGACGAAGAGCAGGCCGACGACGGGGAAGAGCGGCGTCGCCAGCTCGCGCAGGCGGCCGATCTGCTCACCCTTGCGTACGAGCACGTCGGCGCCCCAGATGACCAGGGCGAACTTGGCGAGCTCGGACGGCTGGAGCTGGACCGGGCCGACGTTGAGCCAGAGCTCGTGCGCGACGAAGGGGCCGAGCTTCGGTGCGTTGATCTTGCTGGACCCGGCGAGCAGGTTGATCAGGTCCAGGATGGCGAGCAGGCCGATCGAGGTGCCGAGGGCGAGCCGCGCCAGGCCCCGGAACGTCCGCCGGGGCAGCCGCTGGCAGATCCAGAAGGCGATCAGCCCGACCACCGCCGCGCCGAACTGCTGGATCACGTCACCGTAGGCGCTGCGGGTCTCCACGAAGGAGGTGATGCTCGTCGCGGAGAAGACCATCGTCAGGCCGATGATGAGCAGCAGGCCCGCGCTCGCGAGCAGCAGGTAGTAGGAGGCGAGCGGCCGGTCCAGCATGCCGCGCAGGGCGGAGACCCACCCCAGCAGGTCAGCGGGGCTCGGCCGGTGCCAGGTGGTCGGCTGGGCCTCGGTGGCGGCGGGCGGGGCCGCAGGCGCGGACTCAGGCGCCTCCGGCGTACCCCGGCCGGTCCCCGTCACGCCTCACCCGTTGGCGCGGCACCCGACAGCGCCGCCACGGCGGCGGCGAACGCCTTGCCGCGGTGCGCGTAGCTCTGGTACATGTCCAGGCTCGCCGCGGCCGGTGCCAGCAGCACGGTGTCGCCCGGTCCGGCCAGTGCCGACGCCGCCTTCACGACCTCCCCCATCGCCCCATCATCGGTCCTCGCCACGTCGACGACCGGCACCCCGGGGGCGTGTCGGGCAAGCGCCGCGGCCACCTGGGCCCGATCGACGCCGAGCAGGACCGCCCCGGCGAGCCGGTCCGCGATCGAGATCACCAGCTCACTGATGTCGACGCCCTTGAGCTGACCACCCACGACCCACACCACCCGGGGGTACGCCGTGAGCGAGGCGAGGGCCGCGTGCGGGTTCGTCGCCTTGCTGTCATCCACATAGGAGACCTCGTCGACCGTGGCGACGAACTCGTTGCGGTGGTGCTCCGGCAGGTAGGCCTCGAGACCGGCCCGGATCGCCTCGACCGGCACCCCGTGCGCCACCGCCAGCGCCGCCGCGGCGAGGGCGTTGGCGACGTTGTGCGCACCGGCGGGCCTGATCACGGCAGCCTCGACGATCCGGGTGCCGTCGGGCGTGACGAGCCAGCCGTCGACGACGCCGAAGGATCCCGAGGCGTCCGCGCCGAGCGTGAAGCCGACATGCCGCCCGGGTGCCTGGGCCAGCTGTGCGCGTACCCACGGATCATCGAGATTGCCCACCGCGACCGGGCCGCGCCAGACGGCGGTCTTGGCCCCGCCGTATGCGTCGATGTCGCCGTGCCACTCCAGGTGGTCGGGGGCGAGGTTGAGCAGCGCACCGGCCTGCGGCGCGAGCGTGGAGGACCAGTGCAGCTGGAAGCTGGACAGCTCCACGGCGAGCACGGCGTAGTCGTCGGGGAGGTCGACGAGCGGCTCGCCGATGTTGCCGAGCGCGGCGGTGCGCAGCCCGGCGGCGCGCAGGATCGAGGCGAGCATCGTGACCGTCGTGGTCTTGCCGTTGGTGCCGGTGACCGCGAGCCAGGGCGGCGAGTCGGGCCCGCGCAGGCGCCAGGCGAGCTCCGGCTCGCTGTAGACGTCGATGCCGCGCGCGATCGCCTCGACGACGAGCGGGTGGTGCGGCGGGATCCCCGGCGAGACGATCAGGTCGTCGGCCCCGTCGAGCAGATCGGCCCGGGGTTCCTCGGTGATGACGACGGTAGCGCCCGCGGCGGCGAGCTCAGCGGTCTGCGCGGTGTCGGTCCGATCGACGACGGTGACGATCCCCCCGCGCCGCAGGACGGCCGAGGCGCACGCGCCCCCCGCCATCCGCGCTCCGACAACAACAACCCGACGCCCCGAAAAATCGGCCACCGTCATCGCTCAACCCCTCGTTAATTCGCGTTGATCAAGGGAAGACTCACCATGTCGGGTGTCCGATTCGCGGCGAGTCTTCCCTTGATCAACGCGATATCAGCTATGGCGAGACCGCTCTGAGGAACTCGCTGTAGAACAAGCCCAGGCCTACCGCCACGCCGATGCCGCCGATGATCCAGAAGCGGATGACGATGTTGACCTCGCTCCAGCCCGCTAACTCGAAGTGGTGCTGTAGCGGGGACATGCGGAAGACGCGTTTGCCGGTCGTCTTGAAGGAGATGATCTGGATGATCACGCTCATGGTGATGATGAAGAAGAGGGCGCCGATGATCGCCAGGAGCATCATCGTGCGGGTCGCCATCGCCAGGCCCGCGATCAGGGCACCCAGGCCCAGCGCGCCGGTGTCGCCCATGAAGATCCGGGCCGGCGAGGCGTTCCACCAGAGGAAGCCGACGCAGGCGGCGGCCGCCGCGGCGGCGATCATCGAGATCTCCAGCGGGTCCCGGACCTCGTAGCAGTAGTTGGCGGTGTAGGCGGGGTCCGCGCACCAGTGCCGGTACTGCCAGAAGCCGAGGAAGCTGTAGCACGCGAGCACCATCACCGAGGTGCCGGTCGCGAGGCCGTCGAGGCCGTCGGTGAGGTTCACCGCGTTGCTCGCCGCGAGCACCATGAAGATGAAGACGATGACCGCGCCGATCTTGCCGACGTTGAGCCAGTCGATGTCGCGGATGAAGGAGATCTTCGTCGAGCCGACGGTCGCCTGGTTGGTGCTCGGGTTGTAGAGCGCCACGACCGCGAAGATCGCACCGACCAGGAACTGGCCGAAGAGCTTGCCGCGCTTGTTGAGGCCGCCGCTGTTGCGCTTGCGCACCTTGAGGAAGTCGTCGATGAAGCCGACCGCGCCGCAGAAGACGAAGAGTCCCAGCAGCACCAGCGCCGTGATCGTGGGCTTGACCTGCCCGATCTGCGCGGCGGGCAGCGTGGTGAGGGCGAGGTGGCCCGCGACGTAGGCGATCACCGTCGAGACGATGAAGACGACGCCGCCCATGGTGGGCGTGCCCTTCTTGCTCAGGTGGCTCTGCGGCCCGTCGGCCCGGATGGGCTGGCCGCCGGTCTTCAGCTTCGTGAAGACCCGGATCGCGAGCGGCGTGCCGAAGAGCGACACGAGGAACGCCACGATCACCGCGATGAACACAGCCCTCATGACACAGGCTCCCGGAGGGAGTCGACCACGTCCCAGGTCCGGTAGCGCGACCCCTTCACCAGGATCACATCACCCGGACTCAATCGCTGCCGCAGCACCTCGATCGCGGCGTCCTGATCGTCGACCAGCACAGCCTCTCCTCCCCACTGCAATTGCGCTACCGCTCCGTCATGGATCGCCGCAGCGGGCGAACCCACCACGATCAGCAGGTCAACCCCGGTCTCGGCGGCGGTCCGGCCCACTTCTTCGTGTCCGGACCGTTCGAAATCGCCGAGCTCCGCGTGGTATCCCAGCACCGCGATGGAGCGCCGACCGGTCGCCATCGCCGCGAGCGCGTGGAGCGCGGCAGCGGTGGAGCCCGGATTCGCGTTGTACGAGTCGTCGATCACCGTGACACCGTCGGCACGGTTGAAGACATCCATCCTTCGGCTGGAGACGAGCCGCGACTCGCCCAGCGCGGTCGCACATTCATCGAGCGGCAGGCCCACCGCGCGGGCGACGGCGACAGCGGCCAGGCTGTTGCCGACCTGATGCCCGCCGGCCACCGCGAGCCGCACCGGCACGGTCCCATCCAGGGTGTACGCCGCCCGCCCCGCCTCGTCGAGCGTCACGTCGGTGGCCCGGAGCCCGGCGTCGGCGGAGGTGCCGACGGTGAGCACCCGGGCGCGGGTGCGCGGCGCCATCGCAGCGACGAGCGGGTCGTCGGCGTTGAGGATCGCGAGCCCGTCCGGCGGCAGCGCCTCGATCAGCTCGCCCTTCGCCAGCGCGATCTTCTCCACCGAGCCGAACTCGCCGATGTGGGCGGAGCCGACGTTGACGACCACGCCGATCCGGGGCGGCGCGATCTCGCAGAGGTAGCGCAGGTGTCCGACCCCGCGGGCGCCCATCTCCAGCACCAGGAAGCGGGTCTGCTCGTCGGCGATGAGCACGGTGTGCGGCAGGCCGAGCTCGTTGTTGAAGGACCCGGCGGGCGCCACGGTCGGGCCGACCCGGGCGACGAGCTGCCCGATCAGGTCCTTCGTCGTGGTCTTGCCCGAGGAGCCGGTGATCCCGATGACGGTCAGCTCGGGCAGCCGGTCGAGCACGGCGCGGGCGAGCAGGCCGACCGCGGCGAGCACGTCGCCGACGACGATCATCGGCACGCCCTCGACGACCCGGCTGCCGAGCACACCGGCCGCGCCCTGGTCGACGGCCCTGGCGGCGAAGTCGTGCCCGTCCACCGACGCGCCGTCGAAGGCGAGGAAGAGCCCGCCCGGCCCGACCTTGCGGGAGTCGTACTCCACCGCACCCGTCACCGGGGTCGACGGGTCGGCCGCGGACAGGGTGCCGCCGACCACCGCGGCGATCTCGCCGAGCGTCATCGTGATCATCGGGTGCTCCGGGCGGTCAGGGCGTCGGCGAGCTCGATCCGGTCGTCGAAGGGCAGCACCTGGCCGTGGATCTCCTGGCCGCGCTCGTGCCCCTTGCCGAGGACGGCGATGACGTCACCGGGCTCGGCGCGGCGGACCGCCTCGTCGAGGGCGCGGCGGCGACCGGCCACCTCGACCACCTCGGTGGCGGAGCCGTGCGTTCCGGCGATCACCTCGGCCCGGATCGCGGCCGGGTCCTCGGTGCGCGGGTTGTCGTCGGTGACGAGGACCAGGTCGGCGGCGACGGCGGCCGCACCCATCATCGGGCGCTTGCCGCGGTCGCGGTCGCCACCGGCACCGATCACGCAGATCAACCGACCGTGCCGGTGCTCGGCGAGTTCCCGCAGGGCGCGCAGCGCCGCCACGATCGCGTCCGGCTTGTGGGCGTAGTCCACGACACCGAGGATCTCCCCCGGCACGGTGACCCGCTCCAACCGCCCCGGTACGCCGGGGCAGGCGGCGATGCCCCGGGCCGCCGTGGCGGGGTCGACCCCGACGGCGGCGAGCAGGGCGAGGCCGAGCAGCGCGTTGGCGACGTTGTGCCGTCCGGCGATGGCGACACCCGCGTCGACCACGATCCCGTCCGGTCCCAGGGCGAGGAAGCTCTGGTCGTACCCCCCGGAGATCTTGTCCGCCCGCCAGGTGGCGGCGGGGTCACCCGCCGCCGAGTAGGTGAGCGTGCCCGGGCGCAGCAGCGGCTCCAGGGCCGGATCGTCGCGGTTGATGACCTCGGCGGCGGCGCGGCCGTCGAAGAGGGACGCCTTGGCCGCGAAATACTCCTCGGCGTCGGCGTGGAAGTCCAGGTGGTCCATGCCGAAGTTGGTCCAGCCCACGGCGGCGAAGCGGACCCCGCCGACCCGGCCCAGCGTCAGGGCGTGGCTCGACACCTCCATCACCACGGCGGTGACGCCGCGCTCGCGGGCCACCGCGAGCAGCGCGTGCAGGTCGGCCGCCTCGGGCGTGGTGCGGGCACTGTCGATCACCAGATCGCCGAGACGGGTCTCGACCGTGCCGATCAGCCCGGTCACGTGTCCGGCCGCCCGCAGCCCCGACTCGACCAGATAGGCGGTCGAGGTCTTGCCCGCCGTGCCGGTGATGCCGATGACCGTCAGCGCGGCCGTCGGCGCCCCGAAGACCAGGTCGGCCACCGCGCCCAGCACCGCCCGGGGATCGGGCACCACGAGCACCGGCAGGCCGGTGGCCGCCGCCTGCTCGGCGCCTGCGGCATCGGTGAGGACCGCCACCGCGCCCGCGTCGCGCGCCTGGGCGGCGAACTCGGCGCCGTGCCGCCGCGAGCCGGGCAGGCCTGCGTAAAGGTCACCGGGACGGACCTCAGACCCGGCGTGCGTGACGCCCGTGACCTGCGGGTTGTCGGCTGGAAGCGGTGCACCTGCGAGCGCCGCGATTTCCCGCAGCGCGACCGGTGGCACGCCGCCAGGCCGTGGAGTTGCTGACACGCCGTAGGACCTTACCCGTTGCTAGTAGGGAGCCCGCCGCTAGTGCTGGCCCATCGGTCGATGAGCGAGCCGACCGGGCTAGTAGGTGAGCTGGAACGTCGGCGGCTTCGTGCCCGTCGGCGGCACCCGGAAGTGCTTGAGGCTGAACTCCATCATCGCTTTGAAGGCCGGACCGCAGATCAGGCCGCCACCGCCGCCGGGCGTGTGCGCGAAGACCGCGACGACGTAGCGGGGCGCGTCGGCCGGTGCCATCCCGATGAAGGAGGCGACCTCGCCGGGCGCGTACTTCCCGTTGACGACGAGCTGCCCCGTGCCGGTCTTGGCGGCCACCCGGTAGCCGGGGATGGCCCCGCTGCGCCCGGTGGCGTCCTTGACCGTCGTGACCGCCTCCAGCATCGTGCGCAGCTGTGCGGCGTGCTCCTCGCTGATCACCCGGCGGGTGGTCGGCGGGGCGGCCGGGGTGACGGTGTTGCCCGGGGGCGGGCTGATGAACTCCCGGACCAGGTGCGGCTGCACCCAGACGCCGCCGTTGGCGATCGCCGCGTAGACGGCGGCCATCTGGATCGGCGTCGTCGAGACGCCCAGCCCGATCGGGATCGAGCCGTAGGACGTCCCGCTCCAGTTCTCCGGCGGCTGCACGAGTCCGGCGGCCTCGCCCGGGACGGAGATCCCGGTCGGGGTCCCCAGGCCGAACCTGCGCTGGTACTCATAGAGCTTCTCGGCACCGAGCTCGTTGGCGATCTTGATCGTGCCCACGTTCGACGAGTACGCCAGGATCGCCGGCACGCTGATCTTCGTGCCCTCGGCGAACGGGTGCGCGTGGTCCTCGTAGTCCTTGTCCTTCGGGCCGCCGACGTGGATCGACGGGCCGACGGTGATCGGCGTACCGGGGGTGATGACCCCCTCCTCCAGCGCCGCGGCCATGACGATCGCCTTGTGCACCGAACCGGGGTCCACGACGATGTTGGTCATGTTGTCGCCCCGGTCGGCCTGCTTGCTGGCGAAGGGGTTGCCCGCGTCGTAGGTCGGCCAGCTCGCCTGCGCCAGCACCTCGCCGGAGGCGATGTCGAGCACCACGGCGGCACCCATCGTCGCCTTGGCCTGTGCCATCTTGGCGGTGAGGATCCGCTGCACCTCATATTGCAGGTCGCGGTCGATCGTCAGCTGCAGCGACGAGCCCGGCTTCGCGGGGGTGTTGCTGTGGAAGCCGCCGGGGATCTCCTCGCCCAGCATCGCGCCCTGGCCGACCTCGTAGATCCGCTGGCCCTTGACCCCGGCGAGCTTGTCGTCGAAGCGGGCCTCCAGCCCGGCGAGCCCGTTGAGCTCCTCGCCGGTGAAGCCGATGATGTTGGCGGCCAGGTCGCGGCCGGGCACGTCGCGGCTCTCGCCCCGGGTCACCACGACGCCCCGGATGGCGAGGGAGTTGACGGCGTCGCCGGTGGCGAGCTTCAGCCCGTGCGCGAGCCACTCGAAGCAGGTCGGACCGCTGCCGTCGGGCTGCTGGTGCGGGCTCAGCAGCGGCAGCAGCACCGAGGCGGGCCGACCGAGCAGTGGCGCCAGCTGACCGGCGACGGTGGCCGGGTCGAGCTTCGCCTCCTGGATCAGGCACGGGTCGGCGAAGATCGAGCGCGCCTCGACGCTGCGGGCGAGCACCGCGCCGTTGCGGTCGAGGATCTGGCCGCGGGGCGCGGGCAGCTCCTCCACGCGGGTGCGGTCCTTGAGCCCCTGGGCCGCGAGCGCGGGGTCGCCGGTGACCTGAAGCTGCATCAGGCGCAGCCCGACCATGACGAGCATCAGCAGCACCAGCGCCGAGGCGAGGCGGATGCGGCGCCGCGGGTCGCCCAGCGGCGGCGGGCCGAGGTCGACGATCGGCTCCGGCTCGCGCGGCGGGCGCGGGGCGCGATCGCCCCGCCCCCGTGGTGCCCGCCGATCCCGGTCGGCACCGGCCCGCCCGCCGGTGACGACCTTCAGCTCGGGACGCGGCTCGCGCGTGGCGGCGTCCCGCTCACGCTGCGGCTCCCGAGTGGTCCTGCCCCGAGGTGTGTACGCCCGGGCGGCGCCCAATCCACCGCGACGCGGCTGCTCGGGTGCCCTGTCGGTGCTGCCCCGGGACTTGTCGCCGGTGCCTTTGGAATTCTCGCCGTCGGCCCTCGGGTTCTCGCCGCCGGTCCTCGACGACGACGTGCCGCGACCCGCGCCTGGCCTGCGGGCCTGGCGCGGGTCGTCGGGCTCGTCGGGTCGGCGCGGCATCAGCCGGCGCCTCCGCCCGTCGTCGTCGAATTCGTGTTCGTCTCGCTGGTGATCGCCGTCGACCCCGTGGCCGGCTGCGGCACGCCGATGACCCGGCCGTCCGGCAGCCGGATGAAGGCCGGTGCGCCCGCCGGGACGAGGCCCAGCTTGCGCGCGTGCGCCGCCAGGTTGCCCGGCGCCTCGCTGTCGGCGATCTCCTGCTCGAGCTGCTGCTGGCGCTGATTGAGCTTCTGCTGCTCGGTCTTGAGGTCGCCCACGGTGAAGGCGCTCTCGTTGATCTTCGTGTTGAGCAGCAGGATGCCGATCGTGCCGCCGACGACGAGGAACACGATGAGCAGCACAAACGGCGCACGGGGTGCCGAGACCGGTGCCGGTGGCGCCAGCTTCAGCTTCGACCGCCGCTCGGCCGCCTCGTTGAGCTCAGCGCGCCGTGCCCTGGTGGTGTCGTAGTTGTCCTCGTCCCGCGGCGACCGTGCCGCATTACCGCGCGTGTTCATCTCTTCCCTCCCCCGCTAGCTCTCGTGCCGTGCCTGTCTGGTGCTGGTTGGTCCTGTGCCGGTGGTCCTTTTCCCGGCGCGCCCAGCGGGGCTGACGCCGGCGCTGTCGATGAGCTCCGCGGCTCGCAACTTCACCGACGCCGCTCGCGGGTTCGCGGCGACCTCGGCCTCGGTCGGCGGCTCGGCGCCCCTGGTGAGGAGCCGGACCGTGGGGCCCGTCCCGGGCAGCTCGACCGGCAGGTCGATCGGCCCGGTGGAGCGTGCCCGCTCCGTCAACGCCTGCTTGGTGATCCGGTCCTCCAGCGAGTGGTAGGACATGACCACGATCCGTCCGCCCGGCGCGAGCGCGTCGAGCGCGGCCGGCAGGGCTGCCTCCAGCACCGCCAGCTCCCGGTTGACCTCGATCCGCAGCGCCTGGAACGTGCGCTTCGCCGGGTGTCCACCGGTCCGCCGCGTCGCCGCCGGGATCGCGTCCCGGACCAGCTCCGCCAGGCGGGCCGAGCTGGTGAGGCCGCCCGGCTTCGCCCGTTCCTTAACGATCGCCGAGACGATCCGGGTCGCGAACTTCTCCTCGCCGTAGACCCGCAGGACCCGGACCAGCTCGCCGGGCGGGTATTCGTTGACCACCTGCGCGGCGGTCGTCCCCCGGCTCTGATCCATCCGCATGTCCAGCGGCGCGTCCTGCGCGTAGGCGAAGCCGCGATCCGCCTCGTCGAGCTGCAGCGAGGAGACGCCGAGATCGAAGAGGGCACCGTCGATGCGGTCGATGTCGAGCTTCGCGAGTACGTCGGGAAGCTCGTCATAGACCGCGTGGACGAGGTGGATGCGGTCGGCGAAGCGGGCCAGCCGGTGGCCCGCGTGCGCGAGCGCCTCGGTGTCCCGGTCCAGTCCGATGAGGATGGTGTGCGGGTGCCTTTCGAGCACCGCCTCGGCGTGTCCGCCGAGACCAAGCGTCGCATCGACGTGGTACGTGGTCCGATCAGCCCGGTCGAGCGCGGGTGCGAGCAGGTCGAGACAACGTTCGAGGAGCACCGGCACGTGCGTGCCGCGCGGTTCCTCCATCTCGACCCCCCTCACATTGTTTCGAATGCCGTACCGCCAGATCCCCATCCGCTCCACCGCCGGAGTCCACCGCGCGGTGGGTCCGAAGCAGAGGCGCCTGGCACCGGGGAAGTGACGCCAGGTGGCCCCTCAAGCGGCTGGAGATCTCGCGGTACGCCAGTCGTGTCCGGTGCTGCGGCCTTCGCGGGGCCACTCGCCGAACGTCGCGCTTCTCATCGGCTGTCGGACCACCCCCGCTCGTCCGCTGCGTCTCCCAGGCCTGGGCCCGCTTCGTCGACGTCGGCGAAGGCTTCCTCGCTCGCTGCCAGGTAGCTCTGCCAGGCCGTCGCGTCCCAGATCTCCACCCGGGTGCTCGCCCCGATGACGACCAGGTCGCGCTCGAGCCCGGCATAGTCCCGCAGCGTCGCCGGGATGGTGACCCGGCCCTGCTTGTCGGGGACCTCGTCGTGCGCTCCGGAGAAGAGGACCCGGGTGAAGGCCCGAGCCGCCTTGTCGCTCATGGGGCGCGCCGACTGCTCGGCGGCGTATCGCTGGAATTCGGCGGTGGGGAAGACATAGAGACAGCGCTCCTGCCCTTTTGTGATCACGACCCCTCCCGCCAACTCGTCCCGGAACCGGGCCGGGAGGATCAGCCGGCCCTTGTCGTCGAGGCGCGGGGTATGCGTACCGAGGAACATCGGCAACCCCCTGCGCCTGAAGTCCTGCGCCGACGACGGAGCCACTCCGTCGAAGGATTGGGACGTTTCGATGATCAGGACTCGTTCGCGGCGAGTCCCTCCCCAGGCCGATGGAGACTCCCGACTCCACCATCAGCCACCACTTTACTCCACTTCCCTCCACCGTCAACCGGAAATGACTCTTGACGAACACTTCTCGCTCCACATCGCCGCAGCTCAGGGCATACGTGAATGAGTGGAGGGGAATGATGATCGAATTCGTCCACATTCCGACATGGCCGTAACGAGGAGCACAATTCGTCGTTGCCATCCAGTCGTCTTAACGACAATCGCCACGAACGAGTCGTGGCGATGTCGAACAGATGGCGGCGGCGCGGGGCGCCGGGGTCAGACGAGGCGGCGTACCTCGTAGGAACTGGTCCAGATGCGGTGCAGACCGGTGGTCCTGCCCGGGCGCGGCGCGTCGTACATGTAGCCCTTACCGGCGTAGATCGCGACGTGGTAGACCGATCCCCCGCTGGAGAAGAGCATCAGGTCCCCGGGCCGGGCGGCGGACTTCGCGACGTGCTTGCCGTAACGGCCCTGCGCGCCGGAGTGCGGCAGCGTGATGCCGACCCGCTTGAAGATGAACTTGGTGTAACCGGTGCAGTCGAAGGTCTTCGGACCCGCGGTGCCGAAGACATAGGGTCGACCGCTGTACTGCTTCGCCAGCGCGATCACCGTCTGCGCCTTGGTCGGCTTCGGTGCGGGGGGCTTGGGCGGCGCCGGCGGCCGCGGCACGGCCTTGACGGCCGCCGGACCGGCGGTCGGCTCGGGGTTCATGCTCACTGGCGCCGGTACGGCGGCCGGATCGACGGCGGTGAAGACCGTGGGGGCGGCGGCGTCACCGGTCGGCGTGGCGGCGATGCCGTTGGCGGCGAGCGCGGCCGGGGCGCCGGTATGTCGGGCTGCGGCGTGCGCGCCGGAGCCGATCAGCGGGGCCGTGACCAGGCCTGCGGCGACCGCGAAGGCCACGGCGACCGGTCGGCAGGGCATCCGCCGGGTTGCTCGGGGGGAAGTCAACATTGAGCTTTTCTACCGAGCGGGCGGCCTTCAGCGAAAGCCGACAACAACGCCCGTGACCTGCCCGAACGTGCCCGAGACTGCCCCTCACGCATTCAATGCCCGATATATTTCCGCCCCTATGCCATGGTTTGTTTGTGTCGCAGGTCACAGAGAATCCCCAGCACCTGTCCGTAACCGTCGACCGGATACGCTCGCCGACGTGACCGAGGAGGAACGAAAGCTACCGCTGCGAGCGGCGCTGGCCGTGTCGGTGTCCAAGACCGCTGCCGCTCTCTCCCGCGCGACCGGCCGCGGCGACGGTTCGGTCATCGGCGGCCGCATCGGCATGATGATCGACCCCGACCTGCTGGCGCACCTCGCCGACGGACGACAGATCGCCCTGGTCTCCGGCACCAACGGCAAGACCACGACGACCAGGTTCACCGCCGCCGCGATCGGTGTCCTCGGCGATGTCGCCACCAACTCCTTCGGCGCCAACATGCCGACCGGGCACACCTCCGCGCTCGCCAAGGCCGGCGCCACCAGGTACGCGGTGCTGGAGGTCGACGAGCACTACCTGGCCCAGGTCATCACCGCGACGAAGCCGCTCGTCGTCGCCCTGCTCAACCTCTCCCGCGACCAGCTCGACCGGGCGAAGGAGGTGGCGATGATGGCGCAGCTCTGGCGCGACACCCTCGCCGCCAACCCGAACGTGCACATCGTCGCCAACGCCGACGACCCGATGGTCGTCTACGCCGCGATCGGCGCGGGTGTCGCCATCCCCGCCCCGCGCAAGCCGTCCGATCCGCCGCTCGCCGAGCTCGCCGTCGTTCCCGCGCTCGCCACGGCCACGGCCCCGCCCGCAGCTCCCGCAGCGAAGTCGAGTGCCATCTCGGTCGAGGCGGGCCGGTCGTCGTCCACCGCCGATGTGGTCGACGGCGAGGTCATCGGCGACCCGATCGTCGAGCCGGAGCCCGCAGCACCGGCAGCCACCGCACCCGCCGCGAGCGGCCGGGTGACCTGGTTCTCCGCCGGTCAGCGCTGGCAGGAGGACTCGCACGTCTGCCCCGCCTGCGGCGGTCACATCGATCGCGTCGACGGCGGCTGGGCCTGCGCCAACGGCGACCTGCGCCGTCCCGAGACCCAGTGGAGCGTCGCCGACGGCAAGGTGATCGGCCCCGACGGCACCGCGCACGAGATGAACCTCCAGCTCCCCGGCACGGTCAACCTCGGCAACGCGGCGACCGCGCTCGCCGTCGCCGCCCGCTTCGGTGTCTCCCCCGCCGCCGCCGCGCCGCGCCTGCGCGAGGTCGCCAGCGTCGCGGGCCGGTACGCCCAGGTCGACCGCGAGGGCCGCAACATCCGGCTGCTGCTCGCCAAGAACCCGGCGAGCTGGCTGGAGGCCTTCGAGATGGCCGACGACGCGCCGACACTGCTCTCGATCAACGCCCGCGATCCCGACGGGCTCGACACGAGCTGGCTCTACGACGTCGACTTCGCCCCGCTGCGCGGCCGCCAGGTGCTGATCACCGGTGACCGCGCGATGGACCTCGCCGTCCGGCTGGAGGTCAACGAGGTGCCGTTCACGCACGTCACCACGTTCGCAGCGGCGCTCGCGGCCGTCCCGGCGGGTCGCCTGGAGGTCATCGCCAACTACACCGCCTTCCAGGACATCCGAGCGGAGCTTGATCGCGTTGTCTAAGTTGCAGATCGTCTGGGTCTACCCCGACCTGCTCTCCACCTATGGAGACCGGGGCAACATGCTGATCCTCGGCAAGCGGGCCGCCGCCCGCGGCATCCCCGCCGAGATGGTCGAGGTCCGTTCCGACCAGCCGCTACCGCGTCAGGGCGACATCTACCTGCTCGGCGGCGGTGAGGACGGGCCGCAGGCGCTCGCCGCCGAGCGCCTGCGCGCCGACCAGGGCCTCTCCCGGGCCGTCGACCGCCGGGCCGTCGTCTTCGCCGTCTGCGCCGGTTACCAGCTCCTCGGCAAGGACTTCTTCGCCAAGGGCGAGAAGTTCGCCGGGCTCGATCTGATGGACATCAGCTCCGACCGGGGACCCTCCCGGGCGGTCGGCGAGCTCGCCGGCGAGTGCGACCCCCAGCTGGGGCTGCCCGCACTCACCGGTTTCGAGAACCACGGCGGGCGCACCCACGTCGGTCCCGGCGCCCGGCCGCTGGCGAAGGTGCTCGCGGGCATCGGCAACGACGGCAGCACCGAGGGCGCGTGGTCGGGCACGATGCTCGGCACCTACGCACACGGTCCGGCGCTCGCCCGCAACCCCGACCTCGCCGACCTGCTGCTGCGCTGGGCCACCGGCGAGGAGCAGCTCGCACCGATCGACGACACCTGGCCGCAGAAGCTCCGCGCCGAGCGGCTCGCGGCGCTGCGTTAGATGACGGCACCCGAACCCGCCGCCCCGTCGCGGCGAGCCTGGCTGAAGCCTGCCCTGCTGGCCCTAGCCATCGGTGCCGCCGCGATCGCCGTCAGCCTGCTCCCGGTGGAGCGGATCCCGGATCACGTCGCCACCCTCGGCACCGCCGGTCCGGTCGCCGCGGTCGCCGTCGGTGCGACGCTGCTGACGGTGCTCTTCCCGCGTACCCTGCTGTCGCTGGCGTGCGGCGCGCTCTTCGGCGCGCTGGGCGGCGCGGCCACCTCCCTGGCCGCGGCCCTGATCGCGGCCCTGACGACCTTCGCGATCGGGCGGTGGGCCGGGCGCGAGGTGGTGGCCGCGCGGCTGCGGGGGCGGCTGGCGCGGGTCGACTCCTTCCTCGCCCGGCGCGGGCTGCTCGCGGTGGTGGTGACGCGGCTGCTGCCGCTGGGCCCGTTCGGGCTGATCGGCTACGTCTACGGCAGCTCGTCCACCCGGCTGCGCGACTTCGCCGCCGGCACGGCGATCGGCGCGGCGCCGTCGTCCTTCGCCTACGCCGCGATCGGCGCGGCGGCGGTCTCCCCGTCGGAGTTCACCTGGGTGACCTACGCCCCCGCTGCAGCAGGCCTGCTGATCAGCGCATCCGCCGCCCTCTACTGGCGCCACACCACCCGCCGCGAGGCCGCAGCAGCCACCCCGACCGGCGAGCCCACCGCGAGCAAGCCCACCGCTGACGCACCCGAGTAGCGCAGCAGCCCAAGATCGCCGCAACTCTTCAAGAGTTGGTCCTAAAGCCGCGCGTTTTGCAGCAAAGCGTGGCCATTTCGCGCCGCAAGGCCACGCTTTGCTGCAAAACGTGACGCCCCTCACGCGGCGGCCAGCTCCAGGACCGGGGCGGGCCAGCGGCGGCGCAGCCAGCGGTCGTGGCTGGCGATCACCACCGCGCCGGGTGCCGTCCCCAGGGCCGCCTCCAGCTCGTCGGCGAGCGCCAGCGAGAGGTGGTTCGTCGGCTCGTCCAGCAGCAGCACCTGCGGCGGCGCGGCGATGAGCAGCGCGAGCGCCACCCGGCGCCGCTGGCCGACGCTGAGCTGCCCGACCGGCCGATCGAGGTCGGCCGGTGCGACCAGACCCAGCTCCCCGAGCGGCACCGCAGCCTCGACCCGCTGGTAGAGGGCGCGCGGCGTGAGCGTCGGCTCCGGGAAGTGATCGTCCTGGGCGAGTAGCCCCACGGTGAGGCCCGGCCGCCGCAGCACCTCCCCCGACACCGGTGCGAGCTGCCCGGCGAGCACCGCGAGCAGCGTGGACTTGCCCGAGCCGTTGGGCCCGGTGACGAGCAGGCGGCCTCCGGCGGGCAGATCCAGGTGATCGAGCCGGAGCCGTCCCGGTATGGCGAGCCCGCTCGCCGTCAACGCGGCACCCGACGGACCTTCGCTGGTCAGCGCGGGCGCCTGGAACCGCAGCGGGGCGGGCGGGCGGCGGACGGCGTCGCGTTCGAGCACGGTCAGCTTCTGCTGCGCGTTGCGTACCCGCTGGGAGATCGAGGCCTGGACCAGCTCACCGTGCCTCTTGTAGCCCATCTTGTCGCCGTCTTTCGGCGGGCGACCGTGCGCGACCTGCCGCGCGGTCGTCGCCATCGCCACCCGCAGCGCCGCGAGCTGGTCCTGCTGCGCGGCGAAGAGCTGCTCCCACCGCGCGCGCTCCGCCGCCTTGGCACGCAGATAGGAGGTGTACGCCCCACCGTAGCGAGTGACACCGCCACGGGCCGGATCGAGATCGACGATGTCGGTGCAGACGGCATCGAGGAAGACCCGATCGTGGCTGACGACGACCACGACGCCGGGCAGCTCCCGCAGGTGCCGCTCGACGAAGCCGATCGCGTCGTCGTCGAGGTGGTTCGTCGGCTCGTCCAGCAGCAGCGCGCCCGGTCGGCGGACCAGCAGCGCGGCGAGTCCGACCCGGGACCGCTGACCGCCGGAGAGGGTCCCCAGTGGACGGTCCCGCCCGATGGCGGCGAGGCCGAGGCCGTGCAGGATCTCGTCGGCCCGCCGGTCGGCACCCCACGCGTCCAGCTCTTCGGCACGGGTGAGCACCTCGCCGTACTCGGCGAGCACGGTCGGGTCGGCGAGCCGGGGCGAGAGCTCGTCGAGGCGGCTGAGCACCCCGAGCGGAACGGCGAGCGCGTCGGCGATGACGTCACCGACGGTCCGGTCCGGTTCGAAGGGCAGCTCCTGCGGGAGGAAGCCGAGGTCGGCCGGGCGGATGATCTCGCCGTCGTCGGGGTCCTCGGTGCCCGCGAGGAGGCGGAGCAGCGTGGACTTGCCGACGCCGTTCTCCCCGACGAGGCCGATGCGCTGGCCGGGGTGGGCGAGGAGGGTGACGCCGTCGAGCACGCGCCGGTCGGCGTAGAGCTTGACGAGGTCACGGGCGATCAGGGAGGGAGCAGGCATGGGCACCACCGATGGCGAGAGAGCCGGAAGCCCGCCGGGCAGGTCAGCCTCGGGCGCGGGCGGGTTCGGTGATCACAGCTTCATAGTGGGGCCAGCGTAACCGGGCTCCCGAAACCCCGGCAAGACATTTGTGACCTGCATGATCGCCGCAACTCTTGAAGAGTTGCGGCGATCACGGCTCAGGCCTTGACCGTGACGACGGCGCCGACGACCTCGCGGGTCTTGCGGGCGGCGAGGGCGTCGAGCAGCGCATCGGCCTCCGTGCGGTCGGAGAGCAGCAGGCACCTTCCCGGTACGCGTCGCCGCCCCACGTCCGCCGCCGAGATCCGGAAGTAGGGCGACTCGACCTCGGCGGTCCGCACCGACCGGAACCCGTATCCGCTGAACCACTCCTCCAGCACCTCGGCCGCCGACTCGAAGTCCTGCGGCACCTCGACGATGACGAACGCCTGCGCGACCGTGGCCGAGAGGCGCTGGGCGGCACCGGCCACCATCGCCATCGCCCGGTCGGCCTCGAGCTCCGCATTGCCGAGGGAGAAGCCGGTGGGCGTGTTGAAGGCGAGGCCGGCCACGGCGCCACCGGTCTCGGCCGGCCCGACCGTGCTCGCATCGCCGACGGCGAAGGTGGCGTCCACGTCGTTGAGGAACGCGTTGGCGGTGGAGAACGCGACCGCGCGCGGATTGATGTCGATCCCGAGGACGCGGGTGTGCGACCGCCGCCGGGTGATCGCGGCGAAGCCGCAGCCGCAGCCGAGGTCAAGGAACGCGCCGGGCGGCTGGTCGCCGAGGTAGGCGTTGAGGGCGAACGTCGACGCGTGCGGCGGCATCACCACCTGCGGCGGGCGCTCCACCGTGACATCGGAGGTCCCGGCGCTGCGGAAGAGCCGGTCGGAGAGGAAATACTGCGAGCGGAAGGGCGTCAGCGAGGCCCGGCCGGTCGTCACGCCGTCGGCCTCGGCGAGCAGCCCCAGCCCGTCGAGCGACTTCGTCAGCCCCTTGCCGAGCGCGCCCCGGATCACCTTGGTGGGGACCGGCCGGTTGAGCACGAAGAGGTGGCCGAGGACCGTGGCGGCGTCGGCGCGGGCGAAGTCGGGCACGTCGGCGGCGTAGGCGTACATCGCCGACTCGCTGAGCACCTCGTCCACGTTGGCCGCCCCGATCGCGGTGGCGAGCCCCGGACCAGAGTAGGCGAGGTCGCGCAGGTGCTCGCCGAGCTCCCGCAGCCGCTTGTCGGCCTTGCGCTCGGCGAGCAGCGCGTCGATGTCGAGGCTCATCGCGGTCCCCAGGTGGTGAGCAGGCGCCGCACCCACGCGTACGCCATCGGCAGGTACTGGAACTCGTAGTCCGGGCCGACCCGGTCGGCGAGGTCGACGAACTTGAGCAGCTCCGCGAGGGCGGCGACCGGTCGGGTCGCCTGCCAGGCGGAGCGCAGCGCGGTCGGCGACCCGTGCCCGCGCCAGCGGTCCAGGTAGACCTTGACGTGCTGCGCGGCGGACTCCTCGGTCTCCTGGTGCAGCCAGGAGGCGAGGTCGAAGAACGGGTGCGAGACGGCGGCGAAGCTCCAGTCATAGAGGACGAAGCCGTCGTCGGTGCGGGCCACGTTGTCGATGTGGAAGTCCCCGTGGGTCAGGGTCAGCGGCAGGTCGAGGTCGGCGAGCTCCGCGCACTGGTCCTGCAGCCGCAGCCCGAACTCGGCCCAGCGCAGGCGTTCCTCGGTGCTCAGCGTCGCGCCGACGGGCGCCGCCCGGCCGGGGAAGGCCCAGAGGTCGGCTCGCCGCATCAGGGCCGGGACCCGGGCGGCGAGGTCGTCGAGGGTGACGACCGGGCAGTCGAGTTCGTCGACGATGTCGATCGTGGCCTGCTGGAGGTCGGCGAGGGCGACGAGGGCACCGGTCCGGGTGGCCGGATCCAGCAGGGAGCCCGCGGTGCCGCCGAAGTCGGCCGCGAGCCACCAGCCCTGCGCGGCGTCGTGAGCGAGGACCTGCGGAGCGCTGCCCGGCCGGATCGCCGCGATCCGCGAGATCACCTGCGGTTCGTGGGCCAGGTGGGGCAGGACCGCCTTGAAGAACAGGAAGCCCTGAGGAACCGGGACACGGAGCACACACGACATGCTCCAGTGCTGCACCTGCTCCACGGGCCCGATCCTGACCAGGTCCCGGACCGCGAGCGCCTCGTCGATCCAGGTGACCGCGGTCTCCAGCCACCCCGCCCGGAACCACGCCGGGCGCCGGTCGTCGTCGGGGCGGGCCAGCCAGTTCCGCAACCCGGGGTGGTCGACCTTGTCGGCGTCGACCCAGGCGTACCCGTCGAGGGGCGCGACCCGGCCGACCGGCGTGAGCACGAAGGCCGTCTCGTCGAGCGGCTCCAGCAGGAAGGAGTCGACGCCGGTCTCGGCGGCGAGCGCGCGCGGCATCGCCGCGTTGGTGGGCGCCCAATCCGCGTCGATGCGGAGCAGCGGCAGTGTGTAGCCGCCGCCGGACGGTCGGGCGAGGACCGCGCCGTCCGGCGTCGGCACGATCACCTCGATCTCCACGCTCATCGGCGGGCACCCGCCAGGGGCCGTTCCTCGACGGCCGGAGCGGTCGACGCGGCGGCCCGTTCGGCGAGCACCTGGACGCCGACGACGTCGTCGGGGAGCGCGTCGGGCACGTCGGTGTCGAACCGGGACAGTGCCCTGGTCCGCATCGCGACGAGCACGAGCACCACCATCGCGGCGCCGAGGATGAGATAGAGGAAGCCCATCCCCCGGCCGGGCCCGGTGCCGAGGACCACGCCGACCGTGTCGGCGAGCGCGCCGCCGGGCATCAGCATCGGCTCGAAGACCGCCGTGCCGAGCGGCGCGATCACGGCGAAGCCGAGCGGCAGCGTCGACCAGGAGATCATCTGGTTCACCGCGAAGACCCGGCCGTGATAGCGCTGCGGCACCTTGACCTGCACGATCGTGCCATAGATGCCGTTGACGAAGGTGAGGCCGACCGACATCGCGAAGACGCCGATGCCGATCACGATGAGCGACGGCGCGCTTCCGACCACGGCGACCGCGAAGCCCATGCAGAGCGCCGCGATGAGCACGCCGCGCATCCGGCGCCGGGGCGGACCACCCCAGAGCAGCACGGCGAAGCCGGCGAGCACCACGCCGAGACCCTCGACGAAGGCGATCCGGCTGGCATCGGTGAGGTCGCCGAAGGAGAGCACCAGCGGTGTCGACATGATCATCGGACCGGCGAGGAAGATGTTGAAGGCGACGAAGAAGGTGAGCATCGCCCGGAAGCCCTTGTTGCCGCCGGCGAAGCGGAACCCGTTGGCGATCTCGGTGAGCAGGGGCTCCTTCGGCCGCCACGGCATCGTGTTGGGGAAGCGCACGATGAGCAGGACGCCGAGCATCACGACGAAGGTGATGATGTCGATGACGACGATGCCGTCGAGCCCGATCGCGGCCATGATGCCGACCGCGAAGAGCGGCACGCAGATCACCGCGAGCCCGTTGACGAGCTGCACCGCACCCATCGCATGGCCCAGGTAGTGCTTGGGCACGAGCTGGGCGATGGCCGCCGCGTAGCCGAGGCGCTGGAAGGTCTGCGATATCGACAAGCCGATGAGCAGCACGTATATGTGCCAGATCTGCAGGTTGTCCGTCCACAGCAGAGCCCCGAGCGCGACCTGGGTGGTGCCGGCGCCGATGTTGGCGGCGAGCATCACCTTGCGGCGGTCGAAGCGGTCCACGAGCGCACCGGCGAGCGGCGCGACGAGCAGGCCGGGCACCATGGCGACGACGACGAAGAGCGCGAACCGCATCATCGAGCCGGTCGTGGTGTAGATCCAGATCGGCACCGCCCAGCCGGTGAGCGAGGAGCCGATGACCGAGACGAACTGGCCGCCGATGACCGAGAGGAAGCGCCCCATGCTGGGCTTCACCTCTTTACTCGCGGCCGCGGGTGGTTCCTCTCCCGCTCTGTGTACGCCGTGCAGCCACCACGTCGCCGCCTCGCCCCGTGCGCCCTGGGTGAGCGGCTCGGTGATCCCCGCCTCGACGGCGAGGTCGGTCCGGCTGACGATCTCGGCGAGCTCCTCGGCCCGGTAGCGGGCGAAGTAGTGCCCGCCCTCGGCGAGGACCACCAGCGCGGTGGTGTCGCTCAGGAACTCCCACTCCCGATAGCGCTCCTGGAAGAAGTCGGTCGCCGGGTCCTGGTCGCCGATGACGGAGATGATCGGGGCGTGCAGCTTCGCGGTGCCCTCGTGCAGCAGCCCGTCGAAGTAGTCCTCGGCGCTGCGCGAGTCGTGCCGCATGTTGCGGACGATCCGGTCGATCTGCTCGGAGTCGAAGTCCTCCAGGTCGACGCCCTGCGACTTGAGCCGGTTGGTGTAGGTGCGGTTGCTGCGCAGCCGCTCGGCCTGGGCGAAGCGGGACAGCCCGCCGAGGATGCCGCGCGGCCGGGCGAAGGGGAAGATCGCCGCGATGTAGACGGCCTCCAGCTCCCGCCCCGCCGCCTCCAGCCGACGGGCGATCTCCACGGTGAGCGTGGCACCGACACCGCAGTGTCCATAGAGGACCAGCGGGCCGGGCACCTCGGCGAGGATCTCCGCGACGCAGGCCGTCGCCATCTCGTCGAGGGACATCGTGTCCTCGATCCGGCCGACATCGTGGCCGTGGGTGGCGACGGCGAAGAGCGCCTGGCCCTTCGGGAGGGCGTCGGCGAGCGGCTGGTAGACGACCGCGCTGCCACCGCCGTAGGGCACGCAGACATAGGAGCGGGTCCGTGCCTCGGGAGCGAGCCCCCGGGTCAGCTCGAAGAGCAGCTTGCGCGGCTGGTCGACATCGGTCGGGCCGTTGTCGATGAGCGCGGCGAGCTCCCGGACGGTCCGGCTGCGGAAGATGTCCATCACCGTGACGACACCGCTGCCGGGCCCGGTCGCCTTGCGCAGCCGGGAGACCATCTGCGTGGCGAGCAGCGAGTGCCCGCCGAGGTCGAAGAAGTCGTCGTCGATGCCGATCTGCTCGACCGTGAGCAGCTCCGCCCAGACACCGGCGACGAGGCGCTCGGCGTCGGTGCGCGGCGCCACGAAGGCGGTCTCGGCGGCGCCGCCGGACCAGTCGGGCTCGGGCAGCGCCCGGTGGTCGAGCTTGCCGTTCGCGGTGATCGGCAGCGCCTCCAGGGCCACGAAGGCCGCCGGGACCATGTACTCCGGCAGCGTGGCGCGGAGGTGTTCGCGCAGCTCGGCGGTGCTCGGCTTCACGCCGTTGGCGACGATGTAGCCGACGAGCGAGCGGTCGCCGTTGCCGTCGTCGCGGGCGAGCACGGCAGCGGCCCGCACCTGCGGGTGCTTCTCCAGCGCGGCGACGATCTCGCCCGGCTCGATCCGGTAGCCGCGGACCTTGACCTGCTGGTCGACGCGGCCGAGATACTCCAGGTCGCCCTCGGGGAGCCAGCGGACCTGGTCGCCGGTGCGGTACATCCGGGCGTCGGGGTCGCTGTGGAACGGGTCGCGGGGGAAGCGCTCGGCGTTGAGCTCGGGGCGGTTGAGGTAGCCCCGGGCCAGGCCCGCGCCGCCGACGTAGAGCTCACCCGGTACGCCGGCCGGCACCGGATTGCCGTGCTGGTCGAGCACGTAGGCGCGCAGGTCGCCGAGCTGGCGTCCGATCGGCGACGAGACGCCCCGGCGCAGGTCCGCCCGGCGCATCCGGTGCGCGGTGACGTGCACGGTGGTCTCGGTGATGCCGTACATGTTGACGAGGGCGGGTTTGGCGTCGCCGTACTGGGTGAACCACTGGCGCAGCTCGCGGACGTGCAGCTCGGCACCGCCGAAGACGATCGTGCGCACGTCGGTGTCGGCGAAGGACCGGTCGGTCGCCGCCAGGGTGGCCCGCAGCGCCCGGAAGGCGGCCGGGGTCTGGTTGAGCACCGTCACCTTCGTGTCGCGCAGCACGTCGAAGAGCTGCTCGTGGTCGCGGACCACGTCGGCGGGGACGATGACGAGCTTGCCGCCCTTGGCGAGCGCGCCCCAGATCTCCCAGACCGAGAAGTCGAAGGCGTAGGAGTGCAGCATGATCCAGGTGTCGGCGGCGGTGAAGTCGAAGACCTCGTCGCAGGAGTCGAGGAGCCGCACCACCTGCCGGTGCTCGATCAGCACGCCCTTGGGCAGCCCGGTCGATCCGGAGGTGTAGATGACGTAGGCGAGGTTCGCGGGGCCCGCCAGCGGCTCCGGGTTGTGCTCGGGTCCGCCCGCCGCGCTCACCTCGCGCAGCACCTCGTGGGTGAGGTTGATCTCGGCGCCGGTGTCGCCGAGGATGAAGTCGAGCCGCTCGGCCGGGTTCGCCGGGTCGAGCGGCACGTAAGCGCCGCCCGCCTTGAGCACGCCGAGGATCGCCACGATCGTGTCGAGGCTGCGCTCGACGCTGATCGCGACGAGGGTGTCCGGCCCGACGCCTCGGCCGCGCAGGTGGTGGGCGAGCCGGTTGGCGCGCGCGTTGAGGTCGGCGTAGGTGACCTCGGCGTCGCCGAAGACGAGCGCGATCGCGTCGGGAGTCTCGGCGGCCCGTGCCTCGAAGAGCTGCGGCAGCGTGGTGCTCACCGGGAAGTCGCCGGTCTCGGCGCCCCAGCCCATGATCGTGGCGAGCTCGGCCTCGCCGAGCAGGCTCAGCTCCGCGAGCGGCCCCTCGGGGCGGGCGACGACGGCGCGCAGCAGCGTCTCGAAGTGCTGGGCGAGCCGGGAGACGGTCGGCTCGCCGAAGAGCGCGGTGCTGTAGGTGAACAGGCACTTCAGTCCGGCATCGGCCTCGGTGACGTAGAGCTCCAGGTCGAAGCGGGTCGCCGGGAGCTGCACGGGGTACCAGCTCACCGCGAGGTCGCCCTCGGCGTCGGTGTGGCGGCCCCGGGCGTAGTTCTGCATCGCGAACGTCACCTGGAACAGCGGCGACCGGCTGACGTCCCGCTTGACGGCGAGATCGTTGACGAGCTGGTCGAACGGGAGCTCCTGGTGGCTCATCGCGTCGAGCACCGACCGCCGGGTGGCGGTGAGCAGCTCGGTGAAGGTGTTCGCGCCCGCGAGGGACGAGGGCAGTGCCAGCACGTTGACGAACATGCCGACCAGGCCCTCCAGCTCGGTCCGGCCGCGACCGGCGACCGGCGAACCGATCGCGAAGTCGTCCTGCCGGGCATAGATGCCGAGCAGCACCTGGTAGGCCGAGAGCAGCGTCATGTAGAGCGTCGCGCCGTTGGCCCGGCCCAGCTCGGTGAGCGCGGCGGTCAGCTCGGCGTCGAGGTGGAAGCCGAACGCGGCGCCCTCGAAGCTCTGCACGGCCGGGCGCGGCTTGTCGGTCGGCAGCTCCAGCGGCGCCACCCCGGCGAGCCGGTCCCGCCAGAAGGCGATGTCGGTCCGGTAGGCGTCGGACGCGACGCGGTCGCGCTGCCAGTGGGCGAAGTCGGCGTACTGCAGGGGCAGGGCGGGCAGCTCGTCGCCGCGGTAGAGCGCGAGCAGCTCGCCGACGACGATGTCGGTCGACCAGCCGTCGGAGACGACGTGGTGGGAGGTGAGCGCCAGCACGTGCTCCCGCTCGCCGAGCCGGATCAGCAGCGCCCGCACCAGCGGGCCGCCGGCCAGGTCGAACGGCTCCTCCAGGTCGTCGCGGATGAGGTCGAGCGCGCCGTCGGTGTCGGCCTCGACGATCCGCAGCGGGACCGTCACCGCCTCGTCGATGACCGGGGCGGGCTGGCCGCCGTCGCCGACGGGCACCCGCATCCGCAGCACCTCGTGCCGGTCGGCGAGCGCGTTCAGCGCCGCGGCGAGCCGGTCGGTGTCGAGCGGGCCGGTGAGCCGGACCGCGACGGGGACGGCGTAGGCAGCCGTGCCGGGTGCGAGCTGCTCCATGAACCACAGGCGTTCCTGCGCCGAGGAGAGCTGCACATCCGCATCGGCCGGTCGGGCGCCGATCCGGTCGCCGCCGGAGCGCTGGGCGAGCCTGCGCTCCAGCAGCGCCCGCTTCGCGGCGGAGAGGGTCGAGTCGCTGGGTGCCACGGTCATGCTGGCCTTACCTCCTGTTGTCGTCGGCGGCGAGCAGCATGGCCGCCTCCTCGTCCGAGAGCTCGCCCAGCTCGGCGAGGAGCAGCTGCTCCACCGCGTCCGCGAGACCAGCGACGGTCGGGTGATCGAAGATCGTGTGGATCGGCACGGCGAGCTCGACGTTCGCCGAGAGCCGGGCGATGACCCGGGTGGCGAGCAGCGAGTGCCCGCCGAGGCCGAAGAAGTCGTCGTGCGCGCCGATCCGGTCCACGCCGAGCACCTCGGCCCAGACCGCCGCCACCAGCTCCTGCGAGGCACCGGCCGGGGCCTGGAAGGGCCGGTCGGCGGCGACGGCGGGCGCGGGCAGCGCGCGGCGGTCGAGCTTGCCGTTGGGCGTCAGCGGCAACGCGTCGAGCGGCATGAGCGCGTCGGGGACCATGTGCGCGGGCAGCCGCCGGGCCAGGTGCTCCCGCACCTGCTCCACGGTGGCCGCGCCCACGAAATAGCCGACCAATCGCAGATCAGAGCTGTCCTTGCGGACCACGACAGCGGCGAGCGCCACGTGCGGGTGGTCGAGCAGAACCGCCTCGACCTCGCCCGGCTCGATCCGGTAGCCGCGGAGTTTGACCTGGTCGTCGAGGCGCCCGAGGAACTCCAGCGTGCCGTCCGGGCGCCAGCGCACCCGGTCGCCGGTGCGGTAGAGCCGCCCCGCCGGGTGGTCGACGAACCGCGCCGAGGTCAGCTCGGGCCGGCGCAGATAGCCGCGCGCCAGGCCCGCGCCGCCGATGCACAACTCGCCGGGTGAGCCGACCGGCACCTCCCGCAGCGCCGCGTCGAGCACGAGCGTGACGGTGTCGGCGATGGGCCGGCCGATCGGCGGCTGCCGCAGCGCGTCGGCGGCGCCGAGCTCGTGCGTGGTCGCGATGATCGTCGCCTCGGTCGGACCGTAGGAGTTGATCAGCCGGACCCGGTCCCCGAAACGCTCCCGCCACGCGGCGACGGCCTGCGCCCGGACCTGATCGGCACCGAGGATGACCAGGCGCAGCGAGGCCGGCCAGGTGACGTGCGGATCGGCGACGAGCTCGTGCCAGTAGGGCGTCGGCAGGTCGAGCACGGTCAGCGCCGCGGCGGCCGGGGTGGTGAGGAAGTCGGTCAGGTGGGCGCTCGCCGTGGGCGGCAGCACCAGCCCGGCCCCGGCCGTCAGCGCCGGGAAGACCTCCTCGACGTGGGTGTCGAAGCTGACCGAGGCGAAGAGCAGCACCCGGTCGGCGGGCGTGATCGCGTAACCCTCCCGCATCCAGGCGACCCGGCTCGCGACGGCCCGGTGCGCCACCTCGACGCCCTTGGGCTGCCCGGTCGACCCGGAGGTGTAGATGACGTAGGCGAGGTCGTCGAGGCTCGGCGGCTCGCCGTGCGGCGCCGGGCCGACGGCGTCGGGCGCGAGCACGGTGACCCCGGGGAGCTCCCGGTCGGAGACGACGAGCCGAGCACCACCGTCGCTGAGCAGATAGGCGATCCGGTCCGCCGGGTAGGCCGGGTCCAGCGGCAGGTAGGCGGCACCGGCCTTCCAGATCGCCAGCAGCGTGACGACGAGCTCCGCCGACCGGTCCAGGCAGACGCCGACGAGCGACTCCGCCCCGGCTCCGGCGACGAGCAGTGCACCGGCGAGCCGGTCGGCCCGGGCGTCGAGCTCCGCGTAGGTGATCGATTCGCCGGCCGTGTGCAGGGCGACCGCCTGCGGTGTCTCGGCGACCTGGGCGACGAACTCGTCGAGGACGGTGCCGTGCGGTGTGCCGCCGACGGGTCCGGTGGTCCAGGCCCGATCGGGCTCGTCGCCGAGGGAGACCGCCGAGAGCGGCAGGTCGGGTGCGGCGCTCCACTCGTCGAGCAGGCGGGCGAAGCGGCGGGCGAACCCGGCCACCGTCTCGGCGTCGAAGAGCTCGGCCGCGTAGACGAACTGCGTGTGCAGCGCCGACGGCTCCCGCCAGGCCTCCAGGGTGAGGTCGCAGCGGGCCTGCGGCAGGAGGTCGGTGAGCATCCGCACGTCGAGCCCGTGGAAGGGGGCCTGCTCGGCGCCCTGGTTCTGCAGGGTGAACATCGCCTGGAAGAGCGGCGTGCGGCTGGTGTCGCGGTCCACCCGCAGCTCGGCCATGAGCCGCTCGAAGGGGATGTCCTGGTAGGAGAAGGCGCGCAGCGCCACCTCACGGGTCCGGGCCAGCAGCTCCCGCAGCGTCGGATCGCCGGACAGGTCGCCGCGCAGCACGACGGTGTTGAGGAAGTAGCCGATCAGCGGCTCCAGCTCGACCCGGTCCCGGCCCGCGACGGGCGAGCCGACACAGACGTCGTCCTGCCCGGCGTGCCGTCCGAGCAGCACCTGATAGGCGGCGAGCAGGCCCATGAAGGGGGTGCAGCCCGACTCGGCGGCGATCCGGGTGAACCGGTCGGCGACCTCGCCCGGCACCCGGTGGGTGACCATGGCGCCCCGACCGCTGCGGACCGGCGGGCGCGGGTGATCGGTCGGCAGGTCCAGCACCGGCGCGTCGGCGAGCTGGTTTCGCCAGTAGGCGGCACCCTGCTCGCCGACGCCGTTGTCACGCTGCCAGGCGGCGAAGTCGGCGTACTGGACGGGCAGGTCGGGCAGGCTCGGCGTGGTGCCGATGACCCGGGCCGAGTAGCCGGTGGCGAGCTCGTCGAGGAAGACGTTCATCGAGACGCCGTCGCTGACGATGTGGTGGGTGACGGCGCAGAGCAGGTGGTCGTCGTCGCCGAGCCGGATCAGCGTCACCCGCAGCAGCGGCGCCGCGGTGAGGTCGAAGGGGCGGCTGGCGAGTTCGGTGGCGAGCGCGCGGCCCGCCTGCTCGTCGGCGGCGTCGGCCCGGTCGATGACGACCCGGGCGTCGGGCCGGACGACCTGGGCCGGCGTGCCGTCGCGGTCGGGGAACTCGGTCCGGATCGCATCGTGCCGGGCCACCACGTCGGCGAGGGCGCCGTCGAGCGCCGCCACGTCGAGCGGGCCGCGCAGCCGGCGGACGATCGGCACGTTGAAGCCGATGTCGGCCGGGTCGTAGCGGTGCAGGAACCACAGCCGTTCCTGGGCCGCGGTGAGCGGCGCTTCGGCCTGGTCGCGGCGGGTGATCGGTGCCTGCGCGGGCGTGTCGGCCCGCTCATCGAGCACCCGGGCGAACCCGGCGACGCTGGACGCGCTGAACATCGCCCGCAGCGGCACCTCGACCCCGGTCAGCGCCGCCAGCCGGGCCAGCGCCCGTGTCGCCAGCAGCGAGTGCCCGCCGAGGCCGAAGAAGTCGTCGTGCGCGCCGATCCGGTCGACCCCGAGCACCTCCGACCAGGCCAGGGCCACCTGGCGCTCGGTCTCGGTGCGCGGCTCCACGTGCTCGCGGGTCGGGCCGCCGGCCTCCGGCACGGGCAGCGCCGCGCGGTCCAGCTTGCCGTTGGCCGTCACCGGCAGCCGGTCCACGGGCACGAAGACCGAGGGCACCATGTACGCCGGGAGCGTCTTGCCCAGCGCCTCGGCGTCTGCCCGGCCCACCACGTAGGCCACGATCCGCTGATCGCCGGGCACGTCCTCGCGCAGCAGCACGACGGCGTCGGTCACCTCGGGCTGCGCCCGCAGGACGGTCTCGATCTCGCCGAGCTCGATCCGCTGCCCCCGCAGTTTCACCTGGTGGTCCAGGCGCCCCAGGTAGACGAGGTTGCCGTCGGCCCGCCACTTCGCGAGGTCGCCGGTGGCGTAGAGGCGGCCGAAGCGGGTCTGCAGGAAGCGCTCGGCGGTGAGCTCCGGCCGCCGGTGGTAGCCCTCGGCGATGCCGACGCCGCCGATGTAGAGCTGGCCCGCCGTGCCGATCGGCACCGGTTCGAGCTGCTCGTCGAGGACGAACAGGCGGATGTTCTGGATCGGCGCGCCGATCGGCACCGGGCCCGGGTCGCCGGGGCGGCACTGCCAGGCGCTGACATCCACGGCCGCCTCGGTCGGGCCGTAGAGGTTGTGCAGCTCGGTCCAGGGCAGCCGGTCGAGCAGGCGCCGGGCCAGGTCGGCCGGGAGCTCCTCACCGGAGCAGATCACCCGCCGCAGCGAGGTGCAGGAGCCGATGCGGCCCGCGCCGAGGAAGGCGGCGAGCATCGACGGGACGAAGTGGAGGGTGGTCACACCCTCGGCGACGATGAGGTCGCGGACGGCGGCCGGGTCCCGGTGCTCCCCCGGCGGCATCAGCACGAGCCGGGCACCGGTGATCAGCGGCCAGAAGAACTCCCAGACCGAGACGTCGAAGCTGGCCGGGGTCTTCTGCAGCACGGTGTCGGCGGCGTCGATCTGGTAGCGCTTCTGCATCCAGTCGAGCCGGTTGACGATGGCCCGGTGCGTGTTGGGCACGCCCTTCGGGCGCCCGGTGGAGCCGGAGGTGTAGATCATGTAGGCGGGGTCGGCCGGTCCGGCCCGCTCGCCCTCGGGGTCGGTCGTCGGCTGGTCCGCCCACTGTGCCGGGTCGTCGAGCCGCAGCACGACCGGGCTCGGCGGTGCGTCGGCGGCCCCGGCGGTGAGCAGGATCGTCGCGCCCGAGTCCTCGACCATGAAGGCCAGCCGCTCCGACGGGTAGTCCGGGTCCAGCGGCACGTAGGCGGCACCGGCCTTCACCACGCCGAGCAGGCCCGCGACGAGTTCGGGCGAGCGGTGGGCGTACACCCCGATGAGAGTGCCGGGAGCGGCGCCGAGCGCGCGGAGGCGGTGGGCGACCCGGTTGGCGCTCGCGTTGAGCTCGGCGTAGCTGAGCGTGCGGCCGTCCAGCACCACGGCCGGGGCGTCCGGCGTCCGGGCGGCCTGGGCCTCGACCAGCGACGCCAGGGTCTCCTCGGCCGGGAAGTCGGCCTCGGTGTCGTTGAACTCCTCGGTGACCTGGCGCCGCTCGACCGCGCCCAGCAGCGGCAGCTCGGAGAGGCGGAGCTCCTCGTCGACCATCGCGGCGACGACGCGCAGATAGCGTCCGCCGAACGCGAGCACGCTCGCCTCGTCGAAGAGCGCGACGTTGTAGTTGATCCGGAGCTGGTCGAGGCTCATCGTGAGCGAGAGGTCCTCGTGCGCACCGCCGTTGGGGGTGTCGCCGGTGCCGGTCTGCGGCAGGTAGTTGAAGCTGAGCTGGTAGAGCGGCGGCACCCCGGTGTCGCGGGGCGGCGCGAGCGCCTCGACGACGTGCTGGAACGGCGCGTCCTGATGGCGCCAGGCATCGACCATCGTGTCGCGGACCCGGTCGGCGAGCTCCTCCAGCGTCGGGTCGCCGCTCGCGTCCACCCGGGCGACGAGGGTGTTGACGAACATGCCGATCAGCGGTTCGAGGTCGGGGTCGCCGCGGCCCGCCACCGGGATGCCGACCACCACATCGGACTGGCCGCTCAGCCGGGCCAGCAGCGCGACATAGGCGGTGAGCAGGACGACGAACGGGGAGGTCTTCCACTGCCGCGCCACCGCGTTGACCTCGTCGTTGATCCCCGCCGCGATCGGCACCAGGGCGATCTCGGTGGCGTAGGAGTCGTCGGCGGGCCGGGGGCGGTCGGTCGGCACTCCGTGCACGAGCGGGAGCCCGGCGAGCGCTTCGCGCCAGTAGTCGAGCTGTGCGGCGATGAGCGCGGTGTCGGCGCGCTGGGCCAGGGTGGCGTCGGCGTACTGCAGACGCAGCTCCGGCAGGACCGCCGGGCGCCGCTCGACGTCGGCGGCGCAGAGTTCGACGAGCTCGAGGTAGATGTTGTTGATCGAGGTGGCGTCGAAGATCGCGTGGTGCGCGGCGAAGAACAGCGTCCACCGGTCGTCGGCGATCCGGAGCAGCCAGGACCGCCACAGTGGAGCGTCGTGCAGCGGCAGCGGCTCGGCGAGGAGCTCGTCCACCAGGACCGAGGCGCGCGCGGTGACCTCGTCGGCGTCGAGACCCCGAAGGTCGGTCTCGCGCAGCGGAGGCAGCGGAGCGACCGCGTGCACGACCTGGACCAGCGTGTCGCCGTCGAGGCGCAGACTGGTGCGCAGCGCCTCGTGCCGCGCGACGATCGCCGCCAACGCCGCCTGCAGCGTCGCCGGAGTCACCCCGGCGGGCGCGCGGAACGGCGGCGCCAGGATGGTGAAGTCGGTCGAACCCGGGTCAAGCAGACTCGCCAGCCAGATCCGCTCCTGACCGAACGACGCGGGGGTCGCCCGCAGAACTGTCGAAACGATTCCGTCCATGGTTGACAACGCCGTCTCCCTGTTGCCCCAGCCAGTGGTTCCGGCGCGCAATCAGGGGAGACCGATCGGTCGACCCGGACAGCGGACGATGGTGATCGTCAATGCCCAGCCCTCATACCCATCGACCACAGAACACGCGGCGGTGCGGCGAGCATAGATCGGCCCACTAGAGGAATCAATCAGCGTCACCCTTACGACAGTCTGAACAGCACTCTATGTTTAGATGCATTTTGGCGATTCGCGTCTACATAGCAGCAAAGCGCGACCCGCCTGACCAGGCGAACCACGCTTTGCTGTGATGTTGCTGAAATATAGAGAACTATTGATTTTCTATATGACGATGCTCACCATTCGGCCCGGCACCACGATTACTTTGCGTGGGTCTGAGCCTACGGGCAGGTATGTCGCGACGGCGTCCAGCGCCGCCGCCCGGACCGACTCCTCGGCGGTGTCGGCCGCGACCTCGATCCGGCCGCGCACCTTCCCGTTGATCTGCACGGGGTAGGTGACCGTCGACTCGACCAGCAGCGCCGGGTCCGCCACCGGGAAGTCGACGTAGGCCAGCGTGCCCTGGTGCCCCAGCACGCCCCACAGCTCCTCGGCGATGTGCGGCGCGAACGGCGCCACCATCAGCGTCAGCGCCTCCGCGACCTCCCGGGGCGTCGAGGACAGGCGGGTCAGGCCGTTGGTCAGCTCGATCAGCTTGGCGATCGCCGTGTTGAAGCGCAGCTCGGCCAGGTCCTCGCGGACCCCCGCGATCGTCTTGTGCAGCAGCCGCCGGGTCGCCTCGTCGGCGGGCTCGTCGACGACCCGCGAGGCGCCGGTCTCCTCGTCCACGACGACGCGCCAGGCGCGCTGCAGGAACCGCTGCGCACCGACGACGGCACGGGTGTCCCAGGGGCGGGACACCTCCAGCGGACCCATCGACATCTCGTAGACCCGGAACGTGTCGGCACCGTACTGCTCGCACATCTCGTCGGGGGTCACCGCGTTCTTCAGCGACTTGCCGATCTTGCCGTACTCCCGGTTGACCTTCTCGCCGTTGTAGGTGAAGACGCCCAGCGGCTCCTCCACCACCTCGGCGGCGGGCACGTAGACCTTGCGGTCGTCGGTGAAGGCGTACGCCTGGATCATGCCCTGGTTGAACAGGCGGTAATAGGGCTCGATCCCGCTGACGTGGCCCAGGTCGAACAGCACCTTGTGCCAGAACCGGGCATACAGCAGGTGCAGCACGGCGTGCTCGGCGCCGCCGACATACAGATCGACGCCACCCGCCTCCTGCCCCGGTCGCGGGCCCACCCAGTAGGCCTCGTTGGCCGGGTCGACGAACGCCTCGGTGTTGGTCGGATCGGTGTAGCGCAGCTGGTACCAGCACGATCCCGCCCACTGCGGCATCGTGTTCGTCTCGCGGGTGTAGGGCTTCGGCCCGTCGCCCAGGTCCAGGGTGACCTCGACCCACTCGCGGGCCCGCGACAGCGGCGTCTCCGGCGAGGAGTTCGCGTCGTCGGGGGCGAAGGTCTTCGGCGAGAAGTCGTCGACCTCCGGCAGCTCCAGCGGCAGCATCGACTCGGGCAGCGCGATCGCCGCGCCGTCGGCGGAGTAGACGATCGGGAACGGCTCGCCCCAGTAGCGCTGGCGGCTGAACAGCCAGTCGCGCAGCCGGTAGGTCACCGCGCCCTGGCCGTGCCCGTTGGCCTCCAGCCACTCGATGATGGCCGCCTTCGCCTCGGCGATGCCCAGCCCGTCCAGCATGCCGCTGTTGATCGCGGGTCCGTCACCGGTGAACGCCTTGCCGGCGAAGTCCGGCGTCGGCTCGACGGTCCGGATGATCGGCAGGTCGAACGCCTCGGCGAAGGCCCAGTCCCGCTCGTCCTGGCCGGGGACGGCCATGATCGCGCCGGTGCCGTAGCCCGCCAGGACGTAGTCCGCGATGAAGATCGGGATCTGCGCCCCGTTGACCGGGTTGGTGGCGTAGGCGCCGGTGAAGACCCCGGTCTTCTCCTTCGTCTCGACCTGGCGCTCCACATCGGACTTGCTGCCCGCGAAGGCCCGGTAGGCGGAGACCGCACCCGCCGGGGTCTCGGCGGCGGCGGTCCAGATGTCCTTGGTGCCCTCCGGCCACGCGGCCGGGACCAGGGCGTCGACCAGCTCGTGCTCCGGCGCCAGCACGATGTAGGTGGCGCCGAAGATGGTGTCGGGCCGGGTGGTGAAGACCCGGATCGGCTCGCCGGGGGTGGCGAAGCTGATGTGCGCACCGGTCGAGCGGCCGATCCAGTTGCGCTGCATCAGCTTGATCGGCTCGGGCCAGTCCAGCGAGTCCAGATCGGCGATCAGCCGGTCGGAGTAGGCCGTGATCCGCATCATCCACTGCTTCAGGTTGCGCTTGAAGACCGGGAAGTTGCCCCGGTCGCTCAGCCCGTCGGCGGTGACCTCCTCGTTGGCCAGCACCGTGCCCAGGCCGGGGCACCAGTTGACCGGCGCCTCGCTGATATAGGCCAGCCGGAACTCGTTGACGACCGCCCGGCGCTCGACCCCGGTCAGCTCCGACCACGCCCGGCCGTCCGGCGTCGCCCGCTCCCCCGACTCGAACTGCGCCTCCAGCTCGGCGATGGGCCTGGCCTTGCCGACCGACGGGTCGAACCACGAGTTGAAGATCTGCAGGAAGATCCACTGGGTCCAGCGGTAGAATTCGACATCTATCGTTGCCACACTACGGCGGTCGTCATGACCCAGACCCAGCATCCGCAGCTGTTCCTTATACCGGGCGATGTTCTGCTCGGTGGTCGTGCGCGGGTGGGTGCCGGTCTGCACGGCGTACTGCTCGGCGGGCAGGCCGTAGGCGTCGAAGCCCATCGTGTGCAGCACGTTGAAGCCGGCCATCCGCTGGAAGCGGGCGAAGACGTCGGTGCCGATGAAGCCCAGCGGGTGCCCGACGTGCAGCCCCGCGCCCGAGGGGTAGGGGAACATGTCCAGCACGAACTGCTTGGGCGCACCGCTGCGCGGGTGCGAGGGGTCGCTGAGCGGTCCCACCGGATTAGGCGCCCGGAATGTGCCGTTAACTGCCCAGTAGTCCTGCCAGCGCTTCTCGATGTCATTCGCCAGCGCGGCGGTGTACCGGAACGGAGGAACGCTCTCGCTCATGCTCGTCACCCTCTATCGAAAGCTTGCGACCTAACCCGGACAACAAAAAACCCCTCGCGCAGGAGGGGTTGCCGTGCTCACGCCATATGTCGCGTCAGCACGGCTCCGTAAGGAGCGCGAAGGTCCGGGTCATGCCCTCCACCATACCGTATCGACCGCGACGCACGCCTGGGCATATCGGGTCGCTATTGCCGGGGGACTGGAGCGTCGGCAAGACTGGCCAAGACCGGCGGATTACCCACTCCGTAATCTACCTGCAACCGTGTGGCGGGCCTATCGCGTCATGTGTTGGCAAGCCGCGCTAACGACGATGAGGGAGGAAGTCCCGTTGACCACGCAACGCACTTGGGACGAGCTCGGCGGTGGGATGCCCACCGAGGAGTTCCGGACCGCGACAGAGGCCATCGTGGCCAACATCGAGCAGGTCATCGAGGGTAAGACCGCGACGGTGAGGCTGGCCCTGGCCGTCCTCCTCGCCGAAGGTCACCTGCTCATCGAGGACGTGCCCGGTGTCGGCAAGACCAAGCTGGCCAAGGCGCTCGCCCGCTCGATCGACTGCTCGGTCCGGCGGATCCAGTTCACGCCCGACCTGCTCCCCAGCGACGTCACCGGCGTCAGCGTCTACAACCAGGAGAACCACGACTTCGAGTTCAAGCCGGGCGCCGTCTTCGCCAACCTGGTGGTCGGCGACGAGATCAACCGCGCCTCGCCGAAGACCCAGTCGGCGCTGCTGGAGTGCATGGAGGAGCGGCAGGTCACCGTCGACGGCGTGACCTACCCGCTGCAGACGCCGTTCATGGTGATCGCGACGCAGAACCCGATCGAGATGGAGGGCACCTACCCCCTGCCCGAGGCTCAGCGGGACCGCTTCACCGCCCGCATCGCGATGGGCTACCCCGACGCCCGGGCCGAGCTCGCCATGCTCGACGTGCACGCTGCCGCCGACCCGCTCGACAACCTGGGCGCGGTCTCCGACGCCGCCACGGTTCGCGGCCTGATCGCGACGGTACGCGGGGTGCACGTCTCCGAGCCGGTCAAGCAGTACGCCATCGCGCTCGTCACGGCGACCCGCGAGTCGCAGGACCTCCGCCTCGGCGCCTCGCCCCGGGCCACCCTGCAACTGCTGCGCACCGCCCGTGCCGTTGCCGCCCTCGACGGCCGCGACTACGTGCTCCCCGACGACCTGCAGGCCCTCGCGGTGCCGGTGCTCGCGCACCGCATCATCCCGACGGCCGACTCGCAGCTTTCGCGGCGTACCACCGATGCGATCGTCGCGGACCTGGTGCACCGCCTGCCGGTGCCGACCGACCGCCGCTCGGGCACGAGCCAGCATTACGACCGGAGGCGCTGACGTGCGAGAGGCCCTGCGCGGGCTCACGACGAGAGGACGGGCGTTCCTCGGCGCGGCGGGTGCCGCCGCGCTCGCCTCGCTCGTCCTGGGCGAACGTGACCTCTTCCGCGTCGCCGTGCTCCTCTTCGCCCTCCCGATGCTCGCAGCGGCCTACGTCGGGCGCTCCCGATACAAGCTCGCCTGCAGCCGCAACCTCGACCCGCACCGGGTCCCGGTCGGATCGACCGCGCGAGTCGTGCTGCGCCTGCAGAACCTCTCCCGGCTGCCCACCGGCACGATGCTGCTGGAGGACCGGCTCCCCTACGCGCTGGGCAGCCGTCCCCGGCTGGTGCTGGAGCGGCTCGGACCGCACCAGTCGTCGAGCGTGGCCTACACGGTGCGCGCGGACGCGCGGGGGCGCTATGACGTCGGACCGCTCTCGATCCGGCTCACCGACCCGTTCGGGCTCTGCGAGCTGACCCGCTCGTTCCCCAGCACCGACAACCTCGTGGTGATCCCGCAGGTCGTGCCGTTGCCGACGGTTCGCCTCGCGGGCGAGTTCGCCGGTTCCGGCGACAGCCGGGCCCGCTCCGTCTCCACCCACGGTGAGGACGACGCCGCGACCCGCGAATACCGCCACGGCGACGACCTGCGCCGGGTGCACTGGCGCTCGACGGCCCGCGTCGGCGAGCTGATGGTCCGCCGCGAGGAGCAGCCCTGGGAGAGCCGCGCCACGGTCGTGCTCGACATGCGCTCCGTCGCGCACCGCGGTGAGGGGCCCGCGGCCAGCTTCGAATGGGCGGTCGCCGCGGCCGCCAGCATCTCCCGGCACCTGCGTGAGGCCGGTTACCGGGTCCGCCTGGTGGCGGGCTCGCAGATCGACATCGACGCCAACGACGCCTCCGGCGACGTGCTGCTGCTCGACCACCTCGCCGAGGTGAAAGCCAGCCCGCGTTTCGACATCGCCACCCTGGTGGAGCAGGTCCGGCGACGCGGCGACGGCGGCCTCGTCATCGCCGTGCTGGGCCAGATCTCCCCCGCCGAGGCGCAGATGCTCGCGGCGGTCCGGGGCAACGGCGCCACCTGCATCGCCTTCCTCCTCGACACCTCCACCTGGCTCAACCTGCCCGCGCAGCACCGCGAGTCGGCGGAGCGCGAGCAGGCGGCCTCCGCCCTCGCGCTGATGCACACGGGCTGGCGGGTCGTCTCGGTCGCGCACGGTGCGCGGCTGGCGACGCTGTGGCCGCAGGCCGGTCGCGGGTCGGCAGGATTCGCCTGGCGGGCCGCGCTCGCCGAGACAGCCATGACCGGAGGCATGCGATGACGACACGGCGGCATCTCGGCTTCGTCGCGGCGGGCGCCACGCTGATGGCGTCCTTCCCGCTCTCCCTCATCTTCGAGCAGTGGACCTGGGCGTTCTTCGCGCTGATCGTCGTCGGCATGGTCGCCGGCGGCGCGCTGATCGCCCGGACGCTGCGGGCACGGCCGCTCTTCCAGGCCGGTGCCATGGTGCTCGGCCTGCTCATCTCGCTCACCTGGCTCTTCCCCAACGGGTCGGCGCTGCTCGGGCTGGTGCCGATGCCGGACACGTTCGTGTACTTCGCCCACCTGCTCACGCAGGCCGGCACCGAGATGCGCGAGAACGCCCCGCCGGTGCACGACCTGGACGGGCTGCTCTTCCTCTGCGTGCTCGGCGTCGGACTGGTCGCGGTCATCACCGACCTCGTCGCGGTCACGCTGCGCCGGCCGGCCCTCGCGGGCCTGCCGATGCTCGCGATCTACTCCGTGCCGGTCGCGGTCTACAGCGAGTCCATCCCGGTGCTGCCGTTCATCGTCGGCGCCGTCGGGTTCCTCTGGCTGCTGGTCAGCGACTCCGTCGATCGCGTACGCCGGTTCGGCCGCCGCTTCACCGGCGAGGGCCGCGATGTCGACGTGTGGGAGCCGTCTCCGCTCGCCTCGGCGGGACGGCGACTGGCGATCGTCGGCGTGGTCACCGCGATCCTGCTGCCGATGGCGATGCCGACCTTCGGCGGCGGCTGGTTCGGCGAGGGCGTGGGCAGCGGTGACGGCGAGGGCGGCGGGCCCGGCCGGGGCGGCGGGCCCGGCTCGGTCAACCTCTTCGCTGAGCTCTCCGGCCGCCTCAACCAGATCGAGGTTCAGGATCTGGCCCGGGTCACCACCAACGACCCGTCTCCCTATTACCTGCGCTTCGGCATCGCCGACGAGCTCACCGACAACGGCTTCAAGACCCGCACGCCGAGCGGCCAGCAGATCGGCGGCGCCAACCTGCCCAACCCGCTCGACCGGGAGCAGCGCCAGGGTGTCGAGCGGCGGCAGTTCCAGGCCAAGGTCGAGATCACCGGCAACTTCAACATGCCGATGCTGCCCGTCTACGCCGAGCCGATCTCGACGAAGCAGATCGATTCGAGCTGGTCCTACGACCCCAACATGGGCATCGTCTTCTCGACGCGGTCCCGGTCGACCAACAAGCGCTACGAGTTCGATTTCGTCCGCTCGACCTACACCGCCGACGCCCTGCGTACGGCGCAGCAGCTCAGCGTCGACAGCTCCATCCGGCGGCAGTTCGCGCACGTGCCGGTGGTCCCCGAGGTCAAGCAGCAGGCCGACAAGCTGGTCACCGCGGACATGACGCAGTACGACAAGGTCCGCGCGATCTTCGACTTCTTCTCCTCGAAGAACGGCTTCCGCTACGACACCACGACGGTCGCGGGCACCTCCGGCAACAAGATGGTGGACTTCCTGAAGGCGCGGGTCGGTTTCTGCGAGCAGTACGCGGCCGCGCTGGCCTGGATGATCCGCTCGGTCAACATCCCGGCGCGGGTGGCGTTCGGCTTCACCCGGGGCAACAACCCCACCCAGAACGGCGTCTACACCCTCACCAACCACAACCTGCACGCCTGGACCGAGGTCTACTTCGACGGCTTCGGCTGGGTCCCGTTCGACGCCACCCCGGCGTCGAACGTCGCGGGTTCGGTGAGCCCGCCGTGGGCCCCCGACGTCAACGCCCCCACCCCGAGCGACGGCCCGACCGACCCGGGCGCTTCGATCGACCCCAACGAGGACCTGCCCGGCGCCGGGCCCCGTCCCGATCGCAACCCCAACGACCTCGACGGCGAGCTGGGCGGCGACGCGGCGGCGAAGGCACCCGTGTGGCCCTGGTATGTCCTGGGCGGCGTGATCCTGCTGCTGCTCTTCCTGATCAGCCCCGCCATCCGGCGTACCCTGCTGCGTCGCCGGCGGTCGGCGGCGGTCGCGGAGCTCGGCGACGCCACGGAGCCGCTGCTCACCCGGGACGGCTCACCGGCCGCACCGGGGGTGGAGATCTTCGTCGGCGGCGACGAGGTGACTCTCGGCAACTACCGGCGACGGGCTCACGCGGCCTGGGACGAGCTGATGGACACGCTCGTCGACTTCCGGGTCGAGGTGGACCGGTCCGACACACCGCGCATGGTGGCGGCGCGCCTCATCGAGGAGCAGGTGCTCGGCGAGACCGCGGCATCGGCGGCGAAGCTGCTGGCCTGGGCGGAGGAGCGGGCCCGCTATGCCCTGACACCGCTCGCACCGGTCGGGCTCTCCGACGCGCTCATCGTCGTCCGCCGGACGCTCTCGGAGAGCGCGACCAGGCAGACCAGGATGGTGGCCTTCCTCGCGCCGCCGTCGGTGGTCGGGCGCTGGCGCACGTCGTTCCTGAACTCCTCGACCGGTGTGATCACCGGCATCGGCCGGTTCCGGGACCTGCTGGTGCGTTACCTGAGCCCGCGAAGGCTCCTGTCCCGCTGATCACACGGCGTACAGCATGGAGAGGAGGGCCGGATCACCGGCCCTCCTCTCCATGTGTGGAGTCTTAACGGCTCTCGGGGCGATCTCGCCATCGCGCTTCGAGCCTTGCGATGAAGCCCCCGCTGCTGCGCTGGCCGGTCTGGCGGCTGGCGGTGCCGTCGACCGCGCGCAGTTCGTTGCCCTGGGCGCGGCGCCTGGATTGGATCGCGAACCCGGAGGCAAGCATCATGATCACAAATCCGGCGACGCCCAGCAGTGTGTTGTCCCGCACCGCGCCGAGGACGACCACCCCCAGGCCGGCGAGCACCACGACACCGGCGACGACCATCCGTCGCCGCGCGTGGAACCGCGGGTCTGTGCTGCGCACGGCTGAGGCGAACTTCGGGTCCTCGGCGAGCGACTTCTCGATCTGCTCGAACAGTCGCTGCTCGTGCTCGGAGAGCGGCACTCTTACTCCTCCCCGGTACGACACTTACACAGCCGGTCGGCTGCTTCTCATTAGTCTACGAGTGTGACAAGCAGTCGGAAAGCGCGAAGCTGTGTTTCCCGCTGCGATGAGTTTCGGCATGGGCACTCCGCGTCAGCATTCGAGCCCGTCCGGCCCGGCTGAAATCACGAAAGACCAGGTCACCGGCTTTCCTCCCGGCCGAGCAGGCTCGCCGGCCGGATGGCCGATCGGCCATAGCGAGCCGACGCGGCATCCACCGCCGCCTCCGCCTCCCGCCAGCCCCGCTCCGGCTCGCCGAGAAAGAGCTGCCGCACCTGGTCATCGGCGTCGCCGAGGCCCTCGACCCGCACCCCGATCAGCCGGATCCGCTCGGTCGTCTGCAGCGCCTCGAAGAGCGACCAGCCCGTCTCGAAGATCTCCCGGGTGACGTCGGTGGGCGCGGGGAGCGTGCGGGAGCGGTTGATCGTGTGGAAGTCCGAGTAGCGCACCTTCACGGCGATCGTGCGCCCCGACTGCCCGGCCTTGCGCAGCCGGGCACCGACCGTGCCGGAGAGCGCGAGCAGGGTCTGCCGGATCTTCACCGGGTCGGTCACGTCGACGGGGAAGGTGACCTCCGCACCGATCGACTTCTCCTCCCGGCGGGTGTCGACCACCCGGGGGTCGCGGCCCCACGCCAGCTCCTGCAGGTGCGCGGCGGCGGCCTGGCCGACGGCCGAACGCAGCAGACCGATGGGAGCCTGCGCGACATCGCCCACGAAACGCAGGCCGAAGCGCCGGAGCTGCTCGGCGGAGCGCTCGCCGACACCCCAGAGCGCCGTGATCGGCAGTGGGTGGAGGAACTCCAGCACCCGCTCCACCGGAATGACCAGCAGACCGTCGGGTTTGGACCGGGTGGAGGCGAGCTTGGCGACGAACTTCGTCGGCGCGACCCCGACCGAGCAGGTGAGCCGCTGCTCGTGCTGGATGCGGCGGCGCAGCTCCACGGCGATGGCGGCGGGTCGGCCGAACAGGCGCTCGGCCCCGGCGACGTCGAGGAACGCCTCGTCCACCGAGAGCGGCTCCACCAGGGGCGTCACGTCGGCGAAGATCGCCATCACCGCCCGCGACGCCTCCTGGTAGGCGGTGAAGTCGGGCGGGAGGACGATCGCCTGCGGGCAGAGCCCTCGGGCCCTCGCCATCGGCATGGCGCTGCGCACCCCGAAGGCCCGGGCCTCGTAACTCGCGGCGGAGACGACGCCGCGCAGCCCCGTGCCGCCGACGATGACCGGCTTGCCGCGCAGCTCAGGACGGGCCCGCACCTCCACCGAGGCGAAGAACGCGTCCATGTCGACGTGCAGGATGTGGCAGCCGGAGTCGTCGCCATCGGGTCCGAATGACCCGGTGTCGCCCCGCTCGGCCTCGCTGCTGCGTCCCACGCCGCCACGGTAACCCCCACCACCGACGTTCCCGTGCCGACCCCGTGTCACGTTTTGCAGCAAAGCGTGGCCATTTCGCTGCGCGAAGCCACGCTTTGCTGCAAAACGTGACGGGGGGGGCAGCGCGCCGCGCGAAACGTGACACGGTGGCAGCGCCGCGCGAAACATGACGGGGTGGCAGCGGGACGCGCGGACGGACCAGCGAGGTCAGCTGGTGATGGTGATCAGGGGGATCGTCATCTCGGCCTCGGTGAGGGCGCCGTGGAACGCGACCAGCCGGGCGATCTCGGCCGGCTCCCGCTCGGTGGCGAGGATCGCCCAGTCGTCGGCGCAGATCACGACGAGATCGCCGATCCGGTCCCGGTGCGCGGCCGGGACCGGCCCGAAGAGTCCCTCGTCGATCGCTTCGTCCCGGGTGAGCACCCAGCCCGCCGCGCCGAGCACCCCGCGCCACGCGTCGGCGACGTCGGCGGTGGCGCCGGGCAGGGTGTGCAGGTAGCGGACCCGGGGCTCGCCCGCCGCCACCCGCAGACCGGCGCGCAGGCGGGGATCGGTGTCGAGGTCGATCCGCCGGTCCGCCGGCACGTCGAGCTGGCCGTGATCGGCCGTGATGACCAGTGCCGTGCCATAGGGCAGGCCCTCGACGAGCGCCGTCACCAGCCGGTCGACCCCGACGGCGGCATCCCACCACCGCATCGACGTGATGCCGTGGCGGTGACCCGCCTGGTCGAGATCTGAGTGGTACCCGTAGACGACGGCCGGTCCCGGTGTCCGCGCGATCGTCGCCAACAATTCGGCCGCGAGGGCGTCGGCGCCGCTCGCGCCCCGATAACCGGAGACGCCGGTGCTGACCCGGGTGAGGCCGCTCGACGCGAACTCGGGGTAGTTGACGATGGCCGTGTTGACCCCCGCCCGCCCGGCGGCGCGGAAGAGCACCTCGACCGGCTGCCACAGCTCCGGCACCGGATCGTCCGGCCAGTGCGTGTGGACGAGGATCCGGTCGGTGCCGGGCACGTTGACGGTGAAGCCCAGGACGCCGTGCTCGCCGGGGCGGGCGCCCGTGCCGAGGCTGACCAGGCTCGTCGGGGTGGTGGACGGGAAGCCGGTCGTCATCGGCCGGGCCGCACCGAGCCCACCGGCGGTGATCGCGTGCAGGGTCGGCGTCCGGATCGGGTCCTCCGGCAGGTTGTGCCAGCCCATGCCGTCGACGAGCAGCACGATGACCTTGTCCATCCCGGCGAGCGTGCCGGTGAGGCCGAGCGGGTCGCGCTGCCCCGCCACACCGAGCGCGGCGAGCACGCTGGGCATCAGGTCGGCGAGGCTACCGTCACCGTACGCCGGGCGGGTCCACATCGACGTCAAGCAGTCTTGCGGGCGAACAGGTGCAGTTGCGTGGCGATGTCGCGATAGGGGGCCAGCCCCGAGACCGCCAATTCGAACCGCAGCAGCCCCTCGGGATCGGCATCGGCGAGCGCGCCGGGGATGAGGTCGGCTATCACGCGTACCCCATGGAGCTTCTCGACGGTGAGCCCGGCGGACCGCAGCAGCTCCGCGGCGCTCTCGGCGTCGTAACGTCGCGGGGTGCCCTCGGCCTGGTCGAGGAGCTGCTCGGCGGCGTCGATCTGGCCGGCGACGGCCTTCGCCAGCACGGCGGCGGCCCGGTTGACGACGACGACACTCGCCGCGCCACCCGGCAGCAGGACCTGTGCGAGCGCCGCCGTGACCTTGGCGGGATCGTCGACGACCTCCAGCACGGTGTGGCAGAGGACCAGGTCGACACTGGCCGGCTCGACGAGCTCGGCGAGCGAGTCGGCGTCGCCCTGCCGTGCGGTGATGAGTCCGGCGACACCCGCCTCGGCGGCCCGGCGCTCGGCGGCGGCGAGCGCGTCCGGGCTCGGATCGATGACCGTGACCGAGTGACCGGCCCGGGCGAGCGGCACGGCGAACCCGCCGGTGCCGCCACCGACATCGACCACCCGCAGCGATCGACCGGTCCGGGCCATCTCCTCCCGGAGCGCCGCCCAGATCACCGCCTGCCGGGGTCCACCCCGAGTCTGTGTCCGCTCCATCCGGCCAGCCTAGATACCGAACCGGTCCGGCGCAGCCCCGGGGCGGTCAGGACCGTCCGGCCCTGCTCGGCAGGACCGTCAGCGCGTCGCCGTAGCGTGCCTGCAACTGGGCGACCTCGGCCGTGGTGAAGTCGCCGGTGAGCTGCACGCTGCAGCTCACCGGGTCGACGTTGACGCCGACGGCCATCTCCTTGGCCCGGGGCAGGAAGTTCTGCTCGGTGAGCTGGGCCTGCAGGCCGCGCAGCTCCCCGCCGGAGTAGCGGCACGGCTGGAGCCGGAACTTCTCGCCCCGCACGAGCGCGGCGACCCGGGCCTGCCAGCTCTCCACGCTGATGGTCGGCGCGAACGCGATGACGAGCGTGCCGTCGCGGTCGGCGCCCACTCCGACGATCGACTCCTGATCGAGCCGGGCGAGCTCCGCGATGGCTCGGGCGCCGGGCGTGCCCTCGCCACCGGCGACCGGCGGCTTGCCCGCGACGACGACCACGACCACGTCACCGGTCTCGGCCCGGCTGCCCGCGACGGGCTCCAGCGCGACCACCGTGCCCGCGTTGGTGATGAGTTCGGGCGCGAAGCGCAGGATCGGTACGAGGAGCTGGGTCTGCAGGGCTGCGTCGGCCTCGTCGTAGCGCATGCCGACGAGGTCGGGCACGAAGCCGCGGACGATCGTCGGACCGGGCAGCGCCTGCAGTGGCTCGGGCGAGCGGGAGCAGCCGACCGTGAACGCGACGGCCAGCACCGCCGTCAGGGCAGCGAACCGGCGCAGCGCGGCGGGGGCTGTCGGCACGCGATCACCCGGTCACAATCGTGACGCCCAGACCGACCTTGACCGACGCCGCCGTCTCGGCGAGCATCCGGTTGCCGCCGTAGTAGGCGTCCTGGCCGACGATCATGCCGTTGATCACGGCGTCGTCGGTGCCGACCCGGCTGTAGACCGGGCCGCCGGAGTCGCCGGCCCGGACGATGGCCCTGTCCCAGCGCTCGGCCGCGATCAGGTTGGTGACGCACCCCTCGGGCTGGCAGTAGACCCCGCCGACATTGACGACCTTGAGACTGCAGAGCGCCTTGGAGGACATGCCGCTGACGCAGACGTACATGTTGACCGAGGGGGTCTCGTCGCCGACGACCGTCCGCGTGCACGGCGAGCACGGATCGACGTGGATGACCGGCGCGTAGCTCTCCGTGGTGCTGTAGATCCCGATCACGTCGTGGTTGTTGACGTTCTCGTTGGCGGCCGTGCCGACGTAGGACGGCCCGGAGTAGATCGCCTGGTTGTTCTCGAAGCAGTGCGCGGCGGAGACCACGCCCCGGCGGGCATCGCTGTTGCGGCGCACCATGAAGCCGGTGCTGCAGATGTTGCTGCCGGTCGAGCCCGAGCCGACCCGGACCGCCGAGCCGCCGTAGTGGGGCTCGCCGTCGTCGTAGCGGCCGGTGGGGATCCGGTTGGCGCCGAGCTGCACCTGGACCCGGTCGCCGAGCGCCTTGCCCAGCGCCTCGGCGGCCTCGGGGTAGCGGGCGTCGAAGCTGACGTGGAAGACGGAGTCGGCGGGGTCGAGCTCGTAGTTGAAGCTCGCCCGCGCCGCGTCGGGGTGCCAGGCCCGGCCGAAGATCAGGTCGTCGGCCTCGATGAGGCTCTCCGCGCTGCGGCAGGCCGTCACGACCGCGACCTTGGGCGTGAACGCCGAGACCCCGGTGAACGCGCGGCGCACGACGTCGAGGCGGCCGGCCACGTTGGTCCTAGCCGTCACATCGGGGGTGACGACGACGCTGATCGTCTGCGTCGTGTCGTCGGCGGCATAGCCCACGAGCCCGCGCCGGAGCTGGTCGGCGATCCGCTCCTTGCCCTGGGGCGCCGCGCCGAGCAGGGCGCCGAGCTCGCGCTGGATGCGGGTGTTGAGGCTCTGGGTGGTGCTGTCGGCGAGCCAGCGCTCGCTCGGGGCCAGGTCGTCGGCGCCGCGCGCGACGGGGCTGAGGCTCTGCCTGCTGCGGCTCTCCGCGGTGGCACCGGTGATCGTGCACTGTGCATCCTCGGACCCACGGCGTGGCGCACCGGCGGCAGCGCCGGGCGCGAGCAGCGCACCGGCCACCATCACCGTCGCAACGGCCGTGGCCGTCAGCGCTCTGGCCATGCGTCCTCCCCGAAATCAGCGCGCAATTCGCACCGACGGTAGTCGCGAGTGGACTTTCGGGCAATATCCCGTGTCCGAAGCAGGACCCCCTGTCCGGAACATCCGGCGGGGAATCAGCGCATTCCGCCACCAGCGCGGCTACGGCTCGGCCATGATCGAGGAACGATGGCCGAAACCATGCCGATAACCAGTCCACCGCCGGAAAAGAGAGTGCTCCCCCGGATCGCGCGGCTTCTCGCGCCCTATAAGGGTTCGCTCCTGCTGGTGGCCCTCGCCGTGGTGGTCGCGGCGGTGGTGACGTCGATCGCGCCGTTCCTCACCAAGGCGGTCTTCGATAAGGCGCTCTTCCCGCCCGGTGGCGGCCCGCCCGACCTGCCGCTGCTGACCTGGCTGGTCGTCGGGCTCATCGCGATCCCGCTGATCTCGGCGGTGATCGGGATCGGGCAGAACTACCTCACCAGCAAGGTCGGCAACTCGGCCATGGCCGATCTGCGCAGCAGCCTCTTCGAGCACCTGCAGCGGATGGAGCTGGCCTTCTTCACCGCCACGAAGACGGGGGCGATCCAGTCCCGGCTCGCCAACGACGTCAACGGTGTGCGTACGGTCCTGACGAGCACGGCGACGACGATCCTCGCCAATGTGGTCACGGTGACGGCCGCCCTGATCTCGATGATCATCCTGTCCTGGCAGTTGACGATCATCACGCTGATCCTGATGCCGATCTTCATCTTCGTCCAGGTACGCGTCGGGCGGCGCCGGCAGCGGTTGGCCCGGCGTACGCAGGAGTCGCTCTCGGAGATGACCGCGATCACCGAGGAGTCGCTGTCGGTCTCGGGCATCCTGCTGGCGAAGGTCTTCAACCGGGCCGATGTGGAGACGCAGCGCTACCGCCGGGAGAACCAGCGGCAGACCCGGCTGCAGGTGAAGGCGTCGATGACCGGGCAGAGCTTCTTCGCCCTGGTGAGCACGTTCTTCGCCATCACACCGGCGATCATCTATTTCGTCTCCGGCCGGATGCTCGGCAACGACGCCGCGCTGACGGCGGGCACCCTGGTGGCGTTCACGACGCTGCAGGCCCGGTTGCAGATGCCGCTGATGCAGCTGATGCGGGTCTCGCTCGACGTGCAGACCTCGCTCGCGCTCTTCCGCCGGATCTTCGAGTACCTCGACCTGGTCCCGGCGATCCAGGAGCGGCCGGGCGCGATCGCGGTCGACCCGAAAACGCTGCGCGGCATGGTCGAGCTGCGCGATGTCTGGTTCCGCTATCCCCCGCCGCGCCAGCTCTCCGAGGCACCCGCGTCGAGCCGCCTCCCCACGCCGGGCGGCCGGGCCGGTGGTGGCGGTGGCGGTGGCGGCCGGATGGGCCTGCTGTCGAGCGGCGGTGGCGAGACCGTGCTGGCGGCGACCGTCGCGGCGGACTCGGCGATCACCGACGAGCAGCAGGCCGAGAGCACGCTGGAGGAGACCGAGTCGCCGGGGCGCGACGCGGAGCCGCTGGAGCCGGTCGGCGCCAGCGAGCGCTGGGCGCTGACGGGCCTGACGCTGCGGGTCGAACCGGGCCAGCTCGCCGCGATCGTCGGCCCGTCGGGGTCGGGCAAGACGACCGCGACCTATCTCATCCCCCGCTTCTACGACGTGGACCGGGGTGCGTGCCTCATCGACGGGATCGATGTCCGTGACATCACGATGGGCTCGCTCGCCGACACCGTCGGCATGGTCACCCAGGAGCCCTACCTCTTCCACGGCACGATTCGTGACAACCTCGCCTACGCCCGGCCCGACGCGAGCCAGGACGAGATCGAGCAGGCGGCGCGCGACGCGAACATCCACGACAAGATCATGAGCTTTGAGCAGGGGTACGAAACGATCACCGGCGAGCGCGGGTACCGCCTGTCCGGCGGCGAGAAGCAACGGCTGGCGATCGCCCGCGTCCTGCTGATGAACCCCCGCGTACTCATCCTCGACGAGGCGACCTCGGCGCTGGACACCGAGACGGAGCGGCTGGTCCAGGAGGCGCTGGAGCGGGCCACCCAGAACCGCACCACGATCGCGATCGCGCACCGGCTCTCCACCATTCAGAACGCCGACGTCATCTTCGGCCTGGAGGACGGCCGCCTGGTCGAGCAGGGCACCCATGACGAACTGCTCGCGCACGGCGGGCTCTACTGGCGGCTCTACACCGAGCAGTTCGGCGGCGGCCAGGTCGAGGCGCGCCTCGCCGACGGGATCAAGTTCACCGACGGCACGGTCCTGTGCGACCACGGCCCCCACGTCCACACCGACGTCCGGGTCTGACGCCGCGAGTGGGGTCACGCTCGCCCGGTCACGTTTTGCAGCAAAGCGTGGCCATTTCGCGCCACGAGGCCACGCTTTGCTGCAAAACGTGACCAGGCCGCGCAGCGTGCGGCACGGCGGCGCAGCGCGGGTGGGAGCTAGCGGCTGATCTCGACGCCGTGGACCCCCGGGAGGGCTCGGACGCGTTCGCCGATCGAGGTCAGGGCGGTGCCGTTGTGCGGCTGGGAGCTGAAGACGAGCGCCTGCCCCGTCGCCGTGTAGGAGACCCGCAGCACCCGGCTGCGCGGCAGGATCAGCCTGACCTCGCGTTCCACCTCGTCGAGCGGCGCGGACTGCTCCAGGGTGACGGTGACCGCGAGCATCCGCCGGTGCGGCAGCACCTCGCGCTCCACCCGCTTGACGACCCAGAGCACCGCGAGCGCGAGCACGGTCGAGATGATCGCGGCGAACCACCAGCGCAGCCCGGCGGCGAGCCCGATCGCGGCGGTCACCCAGAGCGACGCGGCGGTGGTGAGCCCGCGCACGGTGGCGCCCTCGCGCAGGATCGCGCCGCCGCCGAGGAAGCCGATCCCGGTCACGACCTGGGCCGCGATCCGCGTCGGGTCGCTGCCGACCACGCCCGCGCCGGCGAGCGTGAACAGCGCCGCGCCCAGCGAGACCAACATGTGGGTACGCAGACCCGCCGGCTGCGCACTCATCTCCCGCTCCAGTCCGATGGCAGCACCGCAGACGGCCGCCACCGCGATCTGCAGGATGACGATCCACTGCCCGTTCGTGGCTACCATCCCCTCAGCATCCCCGCACCGAAGTGACCCGGCACCGCGACACCCCGGATGCCCGATGTCCCCTTTGAGTGCTAAGTAACCCCAGGTCACAGTTGCTTGGCGAGATCATTAGAACTAGTGTTCCAATCCATGCGGCCGGCGATCGAGGGACTGGTCCGGCGGGCCAGCGACCTGGCACCGGACATGGTCGGGCAGGGCTCCGACCGGCTCCTGCCGGTGCGGCCGGAGCTGCGCGACCTGCTGCCGGAGCACGGGCTGCGCCGGGGCACCACGATCGCGATCACCGGCGACGAGCCCGGCGCCACCTCCCTGCTGCTGGCCCTGCTGGCGGAGGCATCCCGGACCGGCTCCTGGTGCGCGGTGGTGGGCCTGCCCGGCCTGGGCCTGGTCGCCGCCGCCGAGTCCGGCATCGCCCTGGACCGGCTCGCCGTCGTGCCGAGGCCGGGACCGGAGTGGGCCACCGTGGTCGCAGCCCTGCTGGACGGGTTCGACGTGGTGGTCACCGCGGTGACCAGGGTGACCGCCACCGTCGCCGGGCAGCTCGCCGCCCGGGCCCGTCAGCGCGGCAGCGTGCTGGTGCCGTTCGGGGCGGGGTGGGACGGTTCCGAGATCACCCTCAGTACGGCGGAGCACCGCTGGCACGGTGTCGGGGAGACGGCGACCCGGCGGATGACGGTCGCGGCACGGGGCCGGGGTTCGGCGGCGAGACCGCGTCGGACGCAGTTCTGGCTGCCGGGACCGGCCGTCCCCGAGTCCGCGCCACCCCGGTTGCGCTCGATCCACTGAGGACGAGGATGGCATCTATCAATCGATGATTCTAGTTATGATGCATGCCATGCGCCCCTCCATCAAAGCCCTGATCGCGACGGCCGCGATCACCCTGGGCCTGCTGACGGTGACCCCCGGCACCGCCAGCGCCGCACCCGTACCCGAGTGCTCGTCGGGCTACTCCGCGTTCACCTGCGTCGCGACGGCCAACACGGGCCAGACCACGTGGACCCTCACCTTCTACTACGCGACCAGCGGCTCCCCCGTCACCACCCAGTGGCGCACGCCGGAGGCGAAGGTCTCGTCCGCCTGCTACAACCCGAACCAGCTGATCATCGTGAGCTACGCCCTCTCCAGCGGCGGCGGCTCCAGCCCGGCGGCCTGGTTCTACTGCAACCCGGGCGCCTGGCCGTAGGCCGGATGACACCGACTCTTCAAGAGTTGCGTCGGGTTCGTGCCCGCTCGGCCGGATCAGCACAGTGGGCCATCACACCACGCACGGCCAGCCCCTTTACCCGGACAGCCGTTAGCACTAGCGTTCGACCAGCAGTAAGATCACTAACGGCTGGTCGGGTGGATGAGCAGGCAAACAGCGACGCGCACGATGCTGGTGTGGTGCCCCGACTGGCCCATCATCGCGGCGGAGATCGTCGAGGGCGTCCCCGCCCGGGCGCCCGTGGCGGTGCTGCACGCCAACCGGGTGGTCGCCTCCTCGATCGCCGCCCGCGCCGAGGGGGTCCGGCGCGGGCTGCGCAAGCGTGACGCCCAGGCGCGCTGCCCCGAACTGATCGTGCTCGACCAGGACCTCGGCCGCGACGCCCGGGCCTTCGAACCGGTCGTCGCCGCCGTCGAGGAGATCGCCGCCGGGGTGGCGATCCTGCGGGCCGGGGTCTGCGCCTTCGCCGCCCGGGGTCCGGCCCGCTACTTCGGGGGCGAGGAGGCCGCCGCTGAGCGGATCGTGGAGCAGATCGCGGTCGAGTGCTCGGTGGAGGCGCAGATCGGCGTCGCCGAGGGCACCTTCGGGGCGCTGCTCGCCGCCCGGGCCGGCCGGCACGTCCCGCCGGGCCGGACGGGGGAGTTCCTCGCCGGGCTGCCCATCGGGCACCTGGACCGGCCGGCACTGACCGGACTGCTGGAGCGGCTGGGTGTGCGTACCCTCGGCGGGTTTGCCGATCTTGATCCTTCCGACGTGATGGCGCGCTTCGGACTCGACGGCGCGCTCGCGCAGCGGCTCGCGGCGGGGCGCGACGACCGGCCGCTCGCGGTCCGGCGGCCGCCGCCCGATCTCGCGGTGGCGGAGCGGTTCGAGGACCCGATCGAGCGGGTCGACGTGGCCGCCTTCGCCGCCCGTTCGCTCGCCGAGCAGCTGGCGGAGCGGCTCGCGGGTCACGGGATCGCCTGCACCCGGCTCGCGATCACCGCGATCACCACCGACGGCCGCGAGCTGCACCGCACGTGGCGGCACGAGGGCGTGCTCACCGCCGTCGGCATCGCCGACCGCACCCGCTGGCAGCTCGACGGCTGGCTGGCCCGGCGGGGCCCGACCAGCCCGTCGGCGACCGGAGGCATCGTCGCGCTGCGCCTGTCCCCCGAGGGCATCCTGGCCCAGGCGGCCCTGCAGCCCGGGCTGTGGGGCGAGGCCGGCGACGAACGCGACCGGGCCCATCGCGCGATGCACCGGGTGCAGGGCCTGCTCGGACCCACCGGGGTGCTGCGCGGGGTGCTCGGCGGCGGCAACGACCCCGGCGCGCGGGTGACCCTGGTGCCCTGGGGCGAGGAGTACCTCCCCGCGCTCCCCGACGGACCCTGGCCGGACCGGCTGCCCTCGCCGTCACCGGCACGGATCATGCCCGAACCGCAGCCCGTGGCCGTGCTCGACACCGACGGCGAGCCGGTGACGGTGAGCCCGCGGCTGGCGCTCTCGGCGATGCCCGCCGCGGTCGTGCTCGCCGGATCGGCGCACACGATCGCCGAGTGGGCCGGGCCCTGGCCGACCGACGAGCACTGGTGGGACCGGGGCCGGGCCCGGGCGCTGCTGCGCGCGCAGGCGCTGCTCGACGACGGTCGGCTGCTCCTGCTCGTCGTCCATCGTGGAGCGTGGCTGCTGGTGGCGGATTATGACTGACTTCGGCAGGCACCGCGCTTCCCGGTGCGCTCGCTCCTCGGGGCGGCGCTGAATGGGCTGGGACAGTCAGACCACCCGACCGTGGGCCGAGCTGGAGCAGCTCATGTCCGGGGATCGGATCATCGACCCGCTCGCCGAGGCCGACGGCGGCGACGCGCCCGGCTTCAGCCGCAAGCGGGCGGCCTACGACCCTCCGCCGCTGGAGCGGGGCGTCAGCGCGGTGCCCTATGCCGAGCTGCACTGCCACTCCAGCTTCTCCTTCCTCGACGGCGCCTCCAGCCCCGAGGAGCTGGTGCAGGAGGCGGTCCGGCTGGGCCTTTCGGCGCTCGCCATCACCGACCACGACAACCTCTCCGGCGTGGTCCGCTTCGCCGCCGCCGCCCGCGAGCACGATCTGCGCACCGTCTTCGGCGCCGAGCTCGGCCTCACCGGCGGCGAGCTCGCCGGGCCGCCCGACCCCGACGGCACCCACCTGCTGGTCCTCGCCCGAGGCCTCGCGGGCTACACCCGCCTCTCGCGGGAGATCGGGCGCGCCAATCTCCGCGGCGGCGAGAAGGGCAAGCGGGTGTACGCCATCGAGCAGCTCGCCGACGGCCTGGCCGGGCACGGGGTGATCCTGACCGGCTGCCGCAAGGGCGGCGTGGCCCGTGCCCTCGCCGCGGGCGGACCGGATGCGGCTGCGAGTGAACTCGACCGCCTGGTGCACCTCTTCGGCCGCGACAACGTCATGGTCGAGCTGATCGACCAGGCGAACCCGCGGGACCGGCACCGCAACGACGTCCTCGCCGAGCTCGCCGACCGGGCCGGGCTGCCCACCCTCGCCACCGGCAACGTGCACTTCCACCACCCGTCCCGCCGCCGCCTTGCCGCGGTCGTCGCCGCCGTGCGGGCCCGGGGCAGCCTCGACCAGCTGCAGCCCTACCTGCACACACCCGCCGCGTACCTCCGCTCCGGCGACGAGATGGCGGTCCGGTTCGCGCGCTACCCGGGTGCGGTGCCGCGCGCCGCCGAGCTGGGGCTGGAGCTCGCCTTCGACCTGAGCCTCATCGCACCGAAGCTGCCTCCCTTTTCTCCGCTCGACGGGCACGCGACGGAGGCCGACTACCTGCGATTCCTCGCCTACAAGGGTGCCCTGAAGCGTTACGGGCCACCGCAGGCGAACCGCGAGGCCTATCAGCGGATCGACCGGGAACTCGCCCTGATCGAGGAGCTGGAGTTCCCCGGCTACTTCCTGACCGTGTGGGACATCGTGCGCTTCTGCCGCGAGAAGGGCATCTTCTGCCAGGGGCGGGGCTCGGCGGCGAACTCGGTGGTCTGCTACGCGCTCTGGGTCACCAATGTGGACCCGGTCGCCAATGACGGCCTCATCTTCGAGCGGTTCCTCGCCCCCGAACGCGACGGGCCGCCCGACATCGACGTCGACATCGAGTCCGACCGGCGCGAGGAGGTGATCCAGTACGTCTACACCAAGCACGGCCGCGAGCACGCCGCGCAGGTGGCCAACGTCATCGCCTACCGGCCCCGATCCGCCGTGCGGGACGTGGCCCGCGCCTTCGGCTACTCCCCCGGCCAGCAGGACGCCTGGAGCAAGCAGATCGACCGCTGGCACGCCATCACCGCCACTGACGTCGACGGCATCCCGCAGAACGTGCTCACCTACGCCAACCAGCTCCTCGACGCCCCCCGCCACCTCGGCATCCACTCCGGCGGGATGGTGATCTGCGACCGGCCGGTGATCGAGGTCTGCCCGGTGGAGTGGGCGCGGATGCCGGGCCGGACCGTGCTGCAGTGGGACAAGGACGACTGCGCCGCCATCGACCTGGTCAAGTTCGACCTGCTCGGCCTCGGCATGCTCTCGGCGCTGCGCTACGCCTCGGACTTCCTCGGCGGCGCCTGGAGCTTCGTCGACATGCCGACCGACGACCCCGAGATCTACGCCATGCTCTGCGAGGCCGACACGGTCGGGGTGTTCCAGGTGGAGAGCCGGGCCCAGATGTCCACCCTGCCCCGGCTGCGGCCGGAGAAGTTCTACGACATCGTCGTGGAGGTGGCGCTGATCCGACCCGGCCCGATCCAGGGCGGCTCGGTGCACCCCTTCATCCGGCGCAAGAACGGGCAGGAGACCTGGAGATCCCCGCACCCGCTGATGACCGCGGCGCTGGAGCGCACCCTCGGCGTACCGCTGTTCCAGGAGCAGATGATGCAGCTCGCCACCGACACCGCGAGCTTCAGCCCGGCGGAGGCCGACCAGCTCCGGCGGGCCATGGGCGCCAAGCGGTCCACGGAGAAGATGGAGCGGCTGCGCCAGCGCCTCTTCGACGGGATGGCTGCCAACGGGATCCCGCTGGAGATCGCCGAGGACATCTACAAGAAGCTCGCCGCCTTCGCCAACTACGGCTTCCCGGAGAGCCACGCGATCAGCTTCGCCTACCTCGTCTACGCCAGCGCCTGGCTCAAGCGATACCACCCGGCCGCCTTCCTCGCCGCGCTGCTCGGCGCGCAGCCGATGGGGTTCTACTCCCCGCAGTCGCTCGTCGACGACGCCCGGCGGCACGGGGTGACGGTGCACCGGCCCGACATCAACGCCAGCGGGGTCAAGGCGGTCCTCGAATGCCCGCCCGGCTGCCGGATGATCAGCGCCGGTGGGGAGCCGCCGTCGCAGTGGGGGCTCGACGGCCCGACGGTCCGGTTGGGGCTGGACAGCGTACGGGCCCTCGGCACCGACCTCGCCACCCGGATCGTGGCTGCCCGCGATGCCGACGGGCCCTTCCTCGACATGGCCGACCTGGCCCGCCGGGCCGAACTGAAGGCCGGACACCTGGAGGCGCTCGCCACGGCGGGTGCGTTCGCGTGCTTCGGCCTCGATCAGCGGGAGGCCCTGTGGGCGGCCGGCGCGGCTGCGGCGGAACGACCGGACCGGCTGCCAGGCACCTCGGTCGGCACGCACGCACCGCCGCTGCCCGGCATGGACGCGACCGACCGGCTCGTCGCCGACGTCTGGGCCACCGGGCTCTCACCCGACAACCACCCGATCCGGCTGGTGCGGACCACATTGGACGAACAGGGCGCCCTGCCGATCGGTCGCCTGGCCGCCGTGGCGGACAGGACACGGGTGCTGGTCGGCGGGCTCGTCACGCACCGGCAGCGCCCCGCGACAGCGGGCGGGATCGTGTTTCTCAGCCTGGAGGACGAGACCGGGATGCTCAACGTCGTCTGCTCACCGGGTCTGTGGTTGCGCTTCCGCAGGGTCGCGATCCGCAGCCCGGCGCTGGTGATCCGGGGACAGCTGGAGTCCACGGCGGGCGTGATCAATCTCGTCGCCGACCGGCTCACCGCCCTGCCGATCGCGACCAGCCCCTCCTCCCGCGACTGGCGCTGACCCGTCACGGTGTGCAGCGGTCACGGTGTGCAGCGAAGCGTGGTCATTTCGCGCGGCGAGGCCACGCTTTGCTGCACACCGTGCCGGGGACCGAGCAGGCTCAGCGCGACCCCAGCTCCGCCCTCACCTGCATCAGGTGGGTCCAGAAATCCCATGTCCGCGTACGCACACCGCACGCCGCCTGGAGCCCCTGAACAGCCAGTTCGAGCCCTGAGCACGGTGCATCCGTCGTCCCGCAGGACTCGCACGAGCCGTCGACCGGTTGGTGCTCGGCGAACAGCTCCCGGGCAGTCGCCCACATCGTCAGGTCCACGCACGCCTCGGGTGGATCCTCCGGTGGGTCGGCGAGGTCGAAGGGCGGCAAGGCTGCTGTGGTCGACATCGGAACGAACTCGGCCCGAGTGATGTCAGGCATGACAACTCCTTCAATATCGGCTGGTCGGGCTCGTCGGGAGGAGCAGCCGTTTCTCGCTGCTCGTGGCCGTCGCTTCTGCCGAGGGGCGCGAATCCTCAGCGGCGCTCTTCGAGCAGCACGGGCGGCTCCTCCCGACGAGGCTTCACCTGGAGCACCAGCCCCGAATGCCAGTTCGAGGGCCGTTACTGGGCGCTTCCAGGCAGGACCTGGTCACCTGGTCGGCCCGCGCCTGCCGCAGACAGGCTCGGAGGCAGGCAGGCGGCCCGGTCGATCATGAGCGACATGCGCCGCCGCAGGGTGGTGATCATCGCGGCGTACCCTCGATGATCAGCGTCCGGTTCGCCCATCCGTGCACAGTGCACGGATATGGGACGAAGAAGCTGTACGCGCTCTTGCACCCCTCGCAGTAGCCCGTGCCGTCGTCGACGTGAAGGGCGAGACTGGCGCGGGCCTGCCGGACATTCGGCGGCTCGTTCGGGGTCGCCTGCTCGGTCATCACAGCTCCTGAAAGGCTTGACGCAGGCGATTCGAGGTCAGGCAATGCCAGCGCGCTCGAGCTCCAGTGCCTTCCTCGTGTCCCACACATAGGAATAGATTCGATCCGACACGCACGTTCGGCGACGGCGAGACGACAGGTTGTGAAGAACGGTGAAGAAGTCGGGCGGGCAGCTTCGTCAGCGAGGTGACCGCAAACTCGGGGCGGTGCTGCGCCAGCTGCGCTTGGCGCGCGGTCTTACCTTGGCCACGGCTGCCAGCCGGGTGGGCTGCGCCGAATCCCTGATGTCGCAGGTGGAGACCGGACACCGTGGGCTTCAGCCATGGCTGGCCACCGCGCTGGACATGGTGTATGACACCGGCGGGACGATCACCGCTCTGGCCGACACGACGGGCACAGGCCCAAGCGACAACGACGATGGGGGGCATGGTGCAACCGATGAGGTGGTGCTGGTGCTGATCCCTGGCCGAAGAGCCAGCATTCCGGTGTCCCGCCGGGAGTTACTGGCAGCTCTAGGGATCGGCGCGGTCGGCGGAAGCCTGCTCGGCGCGCTTCAACGGGCCCTGGCCGATGTCGTACCGGACGAGGAGGTCCTCGCCGAACTCGAGCAGACCCTGACCGGGCTGAAAGCCGCCGGACGAGTGATGCCACCCGCGAGATTGATCGGGCCGCTCACGGCGCAGGTCGCACTCATTGAAGCCCTGCGGCGCCGGGCACCAGCTCCGCTACGCGACCAGTTCACCGTTCTGCAGGCGCGTTACGCCGAGTCGCTGTCGTGGATGGCGGAGGAAGCGGACGACCTCAACACCGCCCTGTACTGGACGGATCGGGCCGAACACTGGGCGCATATCTGCGACTGGCGGGCCATGGTTGCATACGCCCATGTACGCCGCTCCATGCTGGCGATCAGCTACGCGGGGGACGGCTTGGCCGCCGTCGAGCACGCCCAACTCGCCCTGCGCATACCCAGGGTGACCGCACGCATCCGGGCAATGGCCTGCAAGCAGGCAGCCTATGGGTATGCCCTAGCCGGGCAGCCCGACGCCAGCCGGTATGCCCTCGACGAGACCGCGGCTCTGCTAGTCCCCAGCGATGATGCAGGCCGGCACGACCTGCCGGGGCAGAACAGCGTCGCTGACGCCGACCTCATGGCCATCTTCACCGCGACGTGCGACGTGTACCTTGGCGCCGGTGACCGAGTGATCGACTCCCTCAGCCCGCGCATGACCAGCATCGGTACCGGGTCGCAGCGCAGCGGGGCGATCACCGCGGCGAAACTCGCTCAGGCCTATGCCCACGCTGGAGAACCCGGCCTTGCCTGCGGGCTGATCCTGTCCGCCCTGGACACAGCGGCGACCGTGGACTCGCTGACCACCCGCAGTGAGCTACGCCGCGCACTGCCGACCCTCGCCCGCTGGCCTGGACGAGATGACGTACGCGAGGTCACTCACCGCCTCGCCGCATGATCTAGTCCAGCCGGTGCGCTACGTCAAGCACCATCTCCTCGGTCTGTCCGCCTTCGCTGCGCTCGACCCGATATGCGTCTGCGCCTGCCCGGTCGCTGACCACCTCAACTGTGATCTCCGGGCCGATGCCCCGATAGAGCAGGCCCGCGCCGATGTCGGTGGCGTACCCGACGCTCGGCAGTTCCCCGGCGGCAATCATCTGGTGGAAATGCTTGCGTCGCTGCGAGAAGTGCACCGCGTTGGCATACGGCAAGAATCCCAACCCTGCGGCGACGGTGAGCCGCGGCCCGAACGAGTCGGTGGTCCCGGCGGCATGCCAACAGATCGACCCCGCCGACTCCCCCGCCAAGACCACCCCGGCCCGCCAACAACGGCGCAGCACCTCATCGAGGCCATGCGCATGCCACACGGCGATGAGGTTCACCAGACTCCCGCGATCGATCCAGATCACATCCTGGGCGAGCAGGTGTTCCGTGAGGTCGTCCACGTTGGGCATGTCGAACAGCGCAACATGCGACGCGCGTACCCGCGTCCCCGCGAACGCGCCATAGAACCCGGCGATGCTGGCGGGGCTGTCGCCATTGGCCGTGGATAGGAAACATAGGCTCGGCTGAGCAGGCTTTCCTGCGAGCGTGAACGCGAAGTTGAATACCGGGCCTGGCGTCCATGCCCGGCCGCCACGATGGAAGCCCATCGTCGTCGCGAGGATCGTCGGAGCGTCGGCCACCATGCCGTGATCGTGTCACACCGATGGCTCGGCGACCCGTTGTCGCGCGACCCGTTGCCGCACACTGGCGCACTTACCGCCCGCCCCATAACACCAACTCTTGAAGAGTTGCGGCGATCTTTGGTGCCGAAGACCCGTACACGCACACGCCGCACCTGTACACGCCGAAGCCGGCATCGCGCGAGACGCGGCGATGCCGGTGGCGAACGAGGTCGCTATGCGGCCATGGCGGGCTGTGCGTTCAGACCCAGCTTGTCCTGGACGACCTGGATGAACTCCCCGGCGGCGAGCACCAGGTCATCCGCCTCGTGCGCGGAGACCCGGCCGATCCCGGCCTCCGCAGCGGAACGCTTGGTCGCGCTGCCCGCGAAGTAACCGGCCCACTCGCTCAGCTCCGGTGCGACCCGGACGAGCAGCGCCCAGGTGCTGGTGTCGCGCGGGCCTCGGCCGGTGGCCACCGGCCGAGCACGGACCGAGAGCACCGCGGCGGCGGCCCGGAGGGCGGCGAGGTGCGCGGTGGCATAACGCTGGCCAGCGGAGTCGGTGGACTCAGCCTCGGCCAATCCGCGCCAGGCGATCGTCAGAAGCTCGATCGGCGTCCGTTGCGGCAGTAGTCGGGCTGGCACATTGATCGTGGTCGCTGGCATCGTACTTCTCCTTCGGCGGCCGACGTGCGTCAACACACCGCTGCGGGAAGGTGCAGCAGTCCCGGCCGCGCGCCCGGTTGAGCACGGGCCGGATGAGCGATGGAGCTGATCCCGGCTGGCCGGGTGGGTGCGGAGCTTCCCCACACCACACCCGACCGGCCAGCCGACCGGGCTCGCCATCCGCCACCCGGGGGTCGGTGGGCGGCGGATGACGCTCCCGCCTGGGGTCGGCCTCCGGGCACCGCGAATGCCCGTCAGCCTTGGTGTGGCCCGTGCGCACCGGTCCGCACCGTTGTCATGTGGTCGCGTCGCGAACCGCTCCCTCACGACAGTCTATTCGAACAACGTTCGAACACCTAGAACATTAGTTCTAACCGGCTCCACTGTAAAGACCGGACACAACGAACTCCTTCGGTAAGGACCCGATAGCCTAACGGGCATGACCACATTCACCGCGGGGCGTACGCCCGCCCGCCCGGGCCTGGGCGTCGCCATGGTCCTGCTCGCCGGACTGTTCTTCGCGGTGAACGGCACGGTCTCCAAACTGATCCTCCAGTCGGGGATCGCCGCCCAGCAGCTCACCCTGGTCCGCGCCACCGGCGCCTTCGCCGGCCTGCTGCTGCTCATGGTCTTCCTTCCCGGCTCGACCAAGCCTCGCCTGCGCATCCAGCGGCGGGAACTGCCGCTGATCGTCGCCTACGGGCTGACGGGCTTCTTCCTCGTTCCGATGCTCTACTTCGTCTCCATTACCCGGATGCCGGTCGGAATAGCCCTGCTCTTCGAGTACACCGCTCCCCTTTTCGTGGCACTTTGGGCCAGATTCGGACAGGGCTCCCCCGTCCGACCACGGCTCTGGGGCGGCCTGGCACTCTGCCTGCTCGGTCTCGCCTGTGTCGCCGAGATCTGGGGTGACCTGCGGTTGGACCCGATCGGAGTCGCCGCCGGCCTCGCCTGCGCGGTGCTGCTCGCGGTCTATTTCGTGCTCGGCGAGCGGGGTGTCCAGGGCCGCGACACGATCTCGCTCACCGGGTGGGCCTTCGGCGTCTCGGCGCTGGCCGGTCTGGTCGTCCGCCTGATCGTGGCAGGTCCCGGCGGCTGGGAACCGCTCGCCGGCACGACCGCGGACGGCGTCCCGATCCTGCTGCTCGCCGGGTACATGGTGCTCTTCGGCTCGATCGCCGCCTATCTGCTGATCGTCGGCGCGATGCGTCACCTGCCCGCGACGAGCGTCGGCATCATCGGCATGATCGAACCGGTCATCGCCTCGGCGGTCGCCTGGATCGCCATCGGCGAGCATCTCAATCCCGCCCAGCTCGCCGGGGGTGCGCTGCTGCTCGTGGGCGTCGGCCTCGCCGAGACGGCCCGCATCACCCAGCCGCCACCAGCACCGATCACGCACGAACCGGCACCGGCGCACGCACCCGTACCGATGTGATGCACCCGCGCGCCCGCGCGGGAAGGCGAGCCCGCGACGCGCGGAAGTGACAGAATCGCCTGATGCACGATCACCCCAATGTCCGTGCCGTGCAGGAGGCGCTCGACATCGCCGACGCCCTTGACGGCAGCGGCGCCCCCAGCCAGGCGCGGATTCTTCCCGACGCGGTGCACACCGCCGCCGCGGCCGCCGCCGCCCTCGGCGTCGAGGTCGGCCAGATCGCCAATTCGCTGATCTTCAATGCGGATGGCGAGCCCCTGCTCGTGCTCACCTCGGGCGCCCATCGAGTCAACACCGCGCAGGTCGCGGCGCAGCTCGGCCTCGACTCGCTGGACCGGGCCACACCCGAGTTCGTCCGCGAGCACACCGGTCAGGCGATCGGCGGCGTGGCGCCCCTGGGCCATCCCAAACCCGTCCGCACCCTCGTCGACACCGCGCTCGCCGCGTGGGACGAGGTCTGGGCTGCGGCCGGCGTGCCCCAGTCGGTCTACCCGACGACCTATGCCGAGCTGATCAGGGTCACCGGCGGCACTCCGGCGGAGGTAGCGTGACCGTGAACCTGCGCATGGTGGCCTGGACGTCCGACGATCTGATGCGGCGGATCGACGAGGTCGTCGCCGTCTACAGCGACGCGATGGGCTACCACGGCGGCGACCTGGCCGGTCGCACCAGCCGCTTCCGCACCCACGCCCGCCGCCCCGGCCTGCGGGCCGTCGCCACCCTCACGCACGACGGCAGTCTCGCCGGATTCTGCTATGGGTACGCGAGCGAGGCCGGCCAGTGGTGGCACGACCAGGTGCACGAGGCACTCGCCGAGGACGGTCGGCAACGGTGGCTGACCGACTGCTTCGAGGTGGTGGAGCTGCACGTCAGCCCGCCCGCACAGGGGCACGGCATCGGCGCGCACCAGCTCCGCGCGCTGCTCAGCATGACCGCCGCCCGGACCACGCTGCTCTCCACCCCGGAGGCGGACGAGGCGAAGTCCCGGGCCTGGCGCCTCTACCGCCGTTACGGCTTCACCGATGTGCTGCGCCAGTTCATCTTCCCCGGCGACGTGCGCCCGTTCGCGATCCTGGGCCGAACCCTCCCCCTCCACGACGCCCCCACCACCCCCACCCCCTGACCCACAATTCGCGTTGATCAAGGGAAGACTCGCCGCGAATCGGACACCCGGGATGGTGAGTCTTCCCTTGATCAACGCGAATTTGAGGGCTTACCGCGAGGTTTGACGGCTTATCGCAGGGCCTTGCGGATGATCGTCAGCAGCTGGACCAGGCCGAAGATCGCCAGGAGGGTCCAGACGGCCAGGAGCAGGGTGGTCGTACCCGCCGCCAGGTCTTGATCCACTCCGGCGGCGGCACCCGCGACTGCCAGCAGGACCAGCGTGATGATCGCGCGGGTGGACCTGTCGCCGATGGTGGCCGTGCCGGCCGGGCGCATGCCGACCGCGGTGGCGCGCACCCGCACGTATTCGTGCACCATCACCAGGACCACGCAGGTGCCGACGAGCGGCGGCGAGCCGCCCAGCAGCAGCGCGGCGAGCAGCCAGCAGACCTCGGCCACCCGATCGACCATCGTGCGATAGAAACCGATGAGCCGCGAGGTGCGCTCGCTCAGCACACCGATCGCGTCGGCGGTGGTGTCGGCGATGAGGCCGAGCGCGACGAGCAGCGCGGCGGCCCACGGCCAGTGACCGCCCTGAGCGGCGAAGGCGGGCACCAGCAGCGCCGCACCGAGCGCGGTCGCCGTCATCGCCGCCTCGCGGACACCGTTGCGCAGGGCGAACCCGCCCACCCGATAGGCGCAGCGCACCCATCGCTGGGCGAGCGCGCCCGCGTGGCGGAGATCGAAACCCTGGTGGGTGGCGGCCCAGCCGCTGACGAACCGGAGCCACTCCATCGACCGCGGCGGTGGCGCGTCGAGCCCCGCCGCATCGGCGACAGTCTCTTCGATCACTGCGAGCACCCCCGGTCACGGGGGTGCCGTCATGCTCAGACTTCGGCGCCGACCCGCAGGTTCTGCCACACCTCGCGCGTGGCGGTCGACCTGTTCAACGTGATGAAGTGCAATCCGGGTGCGCCCTCACGGAGCAGTTCGGTGCAGAGGTCGGTGGCGACCTCGACGCCGATCGCGCGCACCGCGACAGGGTCATCGGCGACGGCCAGGAGCCGCTCAGCGATATCGGCGGGCACTCCGGCACCGTTGAGTTTCGCCATCGTCTGGATCGATTTGACGTTGGTCACCGGCATGATTCCGGGCACGATCGGAACATCGCAGCCGCGCGCCGCGACCGCGTCGCGCAGCCGGACATAGTCCTCCCAGCGGAAGAAGAACTGGGTGATGGCGAAGTCGGCGCCCGCACGGCACTTGTTGACGAAATAGTCCACATCGGTCTCGAAGTCGATCGAGCGCGGGTGCTTCTCCGGGAAGGCGGCCACGCCGACGCAGAAGTCGCCGCTCTCGCGCAGCAGCCGGACCAGCTCGTCGGCGTAGTTGAGCCCGCGCGGGTGCGCCACCCACTCGGCCTGCGGGTCGCCCGGGGGATCGCCGCGCAGCGCCAGCACGTTGCGCACGCCCGCCGAGGCGTAGGCGCCGATGATGTTGCGCAGCTCGTCGACGGAGTGGCCGACGGCGGTGAGGTGGCCCATCGGGACCAGCGTCGTCTCGGAGGCGAGGCGCTCGGTCCAGGCGACCGTGGAGTCGCGCGAGGTGCCGCCCGCGCCGTAGGTCATCGAGACGTAGTGCGGCCGCAGCGACTCCAGCTCGCGGACGGCCTGCCAGAGCAGCTGGTCGCCCTCGGGGGTCTTGGGCGCGAAGAATTCGAAGGAGATCGCTGGCTCGGCCGAGCTGAGCAGCTCGGCCACGGTGGGCCGAGCGCCGGGGAAGGTGGAGGCGGCGCCCAGAGTCATGCCCTCACTCTATCCAGTGACACTCGAGCCCTTCTCAACGTCCCAGCCCGTGGTGCCCTCCCGGCCGCTCTTGTCAGACCCCCGGGATAGAAATGTTCGCGGGGGATGGGGGTCGCCGGCGAGTCGCTTCGGCGACGGAGAGGGATCGACCTTGCCCAGCTCAGCGGACCTGCCCGACGAGACCATCGACACACTGCTGACGTTGCTGCGCCAGTCCCGGGGGCTGAGTCAGCTCCGCCTCGCCGAGCTGCTCTGCGCCGCGTCGGGCACGCCGACACTGAGCCGGCACGAGATCAGCCGCTGGGAGCGGGGCGAGCGGGTGCCCGGCCCACACTGGCTGAGCTGGCTCGCCATCGTGCTGGAGGTGCCGCCGGAGGTCCTGGAGCGATCGGCCAGGATCAGTCGCTGGGTCCGGCACGCCCCGCCGGAGCCCCGCTTCGTGTGGGGGGAGATAGCACCGGGCGTGCGCGGACGCCGCCTTGCCGACAAGCCTCTGACGGCCAGCGGCTAGGTTCTTCATCGTGACCATCCATCCCGTCGACCGAGCCGATCTCCGCGACCGCGTGCAGCGAGCTCTGGCGGAGTTCCTCGCCGCTCGCCACCGCCAGCTCATGGAGATCGATCCGGCCCTGGCCCCGATGGCCGAGACCGCCGAGTCGTTCGTGCTCGGCGGCGGCAAGCGGCTGCGCCCGGCCTTCGCCTACTGGGGCTATCGCGGTGCCGGCGGCGCCGACGGCGAGGAGGTCGTGCGAGCGGCGGCCGCCATGGAGTTCTTCCAGGCGAGCGCCCTGATCCACGACGATCTGATGGACCGGTCGGCGACCCGGCGCGGCGAGCCGTCGGTGCACTGCCGCTTCGCCGAGCTGCACCGCCGCTCCGGGTGGCACGGCGACCCGGAGGGCTACGGCAGCTCGGCGGCGATCCTGCTCGGCGACATGTGCCTGGTCTGGTCCGACGAGCTGCTGCACGCGAGCGGGCTCGACCCGGTCACCCTGGCCCGCGCCCGGGTGATCTTCGACGCCATGCGGACCGAGGTCACCGCCGGGCAGTATCTCGACGTCCTGGTGCAGGCGACGGGCGATGTCTCGACCGCCAAGGCGAGCACGATCGCGCGCTTCAAGTCGGCGAAGTACACGGTCGAGCGGCCGCTGCTGCTCGGCGCCGCCATCGCCGACGCGCCCGCGGCGACGCACGCCGCCTACTCGGCGTTCGGGTTGCCGCTGGGTGAGGCCTTCCAGCTCCGCGACGACATCCTCGGCGTCTTCGGCGACCCCGCCGCCACCGGCAAGCCCGCCGGGGACGACCTGCGCGAGGGGAAGCGGACCTACCTGATCGCGATCGCGTTCGAGTCGGCGGCCCCGGCCGAGGCGGACCGGCTCCGCGCCGGTCTCGGCGACCCGGACCTGAGCACCGAGGGCGTGCACGACCTGCGCGAGATCATCGTCCGCACGGGCGCCCTCGACGCCACCGAGAAGCGGATCAGCAACCTGACCGGCGAGGCGCTCGCGGCCCTGGGCCGGGCGCCTATCGACCCGACCGCCGCCGGGGTGCTCACCGAGCTCGCCGACGCGGCCACCCACCGCTCTACCTGAGGACCTGCCGGAACGAGTCGTAGTGGTCGTCGGTGTAGTAGACATCGCCCTGATCCCCGACGACGAGCCGGCGGGCACCCCGGTCCTGCTCACCAGGGGTCGGCACCGTGTATTCGTGGTAGTAACCACGGGCCCGCGCGGGGAGGATCTTCTCGTTGTTGCCGAAGACGATGCCGTCCCGGCTATAGGGGAACGGTCCCTTCTTGTCGATCAGCACCAGCGTGTCCCGGGCCTGCTTGGGCAGGTCCGCGGCGGCGATCGTGGCGAGGCCGGAGACCGGGGTCGCCCGGCCCGCCGGTGCCTGCGAGGCCGTGGCCGCAGCGGTTCCCGCCGGTTCGTCGGCGCCGATCCGGCGAGCGGCATAGCCCACCAGCACCGCGAGGAGCAGCACCAGCGCCGCCGCACCCGCGCCGAGGACGATCAGACGCCGAGGCGGGCGCGATGCTGACTGCTCACTCATGCGCAAGAGTGTGACATCCGCCGGCCCGGGGAGTGGCGAGCGCGGCGAGGAGCCCCGCAGGGCGCGGCGAAAGACGGCCGTCATGGAATGATCGCAGGATGTCCGTGCCGACCCGGTGGAGGGCAGCCGGGCTCGTCGCGACCGTGCTGCTGGCGATCTCGGCCTACCTCGCCGGTGCCCTGCCCGGCGGTGATCCGGCCCCGCTGCTGCGCGCGTCGGGCACGGCACCGGTCTCGTTCTGGCTCGGGCTCGGCGGTTGGCTGGCCGGCTCGGTGCTGCTCGCCGTCGCGTGGTGGCGCGGTCGCGGGCTCACCGCTCGCCAGGTGGTCGTCACCGGGTCGCTCTGGGCGGTCCCGTTGCTGCTCGCGCCGCCGCTGGCGAGCAGGGACATCTATGCGTACGCCTGCCAGGGCGCCACGGTCACCGCGGGCGCCGACCCGTACGCGGTGGGTGCCGCCGAATCAGGCTGCCCGTGGCTGACCGCCGTACCGGAGATCTGGCAGCACAGCACCGCCCCCTATGGACCGCTCGGGATGGCGTTGAGCGCCGGTGCCGCCCGGGTCGCCGACGGGCACCTGTGGATCGCGGTGCTCGGTCTGCGGGTGATCGCGCTCGCCGGACTGGCACTGATCGGCTGGTTCGGCATCCGGCTGGCCCGAGCCACCGGGATGGCCCCGGAGGTGGCCCTGTGGGCCGGTCTCGCGACCCCGCTGGTGCTGGTCCACGCGGTCTCGGGCGCTCACAACGACGCCCTCGTCGCAGGCCTGCTCGTCGCCGCCCTCTCCCTCCCCGTCACGTTTTGCAGCAAAGCGTGGCCTCGCGCGGCGAAATGGCCACGCTTTGCTGCAAAACGTAACGGCACCGCAGACCACGACGGCACCGCAGACCACGACGGCACCGCAGACCCCGACGGGGAACAGACCGCGGCGTGGCGGATCGCCGCCGTGATGATCATCGCCGGTGTCTGCGTCGCCGGGGCGGTGGCGGTCAAGGTGACGGCGATCGCGGCGCTGCCGTTCGTGCTGATCCTGGCCGGGCGCCGGTGGTGGCTCGCGCTCGCCGGAGCCGTCACGGCCTTCGCGGCGCTCACCTGGAGCACCGGCCTCGGGTTCGGCTGGACGGGTGCGCTCACCGACACCCAGCAGCTCACCCAGTGGACCTCGGTGCCGACGGGGATGGGGATGGCCGTGGGCTACCTGGTGCGCGCCCTCGGGCACCCCGGGGCCGAGGCGGGGGTGGTGGCGGGGGCGCGGCTGGTCGGCGTACTCATCCTGGGTGTGATCGGGCTCGTGGCACTGCGGCACGCGTGGCGCGCGGACAGCCGGACCGTCGTCGCGGCCTGCGGCTGGGTCCTGGTCGCGGTGGCGCTGCTGGGCCCGGTCTTCTACCCCTGGTACGCCCTGACCCCCCTCGCCGTCCTCGCCTGCGTCCCGACCGTGCTGCCGAGGGTGCGTGCCGCCGTGACGATCGGCCTGATCTTCCTGGTGCTCCCGCACGGGCTCGGCATCGCCGCGCTGACCAAGGGTCCCGGTGCGGTCGCCGTGCTCATCGCGGTGGTGTGGCTCGCGGTCCGCCAGGTGCGCGGTGCCAGGTCCAGAGCGAAAGCGTGACCAGCACCATCGCGAAGCCGAAGAGCAGGTCCTCGACGGGTGCGTGGATGATCCGCCAGCCGATGATCGTGCCGGGGTCGTAGCGCACCACCCCGCGCCCGGTGAGGATCCCGTTGGAGAGCAGCTGGAACCCGAGGATGATCGGATAGGTGGCCCAGAAGACCACCCCGAGCAGCAACCGCGTACGCAGAACCAGCAGATCGACCCCGACGGCGAGCGCGACGCCGACGCAGGCGGCGACGGTGTAGGTCATCGGCGTGGCGCGGTGAAGCGCCCCAGCACCGTGCGGACCGCCTCGAACCCGAGGATCGCACAGACGGGCACCACGAGGAAGAAGAGCAGCTCCTCGATCGGCAGGCCGCCGGGCAGCACGAGACCGACGATCTGGGCCGGGTCGAAGTCCCACCAGCCGGCCCGGATCGCGGCGAGGTCGACCGCGACGAAGAAGATCGCCACCGGCAGCACGGTCCGGGCGAGTCGGCCGAACTGCCGGAGCACGCCCGTCCCGAGCACGGGTTCGAGCCAGATCGCGCAGGCCAGGCACCCGGTGAGCACCGCCAGGTAGGTCAGGTGCGCCACCGTGGGCTAGAAGGCGAGCGCCTGGGCCCGCCGCTTCACCTCGCGGGCCAGGTCACCGCCGAGCGCGACGGCGGGCTTGCCCGGAAGTGAGTCGTCGTCGGTGTAGAGCCACCGCAGCGCCTCTTCGTCGTTGTACCCGGCGTCGCGGAGCAACGTCAGAACACCGGGGAGGTGCTTGAGCACGATGTCATTTGCCACGAGCTCGGCCGGGACCCGGAGTACGCCTTCTCGGCGGACCGCGAGCAGCGAGCCCTCTTTGATCAGCTGGTGCACCTTCGTGATGGGCAGGCCGAAACGCTCGGCGATGTCCGGGAGGTTCACCCAGTCGGCCGCGTTGATTGATACAGACTCACTCACCCCCACACCATGCCATAGCCCCATCGCCGTCGCGGAAGGACTCTTGTCGTGAGCTTCTGGCATGCCATCTACCGGGAAGCCGCGGGTGCGTGGCGGTCGCTGCGCTACGACCTCCGCCGGGAGCGCCACCCGGCCGGTCCGGCGGGCACGATCGAGGAGGAACGCGGCACCACGCGCGGCCGGGTCGTCTTCGCCGGAGCCGCGATCATGCTGCTCGCCGGGGCTATCGCGGGAGCATGGGCGCTGGTCGGCGGCGTGCGAGCGCTCATGGACCCGGGCGCGCCGCCGGCCGCGCTGCCGGCGCACGCCGCGCCCGCCCCGAGCCGGGGACCGACCGGTGCGGCCCAGCCGGTGACGACGACGCCGACCGGCACAGTGCCAACCCTCGGCGCCGCGCCGACCTCCTCGCCGACCCGCCGGGGACCGGCCCCGAGCCCCTCGGGCAAGAGCCTCGAACCCGTGCCGACACCTGCACCTACCTGCGGTTGTTCACACCCGCCGACCCCGGTGCCGACCCCCGCCCCGACCTCGTCGCCGAGCCCGTCACCGAGCCCGACGCAGGAGCCGAGCCCGTCACCGTCAGCCTCCGGCGAACCGGTCGGTGTGGTCTCCACTTCAACAGTCGCCCTCGACTGACTTAGACTTCCTGCCGATGGACACTCAGGTCGCCGATCCCCTACTCGGATCGCTCGTAGACGGGCGATACCGGGTGCGCAGCCGTGTCGCCCGGGGCGGCATGGCGACCGTCTACACGGCGGTCGACGAGCGCCTTGAGCGCACCGTCGCTCTCAAAATCATCCATTCGGGTCAGCGGCACGCCGCTGCCCACCCGATGAGCATCGAGCGCTTCACCGACGAGGCGAAGACGATCGCCCGTCTGGTGCACCCCAACGTGGTCGCCGTCTACGACACCGGCCTGCACCTCGGCACTCCCTATCTGGTGATGGAGTATGTCCGAGGTCACACGCTGCGCGACATCCTCAGCGAGCGCCGCCGCCTGTCCCCCCGCGACGCGCTCGCCGTGCTGGAGCAGATGCTCGCCGCGATCGCCGCCGCGCACCGGGCCGGCCTGGTGCACCGCGATGTCAAGCCGGAGAACGTGCTGATCGCCGAGGCGCCCGGCGGCAACGGCCAGCTCGTCGACGCCGTGGTCAAGGTCGCCGACTTCGGCCTGGCCCGCGCGGTCGAGGCGAGCGCCGACGATCCGGCCGGCGGCCAGCTCATGGCCACCGTGGCCTACGTCGCGCCCGAGCTGGTCACCGATGGTCACGCCGACCCCCGCACCGATGTGTACGCGGCCGGCATCGTCCTGTTCGAGATGCTGACCGGGCGGGTGCCCTACGAAGGCGACCGCCCCGTCGACGTGGCCTGGCAGCATGTGGACCTCGATGTCCCGCCGCCCTCGAAGTTCGTCCCCGGCCTCCCGCCGGTCCTCGACCGCCTCGTCGCCCGGGCCACCCGGCGCGACCCGGGTTCCCGCCCCACCGACGCCGGCGCCTTCCTCGCCGAGGTGCAGCTGGTGCGCGAGGAGCTCAACACGACGGCGATGCGGGCCGGCCCGGCCGCTCAGCCGACGGTCGTCGTCGACCAGATCGTGCCGACCGACCGCCCCTCCTGGGCCCGGCTGCCCTCGCCCGGCCCCGCCGCCGCCCCGCGCAGCCGTCGCGCGTCGGCACCCGTGGCGGAGGTCGAGGAGGAGGATGTCACCCTCATCGACCAGGCCCGGCTCGGGCTGCGCCGGCTCCAGAGCACCGAGCGGGGCCGGATGGTGCTCACCGCCGCCCTGGTCGTGCTGACCCTGCTCGTGCTGACCGGCGGCTGGTGGTTCCTCTTCGGCCGCTACGAGGCGGCACCGCAGCTCGCGGGCAAGACCAGGGTCGAGGCGGAGCAGCTCGCCAAGACCGCCGGGTTCACCCTGATCATCGGCACCGGGCAGTTCCGCGAGGATGTCAAGAAGGACATCGTGCTGACGCAGGACCCGCCCGCCGGTGATCGGGCGGTCAAGGGCAGCGCGATCACGCTGATCCTGTCGCTGGGCCCGGAGCGCTACCTGGTGCCCGATGTCATCGGCCGGTCGTGGGACCTCGCCGTCGTCGACATCCAGGACCGCAAGCTCGTTCCGGTCAAGGGCACCGGCAAATACAGCGACACCGTCGCCAAGGACGTCGTGCTGGAGGTCAACCCGCCGGTCGACACCCAGTTGAAGCCCGGCGACAAGGTCACCGTGATCCTGAGCAAGGGTCGCGCCCCGATCACCGTGCCCAACGTCGTCGGCACCCACCGCGACCAGGCCACGGCGAAGCTGCAGGAGCTCGGCCTGATCGTCGCCTACATCGAGCAGCCCAGCGACAAACCGGGCGGCGAGGTCCTCACCCAGGACCCGGTCGGCGGCGCGGGCGTCGAGGCCGGGACCAAGATCACGCTGACCGTGGCACAGGGACCGCCGGGCGTGGTCATGCCCCGGGTCCTCGACATGAACTGCCGGCAGGCCACCGACCAGCTCCGCGGCATGGGGCTCGACGTGGAGGTCGACGGCAACGTGATCGAGCAGAACTTCGGCACCGTCAAGGAGCAGCGCCCCGACGAGGGCAAGCTGCTCAAGCAGGGTGAGAAGGTTCGGATCAAGTGCAAGTGATCACGCACGGGATCGGCGCGCACACCTTCGTCGCGGGCGGCCTGGCGAAGGCGGCGCTGCCGTACGTCGACTCCGTCGGCGCCGGCAGCGTGCAGATCTTCGTCGGCAACCCGCGCGGCTGGGCGCTCGCCGCCGGGGACCGCCGACAGGACGAGCTCTTCGCGGCGGGCTGCGCCGAGCGCGGGATCCCGTCGTTCATCCACGCCCCGCTCCTGGTCAACCTGGGCTCGCCGACCGCGGCGACGGTGGCGAAGTCGGTGGCGGTTCTCGACCACGGCCTGCGCCGCGGGGGCGAGATCGGTGCGGGCGGCGTCGTCTTCCACGCCGGCAGCTCGGTGGACGAGTCCCATACCGATCAGGCCTTCAAGCAGGTCCGGGAGGCGCTGCTGCCGCTGCTCGACGCCGCCGAGGCGGCCGGTGGACCCCGGTTGCTCGTCGAGCCGAGCGCGGGCGGTGGGCGCTCCCTCGCCTCCCGGGTCGAGCAGCTCGCGGAGTATTTCGACGCCGTCGACCACCACCCCTGGCTCGGTGTCTGCTTCGACACCTGCCACGCGCTCGCGGCCGGGCACGACCTGATCACGCCCGGTGGCATGACCGCTGCGCTCGACGCCCTGGTGGCGACGGTCGGCGCGGGCAGGCTGCGGTTGATCCACGCCAACGACTCCAAGGACCCGGTCGGCTCGACCCGGGACCGGCACGAGACGATCGGCCGGGGCACGATCGGTCTCGCCCCCTTCGCCGAGCTGATGGCGCACGAGGCGGCCCGCGACATCCCGTGGATCGTGGAGACCCCGGGCGAGTTCCAGGCGGCCGACATCGCCGCGCTCGCCGCGCTGCGCCCGACCGCCTGACCCTGCCCGTTCGGGTCATTTTCGCGGTGATCGGCATCACGACCCTTGCGCTGACCTGGGGGTTTAGTGCACCCTTACTGAGGCAAGGTAAGCCTAACCACAGCGAGGTGTCATGTTCGTCTGCATCTGTGCCCGGGTGCGTGAGTGCGAAGTCCGCACCGCGATCCTGTGCGGCGCACGGACAGAGGAATCGGTCGGCGACGCGTGCGGCGCCGGGACCGGCTGCGGGAGCTGCCTCGACCGGATCGTCGATCTGATCGACGAGCACACCGCCGACACACCCCTTGCCATGGCAGCCTAAGCCCGGATTTAATTAGACATAAAGGCTAATCTTCCCTCACCGACCGATGTGGGGGTTATTTACCATGCAAGGCGACGCGCGCGTCATCGAGTTCCTCAATGAGCAGCTCACCGCTGAGCTCACGGCCATCAACCAGTATTTCCTCCACGCCAAGATGCAGGAGAACTGGGGCTTCACGAAGCTCGCGAAGCACACCAAGCACGAGTCCATCGACGAGATGCGCCATGCCGAGGTGCTCACCGACCGCATCCTCTTCCTCGAAGGACTGCCGAACTACCAGAAGCTGCTCGCGCTGCGCATCGGCGAGAACGTCAAGGAGCAGTTCGAGTGCGACATGCTCGTCGAGGCCGAGGCGATCGAGCGGCTGCGCCGGGGCATCGACCACATGCGCTCCGTGGGTGATGTGACCTCCGCGAAGATCTTCGAGGACATCCTCCAGGACGAGGAGCACCACATCGACTACCTGGAGACGCAGCTCCAGCTGATCGAGACGCTGGGTCTGCCGCTCTACCTCCAGAACGTGACCGAGCACCCGGAGTCCTGATCCACCCGGGAGGCCCTCGCCCCACCGCTCGTCATCGGGCAGGTTGCGGCGGGGGCCTCCATCGGTAGACTCGCTACGCATGAAGGCCGACGCACTCCGGGGACACCTCGACGCGGTGCTGCTCTCGGTGCTGGAGTCCGGCCCGCGCCACGGCTACGCCGTCATCGAAGCCCTGCAGACCCGCAGCGGAGGCGCACTCGACCTGCCCACGGGGACCGTCTATCCGGCGCTGCGGCGGCTGGAGCGGGCCGGTTATGTCCGCAGTTCGTGGAGCACGGTCGGCGGACGCGAGCGGCGGACCTATGAGCTGACCTCCGCCGGTGGCCGGGCGCTCGCCACCGAACGCACCGCCTGGCAGGACTTCACCCGCACCATCGGCGGATTCCTCAACGCCCCCGCTTGAAACACCAACTCTTCAAGAGTTGCGCCGATCATGGCGCTACCGCGACCGCCGTGTGATCGCGAACCCGTCAGGACGCGTGCAGGCAGCGGCTCGTGGACCTGATCACCAGCGTGAAGCAGACCGTCCAGACGATCATGTTGGCGCCCATCGCCGCCGACAGCAGCGCCTGCGGCGCCCAGATCACGCTCATGGCGAGGAGCCCGGTCCCGGCGAGCAGCGACGCGCTCACCATCCCCGCCGCCGCCCGGCCGAGCGCCCACGGCACCCAGCGCGGCATCGGCAGCAACCGGGCGCCCGGCCCGAGCAGCAGCCACATCACCAGGAAAAAGGCGCCCGAGCCGTAGCCGAAGAGATCGACGAGACGCGCGAAGGTCAGATAGTCCTGCGGCGGCGAGAACTGCGCACCCGGCGCGCTCGCCGGATGCAGATGGTGCCACGACAGCCCCGAGAGGAAGACGGCGAGCGGCAGCATCACGCCGAGCTTCAGCGCGGTCCGCCGCCCCTGGGTCATCGCCAGCTCGCGCTGGAACTCCCCCGCCAGCTCGTCCACCCGCCCGAAGTCGGCCACCGCGCGGCGCTCGGCCTCCACAACCCCCAAACCCCCGCGCCGGTACGCCGAAGCAGCGTCCCACAGACCGTCCCTGACCTCGGTCAGCACGTCGTCGACGAGCGGGCTCGGACCCCGCAGCCGCCCGCCGAGCGAGGTCACGAAGTCGTCGATGGCGGTCATGCCAGCAAAGGTACAAGAACCTCGACGGCCCGCTCGACCCCGGCATCATCGAGGTCGAGGTGCGTCACCAGCCGGCAGACCTGCGGAGCGAGCGCCGTGACATGGACCCCTTGCGCGGCTGCGGCCTTGGCGAGGGTGGGCGCGTCGATCGACGCTTTCGCCAGGTCCAGCAGCACCAGGTTGGTCTGGACCGCGGCCGGATCGACGACGCCGGACGGGGCGAGCGCCTCGGCGAGCCGCCGTGCCCGGACGTGGTCGTCGGCGAGCCGCTCGATGTGGTGGCGGACGGCGTGGAGCCCCGCCGCGGCGAGGATCCCGGCCTGGCGCATGCCGCCGCCGAGGCGCTTGCGGATGAAGCGGGCCTTGTCGATGCGCTCCGCACTGCCGACGACGAGGGAGCCGACCGGCGCGCCGAGACCCTTGGAGAGGCAGACCGACAGGGTGTCGAAGACGCCGCCGTAGATGTCGAGCGGCACCCCGGCGGCGACGTGCGCGTGCCAGATCCGGGCACCGTCGCAGTGCAGCGCGACACCCCGGTCGGTGGCGACCTCACGCAGCTCACGCAGCGTGTCGAGGGGGACGACCGTGCCGCCGCCGACGTTGTGGGTCTGCTCGACGGCGATCGCGGCGGTCGGGATCGTCCAGCCGCCACCAGGGTTGATCATGGAGGCGATCAGCTCGACATCGAGGGCGCCGTGGGCGAAGGGCCACGTGCGGCTGGAGATCCCGCCGTACGCCGCCGCCGTGCCCATCTCGAAGAGGAGCACGTGCGCCTTGGTGTCGGCGATGATCTCGTTGCCGGGCGGGCAGAGCAGCTGCATGGCGATCTGGTTGGCCATCGACCCGGTCGGCGTGAACAGCGCCGCCTCGTGCCCGAAGAGCGCGGCCACCTCGGCCTGCAGCTCGTTGACGGTCGGGTCCTCGCCGTAGACATCGTCGCCGACCTCGGCGTCCGCCATCGCGGCACGCATGGCGGCGGTGGGCTTCGTGACAGTGTCCGACCTCAGATCAACAACCATGCTCACTTCCTACCGCATCGGTTTGTCCCGGGTCGCCCCGGGACGGAATTAGCGACCCGTCAGCGCAAAGATCCGGGCTGGTTCGGGGAATCCGACGCGATCACCTTGCATGATCACGTCCGGTTCCCCGAACCAGCCCGGATCTTTGCCGAGCTTGCGAGCGGGTGAGGACTAGCCGCGGAGCATCTCCGCGACGAGGAACGCCAGCTCCAGCGACTGCTGCGTGTTGAGGCGCGGGTCGCACGCGGTCTCGTAACGGCGCTCGAGGTCGATGTCCTCCAGCGCCTGCGCACCGCCGAGGCACTCGGTGACATCCTCACCGGTCAGCTCGATGTGGATGCCGCCCGGGTGGGTGCCGGTCATCTTGTGGACCTCGAAGTACCCCAGCACCTCGTCGACGATCCGGTCGAAGTGACGGGTCTTGTAGCCGTTGGACGACTCGTGGGTGTTGCCGTGCATCGGGTCGCACTGCCACACGACCTTGAGCCCGGCATCGCGGACCGTCTCGACCAGGCGCGGCAGCGCGTCGCGGACGTGCTGGTTGCCCATCCGGCTGACGAAGGTCAACCGGCCCGGGATGTTGTCCGGGTTGAGCTTCTCGGCCAGCTCCAGGACGTACTCCGGGGTCGCGGTCGGCGAGAGCTTCACACCGATCGGGTTGGCGATCCGCGAGATGAAGTCGATGTGCGCGTGGTCGAGCTGCCGGGTCCGCTCGCCGATCCACAGGAAGTGGCCGGACAGGCCGTACGCCTTGCCGTTGGCGATCCGGGTCAGCGCCCGGTCGTACTCCAGGGCCAGCGCCTCGTGCCCGCAGTAGAGCGTGACGGTGCGCAGGGCCTCTTCGTTGGTCATGCCGCAGGCGGTGATGAAGGCGAGCGCGCGGTCGATCTCGCGGGCGATCGCCTCATAGCGCTCGCCGAAGGCCGAGGTCCGCACGAAGTCGCGGTTCCAGTCGTGCACGGCGTGCAGGTCACCGAGGGCCGCCGCCGAGGTAGGCGCGGAGCATGTTCATCGCCGACGACGAGTTGGCGTAGACCCGGATCATCCGCTGCGGGTCGGCGACGCGCGCCGCGGCGTTGGGAGCCAGATCATTGATCATGTCGCCGCGGTAGGCCGGCAGGCCCAGCGCGTCGTTCGCCGACGACCGGGGCTTGGTGTACTGGCCGGCGACCCGGGCCACCTTGACGACCGGCAGCGACGCGCCATAGGTCAGCACGACCGCCATCTGCAGCAGGGTGCGGGCGTTGGCGAGCAGGTGGTGCTCGGTGTTGTCGGCGAAGGTCTCGGCGCAGTCGCCACCCATCAGCAGGAAGGCGCGGCCCTCGCAGACGTCGGCCAGCTTCGCGGTCAGCTCGTCGACCTCGTTGGGCGATACGATCGGCGGGACGCTGTCGAGCAGCTTGCAGACGTCGTTGACGGCCCCCATGTCCTCCCACGGGGGCATCTGCAGCCGCGGGAGGTCACGCCAATAGTCCAGGCCCAGGTCAGCGGCCTCGGCGGTGTCGACAGACGACCGGGGTGTCTCGATGGGCCGGGGGTACTGGTGCCACTCAGAGCGCATGGTCACAAGAGTACGGCGGCCCTCTGGATCACTCCCCACCCGATTCCCATATTCCGCAGCATGGGATCTTCCAGCGCAGCGTGGTGATCGTTACAACTGGTGTGGGTGAATTGCCGGCTCTGTCCGCGTACCGGCGGCATAAGGAGATCCAGGACATCGACCTGGAGGGAATCGCGATCCCCGGGCTGGTCGGTGAGTTCTTCCGCCGCCCGGAGGGCGAGCGGATCGCGACCGTCGGCCTCTACCGCCACGCGGGGGTCGAGCTCTTCATGGCCTGGGGGTACGCCGACGAAGCCCACTGCCAGTGGACCGCCTACCGGCGGTCGGACGGTGGCTGGACCGCGCCTTCGCGCGGCTGCCCGAGGGTGCGTCCCGTGGCCGGCGGTATCGAGCTGGAGGCCGACGACGGCCCGAGGTTCCTCCCCGCCCAGCCACGTTCTGCAGCAAACGGTGGCCTCGATCGCGAGAATGACCACGCTGTGCAGCAAAGCGCGGCAGGCGCACAGACGCCGCCGCCGACCACGACTGCCCCTCTCACAGCCGCAGCCGACAGCGGATCGTCTGGCCTGCCGCTACTGCGCGACTTCGCGGATGGCCGTCTGTGGAGCCCGGGCGGCACGTCGCACGTAGCCGACCGAGGCGATGGTGATGGCGAGGCTGGTGACGAGGGCGATCGCGTGCAGCACGGGGTTGGCGATCGGGACGAACGCGATGACCGCTGACGGGACCTGGACGATCGCGATCAGGGCGAGCAGCAGGCCGCGGCGCTGCGCCCCCCACAGGAACGCCGACCAGATCGGGGCACTGACCACGGCGAACGTGATGAGGTCGAGGACCGCGTGCAGATAGGGGTTGGTCACCCGATCGTGGGCGTAGGCGTAGGCAGGGACCGAGACGAGAACACCCGTGATGGCCGTGCCGAGGACAATGGCAGCGCGTCGCATGACCGCCTCCGATGGCTGAGGTGACTTGCTTCCCTTGCCACTCACGGTAAGGCGGACCTCACTCGGGCCGGAAGCCTGAGCAGGTTTCATTCACGGTAAGTAATCCCTGCGGGTGAGAGGCTTGTCAGCCGTTCTGCGCCGCGATCTCCCGGGCCCGGTCCCGGGCCGCTTCCAGCGCACCGAGCAGGGCCGCCCGAACCCCGTGATTCTCCAACTCCCGAATCGCCGAGATGGTCGTGCCCGCGGGCGAGGTGACCGCTTCCCGCAGCTTGACCGGGTGCTCCCCCGAGTCCCGCAGCATGATCGCCGACCCGATCGCGGTCTGCACGATCAGGTCGTGTGCCACCTGCCGAGGCAGCCCCAGCAGAATCCCCGCGTCGGTCATCGCTTCGACAAGATAGAAGAAGTAGGCGGGCCCCGACCCCGACAGCGCCGTCACCGCGTCCTGCTGGTTCTCCGGCACCCGAATCGTCCGCCCCAGCGGCTTGAACAGCTCCTCGGCCACCCCGAGATGCTCCGCCGTGGCGTGGGCCCCCGCCGAGATGGCCGTCATCGCCTCATCGACCAGCGCCGGCGTATTGGTCATCACCCGAACCACCGGCGTCCCCGCCACCAGGAACTTCGTGAAAAAGGTGGTGGGCAGCCCAGCACACAGGGACACGACCAGCTTGTCCGCAGGAATGTGCGGTCCCAGCTCGGCCATGAGCACGCCGGCGTCCTGGGGCTTCACCGCGATGGCGATCACATCCGCGGCCACCGCAGCTTCGGCGTTGCTGAGGACGCGACACCCATACCGCTCCCGAAGTTCAGCAGCACGCTCTGGCCGCCGAGCAGTGGCGATCAGGTGGTCAACCGGCCACCCGGCCTTCACCAGGCCGGAGAGCAGCACCTCACCGATCTTCCCAGCCCCGATAACAGCAACAGTCCGCATGAAGTCCAGCCCTCAAGCCTCAACAAATAGTGCGGTCGCCACCACCACAGGATTTCGGGGCCGGATCGACCCGCGGAGGGATCAAGCCTGACCGCCCGGAGCGGGTCGATCCGGCCCCGAAATCCTCGAGAGCGATTAACCGAAAAGAACCTCAGACTCGGCGTACCGCTCCACCGGAACGGTCTTCAGCTCCCGCGTGGCCTCGATCAGCGGAACGCGGACGATGTCCGTCCCCTGCAGCGCGACCATCTTGCCGAAGTCGCCCTCGTGCACGGCGTCGATCGCGTTGAGCCCGAATCGAGTGGCGAGCACCCGGTCGAAGGCGGTCGGCGTTCCACCGCGCTGGGTGTGACCGAGCACGACGGCCCGGGCTTCCTTGCCCGTGCGCTTCTCGATCTGCTCCGCGAGCCAGGTGCCGATGCCGCCGAGGCGGACGTGGCCGAAGGCGTCGAGCTCGTTGTGCGAGGTCATCATGTCGCCGTCGGCCGGAACCGCGCCCTCGGAGACCACGAGGATCGGCGAGTAGTTGGTGCGGAAGCGGCTCTCCACGTGGTCGACGACCTTCTCAAGGTCGAACGGCTTCTCCGGGATGAGGATGACGTTGGCGCCACCGGCGAGGCCGGCGTGCAGCGCGATCCAGCCGGCGTGGCGGCCCATGACCTCGACGATCAGCACGCGGTGGTGCGACTCGGCGGTGGTGTGCAGCCGGTCGATCGCCTCCATCGCGATGTTGACCGCGGTGTCGAAACCGAAGGTGAAGTCGGTCGCGTTGAGGTCGTTGTCGATCGTCTTCGGGACGCCGATGACGTTGACGCCGAGGCTGTCGAGCTTGGTGGCGACACCCAGGGTGTCCTCACCGCCGATGGCGACGAGCGCGTCGATGCCGAGGTTGGCGAGGTTCTCCTTGATGCGCTCCACACCGTTGTCGATCTTGAACGGGTTGGTGCGCGAGGAACCCAGGATCGTGCCGCCGCGCGGCAGGATGCCACGGACCTGCTCGACGCCGAGGGGCTTGGTGAGGCCCTCAAGGGGTCCCTTCCAGCCGTCCTTGAAACCGACGAACTCGTGACCGTAGGTGCCCACACCCTTGCGGACAACAGCACGAATCACCGCATTGAGACCGGGGCAGTCGCCGCCGCCGGTAAGAACACCGATACGCATCTCGATCCTCCGAGTGGCGATGTAGCCAATAAGAGCCCTATGTGAGCCCCAGGAGCAAGGAGATCGGCGTCGTTGCCGGCCCGGGGCGGGCCGCAGATGCGAACTTTAGTCCTACCGGATGAGCGGGCACCAGCGACCCCGCCTTTACACGCCGCTAATAGTTCGGTAACGCGCCAAATTGTGCCGGGCGTCCACCAGTGCGTCGTGACGTGCGGCTTCGGCATCCGGGAGCGGTGGCCGGCCCGCGTCGTCCCACAGCTGGCGCAGCTCCTTGGTGAACCGGGGGATCTCCCTCGGCAGCGCCGTCATGGCACCCCAGATCTGGGCGAGCACGACGTGGTCGTAGGCCGCGTACCACGCCCAGAGCTCGATCTGCTCCGTCGGATCGGCCTTCAGCGGCTCGACCAGGAAGTCGTAGAGGTCGTCGCGGATCCGCTCGCGGGAGCGCCACGCCTTGTGCCCGGGGCTCGGCAGCTTCTCCAGCACGTTGCGGCGCACCCAGGGGATGGCCTTCGACTCGTCGAACTGCGACGAGATCGCGTAGAACTCGCGGCCGTGCTCGTCGACGACCCCGATCGAGACCAGGTCGATGGTGACGCCGTCCTCGATGAACTCGCAGTCATAGAAATACCGGTAGGTCACCTGGTCCATCTTTCACGGAAGAATTAATGTGCCGCCATGACCTTCTCGATAGTCGCGCGGTCTGCCGACGGAGCCTCCCACGGCGTCGCTGTGGCCAGCAAGTTCCTCGCCGTCGGCGCGGCGGTGCCCGCTGCCGAGGCCGCCGTCGGAGCCGTCGCCACCCAGTCCTACGCCAACCTCGCCTACCGGCCGCAGGGGCTCGCCCTGCTGCGTACGCAGGTGGCGGCGGCCGACGTCGTGGCCGGGCTGACCGCCGCCGACCCGGGCCGCGACCAGCGCCAGCTCGGGGTGGTCGGGCCGAGCGGCAGCGGCGCGACCTACACGGGAGCGCAGTGTCACGCCTGGGCGGGCGGCAAGATCGGCGACGGGTACGCCATCCAGGGCAACATCCTCACCGGCCCCGAGGTGGTGGAGGCGATGGAGGCGGCGTTCCTCGCCAGCGACCCCACGGCACCGCTGGCCCGGCGCCTGCTCGCCGCGCTCCGCGCCGGTGACGAGGCGGGCGGCGACCGCCGGGGCCGCCAGAGCGCCGCTCTCGTCGTCGTCTCCCCCGGTCAGGGCTACGGCGGCACCAGCGACACCGTCGTCGACCTCCGGGTGGACGATCACCCGACTCCCCTGGCGGAGCTGGCGAGGCTGCTGGACATCCACGCCCTCCTCTTCGACAAGCCCGACCCGGCCACCCTGATCCCCCTGACCGGGGAGATCGCCACCGAGGTCAAGACCCGCCTGGCCGCCCTGGGACACGCTCAGGACGACGTCAACGAGGCGATGGCCGACTGGGCGGGAATCGAGAACCTGGAGGAGCGGATGGTCCCCGACCGCATCGACCCGCTGGTCCTGGCTCACCTGCGCGCGCTCTAACCCGTGCGGAGGGCATCCCGGGCGTCGTGGAGGCCCTTGATGTTCTCGGCCGGGTCCGCTATCCCCGTGGTGTCCCTCGTGGTGATGCGCTGGGCGAAGTAGTCGGCCTGGACCGCCCAGCGGAATCGCAGCAGGGTGGGCAGGGCCGCTTCGATCTCGCCCCTCGGGACCGGGCCCGCCGCCGAGTACGCCTCGATCAGGGCTGCGGCCCGGTGGATGCCGCCGGCGTACATGACCGCGGAGGCCAGATCGTAGACGTGCGGGCCGGTGACACACGAGCCCCAGTCGATGATCCCGATCCGACCCGTGGCCGGGTCGAGCAGGAACGCCTCGGCGGCCGGGTCGCCGTGCAGGGCGCCGACGGAGAGGCGGTCGGTCACCTGGAGGCGGGTCAGTTCGGCGACCGCCGAGCCGACGGCGGGACGCAGCCACGGTTCGAGATCGAGGTGCTCGGCATCGGGGCGCACCCAGTGCCAGCGAGGTGTACCCGGATGGGTGAATCCCGCCAACTTCCGGTGTGCCGCGCCCAGCCGATCACCCCACCACTGCTGGTCGAGCTGGTCGCAGGCGTCCAGCGGCCGGCCACCGACGAAGCGCAGGAGCCCCAGCGCACCCCCGACCAGGGGGGTCGTCAGAGATCCATCGACGGTGCGGACGGGTGATCCGGCGTCGATATTCACCCGGCTGAGCGCCTCTGCCATACTCAGCCCGGCCTCGAACTGGGACTGAAGCGCGGTCGGAACCACCTTGGCGACATACCGGTCGGACCCGACGGTGACCATAAAGGTGACCGAGGTCATCCCTCCGGTCAGCCGAGTGCAACCGTCCGGCGGAAGATGCCAAGACGTCCGAAGCGCGGTGCGGATCGTATCGTCACCCAGCATGGGGCGGATTATGGCACGCGACAAGCATTTGCCAGCGTCCCACGAGGTGTCCCGCCCGTTGCCCGGCCAGGTCCGGCCACAACGGGGGGTGTACAGCACGCCATGAGGGGGCGATGATCTGTCTAGCAAAGCCGCGCCGATCCGGCAGGGAGATCGGCAATCGTTTTCGGGGTGGGAGACGGGGAGGGGTAGAGCCGTGGAGATACGGCTTCCGGAGCCCGCAGATGCACTGACCGGCGTCGAGATGTTCGCCGGTCTGGAGCAGGAGGCGCGGCAACGGGTGATCGCCGCCTCCGTGCCGCGCAGCTATCGCAGGGGCCAGCTTCTCTTCGTGGAGAACGACCCGGGCGAGTCGCTCATCGTGCTCAAGCGTGGCAGCGTCGCGGTCTTCCGCACCGCACCGACCGGCGAACGTGCCGTGCTGTCGGTGCTGCGCCCGCCTGACGTTTTGGGCGAGGTGTCCCTTTTGGATGGCTCACCACGGTCGCTCTCCGCCGAGGCGATCGAGGACTGCACCGCGCTCGCGCTCAGCCGGGGCGCCTTCATGGAGCTGGTGCACTCCAACCCGCGGATCCTCGACGCCGTCATGCGGTCGCTGGGTGCGCTGATCCGTCGTCTCACCGAGCAGAACGCCGACCACGTCTTCCTCGATCTGCCGGGCCGGGTCGCCAAGACCCTGGTGCGGCTCGCCGGGGAGAGCCAGGCGCCGATGATCACCATCGAGCTCAACCAGAGCCAGCTCGCCGAGATGGCGGGCGGTTCCCGGCAGAGCGTCAACCAGGCGATCGGATCCTTCGCCAGCCGTGGGTGGCTGCGCACCGAGGGCCGTCGCATCGTGGTCACCGATGTCTCGGCGCTGCGCCGCCGCGCGGGTATGGCCGACCGCTAACCGCTTGGAGGAGCGCGGGCGCTCCTAGCCTCCGATTTTCGAGATGCCCGTCCCGGGCATCTCGAAAATCGGGCGCGCATTCACGCGCGATCGCGACCATGGTCACGGTCAGGCCGACTACTCCGAAGCCTCGTCAGCGGCTTCCTCTTCGGCCGCACCGGGTCCGAGCCAACCGGGCTCTTCCTCGGCGACGCCCGGTCCGAGCCACTCCGGCTGGGCTTCTTCGACGGCCTCTTCGGGCCCGCCGTCCAGGTTGTCGACCACGCCTCGCTCCTCAAGCTCGGCGAGGGTGACCGCGTCGATGTCGACGACCTCGCCCGCGTCGTGGGCGATCCCGAACGGATCGGTCCAGGACACCGCTAGTCGCACCAGCACCGCGATCCTCCTCGCAGATTGTTACCCGACTGGGTAAGTCGGTAGGGCAAGACTTTAGCCACCAGGCCATCTTTCCGCTGCCGTCGCACTGTCGGCTTGGCTACAGCTGGCCGAGACTGGCCCGCACCTGGCCTTTTCCTCCGGGCGAGGATCGCGGATACTGGGACACCCAGTGACGCGCAGACCGTTCCCTCGACCCAGAGGAGAATTACCATTTCCCGTCCCTGCCCGAACTGCTCCCGTGCGGCCGGTCCGGAGGACAGCTTCTGTGGTGGCTGCGGCTCCAACCTGGCCGCCGCGTGCCTCCAGTGTGGACGACAGGGAACGCCCGGGGCCACCTTCTGTACACATTGCGGCAGCAGGCTCGGCGAGACGCTGCCCAGTGGCCCGAGGGAGGATCGGCGCCACGTCAGCGTGCTCTTCGTGGATATGGTCGGATTCACCGGTTTCGCTGAATTGGCCGATCCGGAGCAGGTGCGCTCCACCCAGCACGAATACTTCTCCATGGTCCGGCAGGTCATCCGGCAGTACGGCGGCGTGGTCGAGAAGTACATCGGCGACGCGGTCATGGCGATCTTCGGCGCCCCCATCGCCACGGAGAACGACGCCCTGCGCGGCGTCCGGGCGGGGCTGGAGCTCCAGCGGGTGCTGGGGCGGCACAAGAGCAGCCAGACCGCCGATCTCGCCTTCCGGGTGGGTGTCGCCTCCGGTGAGGCCCTGGTCGACATCGCGGCCGCCCACGACGGCGGCCAGGCGATCGTCGCCGGCGACGTCGTCAACACGGCGGCCCGTCTGCAGGCCGAGGCGCCGCCCGGCGGGGTGCTCGTCGACGAGCGGACCTACGACGCGACCCGGGACGAGATCGACTACTCCGAGCAGCCGTCCGTGGTGCTGCGCGGGCGCACGTCGGCGAGCCAGGTCTGGCTGGCGAAGGCCGCCCGGATGACCCGGGTCGGCGAGCGCGACGAGTCGACGCCGATGGTCGACCGCGACCACGAGCGCGGTCTGCTCACCAACGCGCTGCACCGCACGATCGCCGACCGCACGCCGCAGCTCATCACGGTCTTCGGCACCGCCGGCATCGGCAAGAGCCGCCTGCTGCGCGAACTCTCCCGCTACGCCACCCGGCTGCCCGGCACCCCGGTGCGCTGGCGGGTCGGGCACTGCCCGCCCTTCGGGGAGAACGTCACCTACGCCGCGCTCGCCGAGATCGTGAAGACGCAGGTCGGCATCCTCGACACCGACGACGACACCCGCGCGCAGACCCGGCTGGACGAGGCGCTGCGGGCGCTCACCAACACGCAGGAGGCGGCGCGTCTCGCCGAGGCGCTGGGCCCGCTGCTCGGCCTGCCCGGCACCCGGCTCTCCCCCGCCGAGACCGAGTCGTCCTGGCGGCGGTTCCTGCAGCTCATGGCGGGCACCGGGCCGACCGTGCTCGTCTTCGAGGACATGCACTGGGCCGACGAGGCGATGCTGCGCTTCGTCGAGATGCTCTGCGGTGCGGGCCAGGGCCTGCCGCTGCTCGTCATCGCGACCTCCCGCCCTGAGCTGCGCGAGCGCCACCCGAGCTGGACCAGCGCCGTCACCGGTGCGATGTCGATCTCCCTGGGCCCGATGCGCGACAGCGACATCAACACGATGTATTCGCAGATGTTCGGCCAGGCCGTGGTGCCCTCGACCGGCCTGGGTCCGCTGGTCGAGCTGGCCGGCGGCAACCCCCTCTACGCCCACGAGTACGTCCGGATGCTCGTCGAGCGCGGCGAGCTGCGCCCGACCGGCCCGTCCTGGACGGTCGACACCGACGAGACGGCGCCGATGCCGCAGACGGTGCAGGCCGTCATCGCCAACCGGCTCGACCTGCTGGAGCTGACCGACCGCGCGGTGCTGCAGGCCGCGGCCGTCATCGGCAGCCAGTTCTGGCCCAGCGCGATCGGCATGGCGGTCGGCATCAGCACGGAGTCCGCCGCCCGTGCCCTGCACCGGCTGGAGCAGCGCGATCTCGTCGTCGAGCACCCGGCCTCGGTCATGGCCGACGAGCCGGAGTACGGCTTCCGCCACGTCCTGGTCCGCGACGTCTGCTATCAGCGGCTGCCCCGGGCCGAGCGCGTCGTCCGCCACCAGCGCGCCGCCGACTGGCTCGAACGGGTCAGCGAGGGCCGCTCCACCGACCTCGCCGAGGTGCTCGCCAACCACCGCTGGGCAGCGCACGAGATCGCCCGGACGCTGGGCCACGACCCGACGCCGCACGCCCCCGCCGCCCGGGTGGCGCTGCACCGGGCCGCCCGGCGTGCCTACTCGCTGCACGCCCTCGACGCCGCCGTCACGCTCGTCACCCGGGCGCTGAGCCTGCGCCTCGAACCCGACCTGGTGCTCGAGCTCTTCGCCGCCGAGCTCGCCCTCTACCGCGATCGCGACGCCTTCCTCACCGACGGCGGGGCCAAACGGCTCGCCGAGCTGGTGGAGGCGCTCGCCGGTGCGGGCGAGGAGGCCGGTGCCGCCCGCGCCTGCACGCTGCTCGGCACCGCCGCCTGGTCGCGGGCCGACCGCATCCTGGCGCTGCAGTGGCTCGACGAGGCGGCCCGGCGCTATTCGCGGCTGCCCGACAGCGCGGAGAAGGCCGAGGCGCTGCTGGAGCTCGCCCGGGTGCGTATGTTCGACTACGAGACCGCCGAGGCGATGTCGGCCGCGCAACGGGCCGCGGAGATCGCCGACCGGCTCAACCTCGTCGAGGTGCGGGCCAACGCCCGGATCACCGCCGGGCTCTCGACCTACCTGGCGGGCGGCGAGGAGGGTTTGGCGGAGCTGACCGAGGTCGCGGAGTACTGCAAGGTCCAGCAGCTCACGAGCTGGCGGCGGGCCGCGCACAACCTCGCCTACGCCCGGCAGGAGGAGGGCGACCTCGCCGGGTCCAACGCGATCATCAACGAGCAGCGGCGGACGGCCGCCGTCGGCGGCACCAGCCTCGCCACCTCCTATGTCGAGGAGGCGCAGACGGCGTACATGGCCGGGGACTGGTCGACGACGATCACCGCGACCGCCGCCGCGATGCGCCGCCCCACGGTCGAGTGGGACCTGCACACGGTGACCCTCGCCGCCTGGATCCGGGTGCTGCGGGGTGAGCTGGACCCGGCCGAGAACGATCCGGTCGCCGAGGCGATCCTCGCGGCCCGCCGCTCCGGCTTCCACCGCATCCTGCGCTCGACCGTCGCCCACGCGGCGCTCTGCCGGGTGCTCCAGGGCCGCAAGGACGAGGCTCGGGACCTCCTCGACGAGCTGGACGAGGACTGGTCCGCCACCCGCATGATCGCGACCGGCGAGTGGGTCGCCGCCGCCGCGCACACCGGTTCGCTGCTCGATCGCCGGGCGGCCCGGAAGGTGCGCGACATGCTGGAGCGGTCGGCCCGGCGCACCCTGTGGGTCTCGGCGGCCCTGGCGACGACCGAGGGCGCCCTCTCCAACGGCCTCACATCGGCCGAGTGCCACCTGGCGGCCGCCGACGGTTACCGGGCCATCGGCAACGCCAGCGACCGCGCACTGGCGCTCTGGGCGGCCGCACGGAGCTTCTCCGGCATCACCAACGGCGCGGACCGGGCCGGGCCGATCCTGGCGGAGCTGCGCGGCTTCGTCGAGCGCAACGCAGCCCCACGGCTCCTGGGCGGCTGAGCACGGAGGTCAGGCCGGGACCGGCACCACCGGGGCGGCGGCCTTCGCCTTCACCGCGTAGGTGTCGACGTACTCCCGGCCGGAGAGCTCCATCAGCTCATACATGATCTCGTCGGTGACCGCGCGCTCGATGAACCGGTCCCCCGCGAGCCCCTCGTAGCGGCTGAAGTCCAGCGGCGTCCCGAACCGGATCTTGACCCGCATGATCTTCGGGATGAGCTTGCCGGGCGGCTGGACCTCGTCGGCGTTGAGCATCGCCACCGGGATCACCACGGCACCGCTCTCCAGCGCCAGCCGGGCCACGCCGGTCTTGCCCCGGTAGAGGCGGCCGTCGGGCGACCGCGTCCCCTCGGGGTAGATGCCGGCCACCTCGCCTTGGCGCAGCACGCGGAGCTGGGTGTCGAGGGCGGCCTGCGCCGCCCGCCCGCCGGAGCGGTCGACCGGGATGCAGCCGGTGCCGACGAAGAAGAGCTTCGTCAACCAGCCCTTGATCCCCTTGCCGGTGAAATATTCCGCCTTCGCGACAAAGGTGACGCGGCGGCGCACCATCAGCGGCATGAAGATCGAATCGGAGAAGGAGAGGTGGTTGCTGGCGAGAATCACCGGACCGGTGGACGGGACATTGTCACGGCCTTCGACCTGCGGCCTGAAGATCAACCGCAGGACAGGGCCAAGGATGACGTACTTGAGCAGCCAGTAGAGCACTGGTGTCCTTCCCGAGCGCGTCGGTGGCGATATTGCGAACCTTGGCGTAGAGCCTAGGAGGAGGGCACGCCGTGCCACAACGCACTCCCCACCGAGCCCCGGAGCGTGTCACGATGGAGCGGCAACCCATTCACTCGGCGAGGAGGAAGCACTGTGCCAACGGTCGGCGATCCGGACGGTCGATCCTCGGAACAGGTCGATGCGGCCTTTGCCGAGATCGTTGCGGGCTTTGACACCCCCATCGAGCCCGACAAGGCCTCGTGGCACGCCAGCGAGGATGTCCCCGTCGAGAGCGTCGGCACGACGCCCGCGACCGGGCCCATCTGGCCGGCCGGTGGACCCATCCTCAACCACGACCCGCGCGCTGATCCGCACGGGCCGTCGCTGCTGGAGGGGCTCGACACGTTCGGCGCGGATCTGCCCGACGACGGCCAGCCCTTCGTCCGGCCCGAGCCGCAGCCACTCCCGCGCATCTCCGCCCCGGCGGTCTTCGGCGCGCTCATCACCGTCTTCGGCGTGTTCATGATCATCAAAGGCAACCTGCTGCCCTCCGTGGGATCGAGCGCCAACCTGCTCGCGGGCGTCACGGTCACCGTCGCGGGCGTCGCCCTGCTGATCAGCCGCCTGCGCCCCGGCGGCGACGACGAGCCAGAGCTCCCCGACGACGGAGCAGTCGTATAAAGATCGAAGCCTCCGGCGGGCTCGCCCGCGGAGGCTTCGATCAATAAACCGTGATCAGTAGGCCGTGGTGATGACCCGGTGCAGTTCGGCGGTGATGGCGTCGCGGAGTGCCTCGTGCTTGTCCGCCGCCGGAGAGCTGGTCGCGTCGTGCTCGGGAGCGAACCGGTCGCTGTCGGGGTAACGCCACACCGGCACCCCCCGGAACTCGCCGGACTCCCAGTAGTACCTGGCGTGCACATGTCCGTGCAGGTGGTGGTAGCTGTTGCCCAACACCTCGTAGTTGATCCGCAGGAACGCCGGATCCTGCCCCGAGCAGACGTTGAAGACCACCTCACCCAGGAGGGAGAGGTCCGTGAGGAACTCGAGCCGCTGCTCGCGACTGAGGTCCGTCAGGTGGTCGGCATCATCCACATCGGAGATGAGTACGCAGTAACCCGGCAGGTGCTGGGTGTCGCCGAAGACCGCGAAACCGCTGCGCATCTTGGCCATGAGCATCGGATTGTCACCGGTGCGCGCGGCGGCCAGGCGGTCTTCCCGCCAGTCCACCACCGTTTCCAGCGGTGACGAGTGGTGCCGCCCCATCAGAACTTCGGCGCGTCAGGGGCCTCGAGAAGGCCGAGCCGAAGTGCGGTCATGAGCGCCTGGGCACGGTTGGCCGCGCCGAGCTTCTCGTAGAGCTTCGAGATGTGCGTCTTCGCCGTGGACTCGCTGACGAAGAGCTGCTTGGCGATGCCATTGACGCTCATGCCGTCGGCGAGCAGCCGCAGCACCTGGCCCTCGCGGGGCGAGAGCTGCGGTCCGGCCGGGGCCAGCCGACGCTTCATCGCCTCGGCGAGGTCGGCGGCGGTGAAGGCGGACGGCGCGGAGGCGGCGTGGCGGGCGGCGGCGACGACCTCGTCGGCGGGCGCGGTCTTCGGCACGAAGGCGCTCGCACCGGCCTCCAGCGCTCCGAAGAGCTGGTCATCTCCCGCATACATGGTGAGGACGACGATGCCCATGGTGGCGCTGCCCTTGCGCAGGGCGCGGGTCGCCTCGAGTCCGCTGCCGTCCGGCAGGCGGAGGTCCATGATCACGACATCGGGCTGCAGGGCGCCGGCTTGGCGCACCGCCTCGGCCGCAGTCCCAGCCTCGCCAACGACCTCGAACTGGCGGTCACGCTCGAATGCGTGCCGGAGACCCTTTCGGATCAGGTCGTGGTCGTCGACGAGCAACACCTTGGTGCGGCCTGTCGGTACGGTGCTGGTCGACATGCTCTCCCCTTCTTCGAGCGCTGTTGGTTGAGCGCTCACACGTTATCGCGCCGACCGGAGGAACCCAACACCACCGCGACGGTTGTTCCGTGCGGGTGACGCGGGCGAATCTCCAGCCTGCCTCGGATACGTTCCGCTCTCTCTTTCATGATCGCAATACCGTAGTGTCCGTCAACTCGCTGGTCAGCGATTCCCTGTCCGTCGTCCGACACTTCGATTTGGGCGTTTGGCGGGTCGACGGAACAGGTCACCCACAGGTTCGTGGCCCCCGCGTGCTTGCGAGCGTTGGTGATCGCCTCCTGGGCGATTCTCAGCAGCTCAGCCTCGGTGGCGGCGGGCAGACGGGCCGGCGAGTCGTCGAGCGACAAATGAACTCGCAGTCCGGCCGAAGCCCCCACGATACGGGCAAATTCGGCGATTGCAGCCGTCAATCCCCCATGACGCTCAACTTCACTGCGCAACTCGAAGAGACTCAATCGAAGTTCGGTGATCACCCGAGTCACCTCGGCCCGCAGCGCGCGCAGTTCGGTCTCGGTGGTCTCCGATCCCTCCTCGGGCAGCGTCGCGAGCGCGTTGTCGATCCCGTAACCCACCATGACCAGCTCCTGAGCCACTCCGTCGTGAATTTCACGGGCGAGGCGTTGGCGCTCCTCGTTGGTCGCGAGCGAGCGAACCTCGTCGAAGAGCAGCGCCGCTTCCAGCCGCAGGGCGGCCGGGTCGGCCACCGAGCGCAGTCGCGCCGCCGCGTTGGGCGGGAAACCGCCGGCCGCGTCGAGCTCCAGGACGAGGAGCCCGACTGTACGCACACCCGCCACGAGCGGCACCACCAGGGCACTCACCTCGCTGCTGGTGCCGGGCGCCGCCGCCGTACGCCGGATCGTCTGGGACCGGCTGGAGATCTGCGAGAGCTGGCTCGCCCACGCCTCCGCGATCGCCGAGTCGGTGTCGAGCGTCGTCTCCCAGTCGCTGCGATCGCTGCCGTCGAGACCGAGACCCGACTGGGCGAGCACCATCAGCCGACCGCCGCCGCTGGCGGTGAGGACGGCCGCCCGGTCCGACTTGGTCACGGTGCGGACCTCGTCGATCAGGTGCTCGGCGATGCCGCCGGGGTCCAGGGTGGCGCCGGGCAGCTGGCGGGCCACCGTGCGCAGCTGGGTCAGCAGGCGGGTCGCCTCCGCGTAGGGCTGCGGGACGGACCTGCGGGCCAGCACCGCGCGCTGGAGGGCACCGCTGGTGAGCGTGCCGAGGGTCACCAGGACCAGCCACTGCGCGCAGATCGCGAGGTAGCCAGGCGAGTCGATCAGCCGCACGCCGTCGACGTGGATGAAGGCCCCCGCCGTACCGAGGCCGATCGTCGCGGCGAGGAGCAGCGCTCCGGCTTCGAACCGGTGGCCGTAGAAGGCCGCGGCGGTGAGCGGGACGGCGAGGTAGGGCAGCAGGGCACCCGCGCCGACACCCGAGGTGAAGGTGCCCGCGTCGACCGCCGCGCCCGCGATGTAACTGGCGCCCACCGCGATGAGCAGCACCTCGGCGAGGCGCCCGAGCGGCGCGATGACGCGATGCCGGGGCATGAACAGGGTCGGGAGTCCGGCGACGGCGAGCGCGCCGATCCAGACGAGCTGGCCGACCCCCGCGACGAGCACCGTCAGCGCCGCCACCAGGGTGAGCAGCGCGAGGCGCACCACACCGGCGATCAGTGCGGCGTTGCGGGCCCGGCCGGGGGTCCGGCTCCGGTCAGGCTGGGTAGATCGCTTCGATCTCGTCGGAGTACTCCTTGATCACGACGGCGCGCTTGACCTTGAGGGAAGGGGTCAACTCGCCGGTGGCTTCGGTGAAGTCGCGCGGAAGGAGACGGAAGACACGGATCGCCTCGGCCTTGGAGACCGCCCTGTTGGCATCGTCGACAGCGGTCTGGATCTCCGCGCGCAGGGCGGGATCGTCCCGCAGCGCGGCAGGGTCGACCATGGTGCGTCCCTGCCCTTCCAGCCACTTCGGCAATGCCTCCTCGTCGACGGTGACGAGGGCGGCGATGAACGGTTTACCGTCGCCGATCACCACGCACTGGCTGACCAGCGGGTGTGCCCGAACCCGGTCCTCCAGCACCGCCGGCGCGACGTTCTTGCCGCCGGCCGTCACGATGATCTCCTTCTTGCGCCCGGTGATGCTCAGGAAGCCGTCGTCGGAAAGGCTGCCGAGATCCCCGGTGTGGAACCAGCCGTCGACGAGTGCGTCGGCTGTCGCTTGCGGATTGTGCCAGTATTCACCAAAGACGATATCGCCGCGCACCAGGATCTCGCCATCGTCGGCGATCCGCACGGTGACCCCGGGCAGGGGCTGCCCGACGGTGCCGATACGGGTGCCGCTCTCCCGGTTGAACGTGATCGCCGGTGAGGTCTCCGTCAGCCCGTACCCCTCGAAGATCGAAAGCCCTAGACCTCGGTAGAAGTGGCCCAGGCGCGCGCCGAGCGGCGCGCCGCCGGAGATGGCCGCGGTGCAGCGGCCGCCGAGCGCGGCCCGCAGCTTGCCGAAGACGAGCAGGTCGAAGAGCTTGTGCCGGGCTCGCAGCGCGAGTCCGGGTCCGCCGGGCTTCTGCAGCGCCGTCGAGTACGCGATGGCGGTCGCCTCGGCCGCGTCGAAGATCTTGCCCTTGCCCTCGCCGTGCGCCTTCTGCCGGGCCGAGTTGTAGACCTTCTCGAAGACCCGCGGCACGCCGAGGATGAAGGTCGGCCGGATCCGGGCGAAGTCGGCGATGAGGTTCTTCACGTCGGGCGCGAACGCGGTCTTGACCCGGGCCTGCACGGCACCGAGCTGTAGCAGCCGGGCGAAGGCGTGCGCCAGCGGCAGGAAGAGCAGCGTCGTGGCGCCCTCGTGGAAGAGGATGCCGAGCTCGGGGATGGCGTTGGAGATGTCGGCGAGCAGGTTGCGGTGGGTGAGCACGCAGCCCTTCGGCCGTCCCGTGGTGCCACTGGTATAGATGATCGTCGCGACATCCTCGGCGCCGAGCGACCGGCGCCGGTCCTCGACCTCCTCCTCGGCGACCGCCGTGCCGTTCTCGACGAGCCGGTCGAGGTCGCCGGCGTCGATCGTCCAGACCTTCGCGGCGGCCGGCGAGGAGGCCCGGATCGTCTCGGCGTGGTCGGTGCTCTCGGCGAAACACGCCACGGCGCCCGAGTCGGCGAGGATCCAGGCCACCTGCTCGGCGCTGGAGGTCTCGTAGACGGGGACCGTCACCGCGCCGCAGGACCAGACCGCGTAGTCGATCAGCGTCCACTCGTAACGCGTGCGGCTCATCAGCCCCACCCGGTCACCCGGGCCGACTCCGGCGGCGATCAGGCCCTTGGCCAGCGCGGCGACCGCGTCACGGAACTGAGCGCACGTGATCTCGGAGTCACCCACGAGGAACTGGACGCTCTCCGGATGGGTACGCGCGTTGGACCAGACCGGATCGGTCAGGTTGTCCCCCGCGTTGATCGTGACCACCGGCGCTACGGAAACCTCCCGCACCGTGCCTCCTTCGCCGACCGACTGTGACGTCGACTCGAACCTACCTGCTCCACCAGCGGTCGTCCGCAGCGGTAGCCTGCTGAACTATGGCCGACTCTTCCACGCAGTCGATCGTGATCGACGCCACGCCCGAGCAGGTCGCTTCGGTGATCTGCGACTTCGCCGCCTACCCGGAATGGGTCACCGCCCTGCGCTCGGTGGAGGTGCTCACCGAGTACGAGGACGGGTACGCCGCCGAGGTGACCTTCGCCCTGGACGCCGGCCCGGTCTCTGACGAATACACGGCAATCTATGAGTACGCGGAGGACCTGACCCGGATCGAATGGCAGCTCGCCCGCCCGTCCAAGATGCAGAAGGTGCAGAACGGCGCCTATGACCTGGTCGACAACGGCAACGGGACCACCACGGTGACCTACACGCTGGAGGTGGAGCTCGCGATCTCCATGCTCGGCATGTTCAAGCGCAAGGCCGAGAAGGCGATCATGGATGCTGCCCTGGGCGGCCTCAAGAAGCGCGTGGAGGGGCAGGCCTGATGTTCAGCGGTGACCCCGGCACCGCCCGACAGGAGGCCGAGCGCCTCGTCGTCGCCGCGCTCGCGGCCGCCACCCTGGCCGCCAACGCGCACCCCGACCTCGCCACGGGCAGCCCGGCCTGCTGCGTCTGCCCGTTCTGCAAGGTGATCGAGGCGGTCCGGGATCCCGATCCCGAGTTCGTCGAGCGCCTCGCGACCGGCGCGGGCGATCTCGCCGTCGGCATCGCCGGCCTGATGCGCAATCTCGCCACGCCCAAGACCGACGGCGAGCCCGCCGACGTGTGGCGGGCTGCGACGACGACCCCGCCGCACGAAGCCGCACAACCGGGTGATGACACACCACCGAAACCGGCTAAAAAAATAGCCAAGAAGGCGATCAGGAAGGTCGTACCCAAGGATCCATCCACGACCGTCACCACCGGGCCGGAGCAGGGTCTCAAGCAGGTACCAAAGAAAGCCGTACACAAGATCTCTTTGCCTGATCCCGAGTAGGGTGTCACCAACTGTTTCATGTTGGTTTCAAGGGCAAGGTGGTAAGTCGGTGGCACTCACCATCGGTGTGGACGTCGGCGGCACGAAAGTGCTGGGCGGCGTGGTGGACGAGGGCGGGAAGGTGCTCGCGACGACGCGACGGGCCACCCCGGCCGAGGACGTCGCCAAGACCCTGGACGTCATCGTCGACGTCGTGCGGGAACTGACGGAGCAGCACGAGGTCACCGGCGTCGGCATCGGTGCCGCCGGCTGGATCGACGCGAGCCGGTCGACCGTCCTCTTCGCACCCAACCTGGCCTGGCGGGATGAGCCCCTGCGCGGCAAGGTCGAGGCTGCTCTCGGCGGCCTGCCCGTCGTCGTCGAGAACGACGCCAACGTCGCGGCCTGGGCCGAATTCCGCTTCGGTGCCGCCGAAGACGCCGACGACTCGATGGTGCTCTTCACCGTGGGCACCGGCATCGGCGGCGGCATCATCCTCGGCGGTCAGCTCGTCCGCGGTGCGCACGGCATCGCCGCCGAGCTCGGGCACGTCCAGGCGGTCCCCGAAGGCCAGCTCTGCGGCTGCGGCCGCCGAGGCTGCATCGAGCAGTACGCCTCCGGCAACGCCCTGGTCCGCTTCGCCCAGACCGGCGCGAAGAACGATCCCGGTGACGCCGGCCTGCTGCTGAGCCTCGCCGGTGGCGAGGCCAACGCGATCACCGGTCCGATGGTGACCGAGGCCGCGCAGTCCGGTTGCCGGGTCGCCATCGACGCGTTCCACCAGTGCGGCACGTGGCTCGGTGTCGCGATCGCCGACATGGTGCAGATCCTGGATCCCCAGATCATCGTGGTCGGCGGAGGTGTCATCGACGCCGGCGAGCTGCTGCTCGGCCCGACGATGTCGTCGTACAACGAGCAGATCGCCCAGCGCGGCCGCCTCCCGATCGCCGAAGTCCGCCCCGCAGTCCTCGGCAACACCGCAGGCATCGTCGGCGCCGCCGACCTGGCCCGCCGCTAAACCACACCCGCACCACGCCACCGCGCGCCCACTCCCCTGAATTTTAATGCTGGACACGCCGGTAAACCCGTCACAAAGGTCAGGATCATCTGGGGCCCAGATGTCGATCCTGACCTTTGTTGCACTTTTGCCGGCGTGTCCAGCATTAAAATTCAGGGGATTTAGCGGGGTGGGGCTGTCGTGCCGCGGGGGGTCAGGCGGGCCGTCTCGGCCTGGTAGCCCGCCGGTGCCGCACCGGCGATCAGGTCCAGCAGCGTGCGGGCCGACTGGGAGCCGTAAGCGGGGATGTCGCGGCCCAGCGCGGTCAGGGCCGGGTGGACCAGGCGGCACAGCGGTGAGTCGTCCCAGGCCACGATCGACAGGTCGCCGGGGACCGAGAGCCCCATCTCCTGCGCCACCGCGAGCCCGGCGATCGCCATCACGTCGTTGTCGTAGACGATCGCGGTGGGCCGCTGCGGCGAGCTGAGCAGGCGCCGGGTGGCCCGGGTGCCGTCCTCGCCGCTGTAGTCGGCGCCGATCGTGCTCGCCTCGGCCAGCCCGAGCCGCCGGGCTACGGCGTCGAAGGCCGCCGTCCGCGTCTCGGTGTGCAGCAGGCCGGGCATGCCGCCGACCCGGGCGATCCGGCGGTGGCCGAGGGCGGCGAGGTACTCCATCGTCTCGACCAATGCCGCCGCGTCGTCGGACCAGACGTGGGCGAGCGCCCCGGTGTGCCCGGGTCCGCCGATCACCACGGCGGGGAGCTGAAGCTCCTCCAGCACCGGCACGCGCGGGTCGTCGACCCGAAGATCGCAGATGAGTACGCCGTCCACGCGCCGCTCGCCCCACCAGCGCCGGTAGACGGCGATCTCGTCGTCGGCGTTGGCGACGACCTGGAGGGTGAGCGCGAACGACATCGCCGAGAGCTCGGCCTCGACGCCGCTGATCAGCTCCATGAAGAACGGTTCCATGCCGAGCGTGCGGGCGGGGCGGCAGAGTGCGAGCCCGATGGCGCGGGCGGGCGCGCCGGAGAGGGCCCGGGCGGCGCTGTTGGGGTTGAACCCGATCTCGGTGGCGATCGCGATGATCCGTTGCCGGGTCGACTCGCTGACGCCGGGTTGGCCGTTGAGCGCGTACGACACCGCTCCCTTGGACACCCCGGCCTGGCGGGCGATGTCCGCGATAGTCGGTCGCTTCATGTGCTGCGCTCCCTGTGATCACCTGAGACCGGCGCATGGTAGCAATGCCGGCCGTAAAACCCCTGGTGCGGTTAAGTATAGGCAGGTTGCTGAACCGAATTAGTGATCACATAACGCCTGACCATTCTACTGGAAGCGCTCCCATTGACACGTTCGTAACACGCTCGTACAGTCTCCTTCACTTACCCGGTTCAGTGAAATGTGATCCGTCGGAGGATGGCATGAAAAGAATCATTCGTACCCTCATGGTCGGCTCGGTCGCCGCGGCGATGCTCGTCGCCTGCAGCGGTAAGGCCGCCGAGTCGACGGCCGATGGCGAGATCTCGCTGAAGGTCAATTTCTGGGGCGATTTCGGCCTCACCGACCTCAAGGCGAAGTACGAGGCGTCCCACCCCAAGATCAAGATTGTCCTCAACTCGGGCGAGTTCAACGCCCAGCACGAGGACCTGCAGAAGAAGCTCGTCGCGGGCTCGGGTGCCGCGGACATCGCGGCGATCGACGAGGGCTTCATCGTCCAGTTCCGCGGCCAGGCCGACAAGTTCGTCAACCTGCTCGACAACGGCGCCGGCAAGTACCAGGACAAGTACCTGCCGTGGAAGTGGAAGCAGTCGCTGTCGGCCGACGGCAAGACCCAGATCGGTCTCGGCACCGACGTCGGCGGCCTCGCCATGTGCTACCGCACCGACCTCTTCAAGGCGGCCGGGCTGCCCACCGACCGGGCCGCGGTCTCCGCGCTCTGGCCCACCTGGGACAAGTTCATCGAGGTCGGCCAGACCTACAAGGCGGCGACCAAGAAGGGCTTCGTCGACAACGCGACGAACATCTTCAACCCGATCCTCGGCCAGCAGCCCGTCGGCTTCTATGACGAGTCCGAGGCGCTGAAGATGGACGGCGGCCCGAAGGCGGCCTTCGACACCTCGGTGAAGGCGATCGACGCCGGCCTCTCGGCCAACCTCGCGGCCTGGTCGCCGGAGTGGAACGCGGGCTTCGTCAAGGGCGACTTCGCCGTCCTCGCCTGCCCCGCGTGGATGCAGGGCCACATCAAGAACACCGCGCCCGACACCGCCGGCAAGTGGGACATCGCCGCGATCCCGGGCGGCGGCGGCAACTGGGGCGGCTCGTTCCTGACCATCCCCAAGCAGGGCAAGCACGTCAAGGAGGCGTACGAGTTCATCGAGTGGCTGATCCAGCCGGAGCAGCAGATCGAGGTCTTCAAGAAGGTCGGCAACCTGCCCTCGCAGCCCGCCCTCTACAAGGACCCGCTGATCCTCGACTTCAAGAACCCGTTCTTCAGCAACGCACCCGTCGGCCAGATCTTCGCCGGCACCGCCGAGGGCCTCACCCCGCAGTATCTGGGCAAGAAGAACGGCCCGACCCGGGTCGCGGTCGAGAACGTGCTGAACAGCCTCCAGGCCAAGAGCATCAAGAGTGCCGATGCCTGGGCCGAGGCCGTGAAGGCCGCCGAGAAGGAAGCCGCCAAGGCGTAGCCCTTCCCAGACCGGGGTGGGCGCGCTGCGCGAGGAGCGCCCACCCCACTGACGTGCTCAGTCCGTGCTCACCAGGAGGCCCCATGCCCGCCACCAAGATCGGCGTGCGCGACCGGTTGCACCGGTTCGACATGCGGTATACGCCCTACATCCTGATCGCGCCGTTCTTCCTGCTCTTCCTGGTCTTCGGGCTCTTCCCGCTGATCTTCAACGGGGCCGTCTCCCTGCGGACCTGGCGGCTGGACGATCCCACCCGCGACGGCTGGGCCGGCTTCGAGAACTTCACCAGGCTCTTCGGCGACACCGAATTCTGGAACGCGCTCGGCAACACCTTCGGGATCTTCCTGCTCTCGACGGTGCCCCAGCTCTTCGCGGCGCTGATCATCGCGAACATCCTCAACCGGCGGCTCCGCGCGACCACCTGGTTCCGCGTCGGCGCCCTGCTGCCCTACATCACCCCGGTCGTCGCCTCGACCCTCATCTTCGACGTCGTCTTCGCCAAGCAGTACGGCCTCGCCAACTGGGTGCTGTCGCTCGGCGGCGTCGACGGAGTCGACTGGCGCGCGGAGAAGTGGTCGTCCTGGCTGGCGATCGCCACCATGGTCAACTGGAAGTGGATCGGCTACAACGCGCTGCTCTACCTCGCCGCGATGCAGTCCGTGCCGCGCGACCTCTACGAGGCCTCGGCGCTCGACGGCGCCTCCCCGTGGAAGCAGCTCTGGAAGATCACCGTCCCGGGCATCCGGCCCGTCGTCATCTTCACCGTGGTCCTGTCCACCATCGGCGGCCTGCAGCTCTTCACCGAGCCGATGCTCTTCGAGCCGAACCCGCAGGCCGCCACGGGCGGGGCGCGGGGCGAGTGGCAGACCATCGCCCAGCTGATCTACAAGGTCGGCTGGAAGGACCTGAATCTCGGCTACGCCGCAGCCATGTCCTGGGCGCTCTTCCTGATCATCGTCATCGTCGCCATCGTCAACGCCCTCATCACCAACCGCGTCGGAGGTGGGAAGAAGTGAGCACCCGCAGCAACCGCCGGGCCCTGCTGATGGGCCGGGCACCGCAGGACACCCCCGGCAGCATCTGGAACTACGTCGTGCTCGTCGGCATCATCGCCTTCTTCGCGTTCCCGCTCTACTGGATGTTCGTCATCGCCACCGGCACCGACGCGGACCTGGCGAACATCCCGCCGAAGGTGCTTCCCGGCAGCCGCTTCCTGGACAACGTACGGGAGGTGTTCGGGCTCTCCGAGGTCTACTTCTCGGCCTCGTTGATCAACAGCTTCTTCGTCTCGACGATCACCACGGTCTCGGTCCTCTTCTTCTGCTCGCTCGCCGGGTTCGCCTTCGCCAAGCTGCGCTTCAAGGGCCGCAACGCGCTGATGGTGATCGTGATCCTCACCCTCACCGTCCCCAACCAGCTCGGCATCGTGGCGCTCTACATCGTGATGGGCAAGATGCCCAGCTCAGACGGGACCGGCTGGAACGGTACGCTGGCCGCGGTGATCGTTCCGGGCCTGGTCAACGCGTTCGGTGTCTTCTACATGCGGCAGTTCATCATCGGCTCGGTCCCGGACGAGCTGATCGAGGCGGCCCGTGTCGACGGGGCCACCACCCTGCGCACCTACTGGAGCATCGTGGTCCCGGCGATCCGGCCCGCGCTCGCCGTTCTCGGCCTGCTCAGCTTCGTGACCAGCTGGAACGATTTCCAGTGGCCGCTGATCACGCTCGGCGGCACCGAGTTCCCCACCTCGATGGTGGCCCTGTCGGACCTCGCCAGCGGCAACTACGTGCTCTACCGGCGGGTGCTCGCGGGCGCGTTCCTCGCCACCGTGCCACTGCTGATCATGCTCTTCGTCGGTGGCAAGCAGATCGTTCGCGGAATCATGGAAGGCGCGGTGAAGCATTGAGCCCCGTTAGTCCGTTGCACGACGGTTGGACACTCAGCTCGGCGGAGCAACCGGCCATCCCGGCCTCCGTGCCCGGCTGTGTGCACACCGATCTGCTGGCCCAGGGCCTGATCGCGGACCCCTACCTGGACGACAACGAGACTCGCCTGGGCTGGATCGGCCGGACCGCCTGGCGGTACGAGACCTCCTTCGACGCCGACGACCTCGGCACCGACCGGTTCGACCTGGTCTGCGACGGCCTCGACACGGTCGCCACGCTCACGCTCAACGGCATCGAGCTCGGCACCACCGCCAACATGCACCGGCGTTACCGCTTCGACCTGCGCCCGGCGGTCCAGCCGGGGCGCAACACGCTCGCGGTGGAGTTCGCGTCGGCCTACGCCCACGCCGAACGGATGCGGGCACTCGTCGGCGACCGGCCGGGCGCATATGATGAGCCTTATCAATATATTAGGAAGATGGCGTGCAACTTCGGCTGGGACTGGGGTCCGACCCTGGTCACGGCCGGGATCTGGCGCGCGATCGGCCTGCACGCCTGGTCGGTCGCGAGAATCAGCCGGGTACGCCCACACGCCACCTTCGACGGCCCCGACGCCCTCGTCGAGGTGCACGTCGAGCTGGACCGCGCCACCGAGGAGCCGGTGACCGTGACCGTGACGACAGGTGAGACCGGCGGCACGGTGGCCGTCGCACCGGGCGCGACGACCGCCGTCGTCACGCTGCGGATCGCCGACGCGCAGCGGTGGTGGCCGGTGGGCTACGGCGCCCAGCCGCTGCACCGCCTTCAGGTGTCCCTGAGCGGGGCCGACGGCGTACTCCTCGATGACTGGAGCCGGAGCATCGGCCTGCGCGAGGTGCGCGTCGAGACCGCGCCCGACGAGCATGGCTCGCCCTTCACCCTGCACGTCAACGACGTGCCGATCTTCGTGAAGGGGGTCAACTGGATCCCGGACGACGCGTTCGCCGACCGGGTCACCCGCGACCGGCTGGCGCGCCGCTTCGACCAGGCCATCGCCGCCAACGTCAACTTCCTGCGGGTCTGGGGCGGCGGCGTCTACGAGTCCGAGGACTTCTATGAGCTCGCCGACGAGCGCGGGCTGCTGGTCGGCCAGGACTTCCTCTTCGCCTGCGCGGCCTATCCGGAGGAGGAGCCCTTCGCGAGCGAGGTCGCGGCCGAGGCTCGGGACAATGTGGACCGGCTCGCCCACCACCCCAGCCTGGTGCTCTGGACCGGCAACAACGAGAACATCTGGGGCTTCCACGACTGGGGCTGGCAGGAGCCGCTCGCCGGTCGGAGCTGGGGCGCGGGCTTCTATCACGAGCTGCTGCCCGCGATCGTCGCCGAGCGCGACCCGGGCCGGTTCTACTGGCCGGGCAGCCCCTGGTCCGGCGATCCGGCGATCCACCCCAACGACTCCTCGCACGGGACGATGCACATCTGGGACGTGTGGAACCAGATCGACTACACCCACTACCGCGATAAGAAGCCACGGTTCGTCGCGGAGTACGGCTTCCAGGCCCCGCCGGTCTTCGCCACCCTGCGCCGCTCGATCAGCGACGCCGAACCGGCACCGGACTCCCCCGGCATGCGGCACCACCAGAAGGCCGCCGACGGCGACCGGAAGCTCCAGCGGGCGCTCGACGCGCACCTGCCGCCGCCGCGCGACTTCGACGACTGGCACTACCTGACGCAGCTCAACCAGGCCCGGGCGATCCGGCTCGGGATCGAGCACTTCCGGTCGCTGCGCCCCCACTGCATGGGGAGCATCGTCTGGCAGCTCAACGACTGCTGGCCGGTCACCTCGTGGTCGGCGATCGACGGCGACGGCCGCCGCAAGCCACTGTGGTATTCCCTGCGCGACGCCTACGCCGACCGGATCCTCACGATCCAGCCGGGCGGGCGGCTCATCGCGATCAACGACACCGGCGAGGCCTGGCTCGGCCAGGCGGAGGTCACCGCGCACGCCCTGGACGGCTCCGCGCTCGCCACGGCGAAGCTGGAGATCGACGTGGCACCCGCTGCGGTGACCGGCCTCGACATCCCGGCCGAGGTCATCGCGGCGGGCGGGGTGGCGCTGCGGGCCCGGCTCGGCGACGCCGCCGCCTGGTGGTTCCTCGCCGAGGATCGGGAGATCGACTATCCCCCGGCCCGGTTCACCACCACCGTGCAGCAGGTGCCGACCGGCTATCGGGTGACCGTCACCGCCGAGACGATCCTGCGGGACCTGACCCTCTTCCCCGATCGGCTCGACCCGTCGGCCGAGGTCGACGACGCGATGATCACGCTGCTGCCCGGCGAGTCGGCGAGCTTCCTCGTCACCACCTCGGCAACGCTCGACGCGGCGGCGCTCACCACCGCACCAGTCCTGCGCTGCGTCAACGACATCGCACGCGCATGACGACGGCGCTGGCGGTCGACGTCGGCGGCACGAAACTCGCCGCCGCGCTCATCCACCACGACGGCACCGTCCTCACCAGGGCCGAGGTCGCGACACCCCGGACCGCCGAGGCGGGAGCCCTCACCGACGAACTGCTCGCGCTGGCGAGCCGGGTCATCGCGGCCGACCCGGGACGGATGATCTCCGCGCTCGGCGTCGGCTCGGCCGGGCCGGTCGACCTGATCCGGGGCACGATCAGCCCGGTCAACATCCTCGGCTGGCGGAGCTTCCCCATCCTCGACGCGCTCCGCGAACTGCTGCCGGGCCGGCCCGCCGTGCTCGCGGGCGACGGCCACTGCATGGCGCTCGGCGAGCACCGCTTCGGCGGATTCGACTCGCGCGCCCTGCTCGGGATGGTCGTCTCCACCGGCGTCGGCGGCGGCATCGTCCTCGACGGCAAGCTGCACCCCGGACCGACCGGCAACGCCGCGCACATCGGCCACATCGTCGTCGACCTCGACGGCGGCCCGTGCCCCTGCGGCGGGCGCGGCTGCGTCGAGGCGATCGCGTCCGGGCCCTGCATGGTCCGCTGGGCCCAGGAGCAGGGCTGGTCCGGCCAGCCCGACGGGCGTTCGCTCGCCGCGTCAGCGATGTCGGGCGACCGGATCGCCCGGGAGGCCTTCACCAGGGCCGGCCGAGCGATAGCGGCTGCCGTGGTCTCCGCCGCCGCGATGATCGACCTGGACGACGCGGTGATCGGCGGCGGGGTGGCCCAGTCCGGCCCGCTGATCTTCCGCCCCATCCGCCGGGCCCTCAACGACCTGGCCGGCCTCCCCTTCGTCCGCCGAGTCCAAGTCCACGAGGCCCGCCTGGGCAGGGACGCCGGGCTCCTGGGCGCCGCAGCCCTCGCCTTCGACGAGGCTGCAGCCGCCGTCGCCGCCCGCTAAATTCGCGTTGATCAAGGGAAGACTCGCCGCATATCGGGCACCCCGGATGGCGAGTCTTCCCTTGATCAACGCGAATTAGGGCGGCGCCCGCCGCTACAGTCGGCGGATGGGTGCACGGTTGCGGGTTGTGTCTTACAACGTCCACTCCTCGCGGGACGACCGCGACGCGCTCTCGCGTGTCGTACGCGGGCTACGGCCGGACGTGTTGATCGTGCAGGAGGGGCCGCGGCGGTTTCGGTGGCGGACCAAGGGGGCCGATCTCGCGCACTCCTTCGGGCTCTTCGTCGCCGGTGGCGGGCTGCCCTCGCTCGGCAACGTCATCATGACCAGCCTGCGGGTCAAGGTGGTCGAGGCGTGGAACCAGCAGTACCCGTTGAAGCCCGGACGGCACATGCGCGGGGCGGCCTTCGTCCGGATCGAGGTGGAGGGGTCGCCCGCCACGATCGTCGGCGCGCACCTCTCCACCGACGACGAGGAGCGGCCGTCCCAGGCCAGGCTGCTGCGGGACTCGCTCGACCGGATCGACGGACCGGTGATCCTCGGCGTCGACCTCAACGACGAGCCGGGCTCGGAGTCCTGGCGCATCGTCCACGACGGGCTCACCGACGCCGCCGAGTCGACCGGCTGCGGTGGCGAGTGCACCTTCCCTGCTCACGGCCCCCATCGGCGGATCGACACGCTCGTGGCAAGCACCGGCGTCACGATCGACGCGTACCGGGTGGAGACCGGACCGCTCACCCTCGCAGCCAGTGATCACCTGCCGATCCTGATCGATGTGACGCTCCCGTAGGGCTGGACAAGACAGCCCGACAACAGCGAAAATGCCTCGCGTCTCCCTTTGTGAGGCCACATCGCTTGTTAAGGAGATCACCCGGTGAGCTACGACCTCGACGCGCCGGGCGTGACGCTCTGGCGCGACGGCTTCCCCGTCTATGACCGTGGCGAGACCGTCTGCGTCATCGGCGCCGGTCCCAGCGGCCTGACGGCGATCAAGAACCTCAAGGAAGCCGGTTTCGGGGTCGACTGCTACGAGCGGGAGACGAGCGTCGGCGGCGCGTGGAACTGGCGGCACGACCGCAGCCCCGTCTACGGCAGCACGCATCTCATCTCGTCGAAGCCGTTCACGCAGTTCCCCGACTTCCCGATGCCCGACTCGTGGCCGGACTACCCCCACCACTCGCAGGTGCTGACCTATCTGGAGCGCTACTCCGAGCACTTCGACCTCAAGCCGCACATCTGGTTCGGCACCGAGGTCGTCAAGGTCGAGCCCGCCGAGGGCGGCCACTGGGATGTCACGACCCGCAGCACCAGCAAGTACGGCGGTGCCGAGCGGATCCACCGCTACACCGGTGTCGTCATCGCCAACGGGCACAACTGGTCGCCGAAGATGCCCGCCTACGAGGGGCTCGAGGACTATCGGGGCTCGGTCATCCACGCCTCGGCGTACAAGGACGCGGCGCAGCTGCGCGGCAAGAAGGTCCTCGTCATCGGCGGCGGCAACACCGGCTGCGACATCGCGGTCGAGGCCGCGCAGCAGGCCGCGCGCTGCTGGCACTCCACCCGCCGAGGATATTGGTACGCACCGAAATACGCCCTCGGCCGCCCCACCGACCAGGTCAACGCCGGACTGCAGCGGCTGCCCCTGAAGCTGCGCCAGTGGGTCGCCCAGCGCACCCTGAAGCTCACCGTCGGCGACGTGGCCCGCTTCGGCCTGCCCGCACCGGACCACAAGGTCTACCAGAGCCACCCGATCGTCAACAGCCAGCTGCTCTACTTCATCGGCCACGGCGGGATCACCCCGACCGGCGAGGTGGCCCGGTTCCACCGCAACTCCGTGCAGCTCAAGGACGGTCAGGAGATCGAGCCGGACCTCGTCATCCTCGCCACCGGCTACACACCGACCTTCGGCTTCATCGAGCCCGAACTGCTCGGCACCGACGCGCAGGGCAAGCCCAACCTCTACCTGCACGCCTTCCCGCGCCGCCACCCCACCCTCGCCGTCGCCGGACTGCTGCAGCCCGACTCCGGCGTGCTGCCCCTGGTGCACTGGCAGATGGTCGTCTTCGCGCAGTACCTGCGCCAGCAGCAGGCAGCCCCCGCCAAGGCCGCCCTCGTCGGCCGACGCGTCGAGTCCTTCGCCGGGCGGGCCTGGACGGCCACCCGCACGACCGATTCGACGCGTCACTGGTTCGAGGTCAGCCACATGCTCTACCTGCGGGAACTGCAAGCCGTGCTCAACGACCTCGAGGGGACCCGATGACACCCACGATCATCCGGCAGGCCGAGTGGTCGCGTCCCGTCCGGCCCGTCCGGCGCGAGGTGCTCACCGCCACCCCCGAGGTCGACGAGGGGCACCCGCCGCTGCTCTTCGTCCCCGGCTTCGGCCACGGGGCCTGGGCATACGCCGAGCACTGGCTGGAGCACACGGCGTCGCGGGGGTTCGCGGCGCACGCCGTGAGTCTGCGGGGGCACGGGCGCAGTGATGCGGACTCCAAGGCGTCGCTGCGGGCGTACGCCCACGATGTGGCCCAGGTCGCGGCGAGCCTGCCGCGCCGCGCGGTGCTGGTGGGGCACGGAGCCGGCGCGCTCGTGGTCGCGCACGCCCTGGCGCGCTACGCCGCCCGGGCCGGTGTGCTGATCTCGCCGATCCTGCGCAACCGCAACCCGCTGGCGGTGCTCGGCGGCAAGCCCGGCGCGCGGCAGCTCTTCAGCAGGGAGCTGCCGTCGGCGACGGCCCGCGGCTACACCGCGAGGATCGGCAAGGCGAGCGGGCGGGCCCGCCGGGAGCTGCTCATCGGCCGGACGCCGGAGGAGCCGGTCGGCAACCCGCCGATGCTCATCGTCGGCAGCCCCGACGACGCGCTGGTCTCGTCGAACGCGCTGAAGCAGGCGGCTCGCGCCTATGGCGGTGCCCCGCTGCTCTTCCCCGGCATGGGCCACGACGTGATGCTCGACGCCCGCTGGCGCGAGCCGATCGACGCGATCCTGGACTGGCTGGAAAAAGCCTGACCCCATCCGGGGGTACGCCCACCCGCCCGGTCACGCTGCTTCCGCGCCCCCTGGCCGTGGGCGCCTCGTATGCGGCGCCCCCACTCGCATGATCGCGTCGTTTCCCGGAAACCGGCCCCACACTCGGCCGCCGAGGGGACTGTTTCCCGGAAACAACGCGATCATGCGTTGCGACCGGGCCTACACGCGTCCGCACTCTTCGCCCGCTCATACCCATCGCCGCCCGACGCCCCCACTCGCATGATCGCGTTGTTTCCCGGAAGCCGGCCCCACACTCGGCCGCCGAGGGGACTACTTCCCGGAAGCAGCGCGATCATGCGGGGTTGCTACGAGTGCAGGAGAGCGGACAGGCGAGCCGCCTGGTGTTCCCAGCGCCATTCGCGCTCCGTCCACGCCCGGCCCGCCTCGCCCATCGCCCGCGCGGCGGCGGGATCGCCGAGCAGCTCCACCAAGCGCTGGACCAGCAACGTCAGGGTGCCCACCACATAGCCCGTCTCACCCTCGCGAACCGCGTCCGGCGCGCCGCCCGAGTCGCCCGCGATCACCGGCAGCCCGGTCGCGGACCCCTCCAGGTAGACGATGCCGAGCCCTTCGACGTCCAGCCCGCCGCGGCGGGTCCGGCACGGCATCGCGAAGACATCTCCCGCCGCGAAGTGCGCGGGCAGCTCCGACCACGGCACCGCCCCCGTGATCGTCACCGCGTCGGCGACGCCGTGCTGCTGCGCCAGACCCTCCAGGGTGGACCGATAGGGCCCGCCGCCGACGATGAGCAGGGCCGCGTCCGGCACAGCCTGGCGCACCAGCGGCAGGGCGCGGATCAGCGTGTCCTGCCCCTTGCGCGGCACGAGCCGGGAAACGCAGACGATCACCGGCCGGTCGACGAGTCCGTGCTGCTTGCGCACGATGGAGCCGTCCACCGACGGATGGAAGGAATCGACATCGACACCGGGCGCCAGCCGCTCCAGCCGGGTCCGGTCGCCGAGCGCCTTCGCCAACCGCGACCTGGTGTATTCGCCGAGATAGGTGAGCACATCACACCCGTCGGCGATCCGTCGCAGCGCCGTCCTGGCACCGGGCAGCGCAGCCCAGCCGACCTCGTGGCCGTGGGTGAGGCCGACGGCTCGCTCGATGCCGGTCCGGCTGCGCAGGCCCTGCGCGAGCAGCCCGAGCGGGGCCGAAGCGCCGAACCAGACCGCGTCGCAGCCGTGCGCCTTAGCGATCGACGCCGCCCGCCGGGCGACGCCGGGGGTGGGCAGGAGCATCCCGGTCGACTCGCGGATCACCTCGAAGGGCTGCTCCGCGTCGAACGCCGCCGACCCCTGGTGATCCGAGCAGTAGACGACCAGTTCGTCCGGCGGCAACCGCAGGGCCAGGTTGTGCACGAACTGCTGGATGCCACCGGGGCGGGGCGGGAAGTCGTTGGTGACGAGCAGCGTGGACATCCGGCCACCCTACCGACTGGGGCTCTGGATGCGCCGCCACGAGGCGGCCCGGCCGAGGCCGTCGACCGCGATCAGCTGCTCATGCCGCATCCGGTCCAGCGCCATCCTGATGGTCTGATCGCTGATGCCCGGCAGTGCGGCCCGCACGTCCGCCATGCGGAACACCGGTTGAGCGTGGTGCGTGACGTAGTCGCGCACCCGTTCCATCTTCGAGCCACCGGACCGGCCGGCTGCGGCCCGATCGGCGAAGGTGCCATAGGCAGCGGCCAACACGTCCACGAAGTACCGCAGCCAGGGCCACGGATCATGACTGCCCTCGTGCCAGTCCTTCGTCGAGTCGAGCAGCGCCTGGTAGTACTCGTCGGCGGATTCGGCGATCGTCTGCTCAAGGCTGACATATCTGGAGACGCCGTAGCCGCTGGACATGAGCAGCGCGTTGGTGACGGCTCGCGCTACCCGGCCGTTGCCGTCCTCGAAGGGGTGAATGACGAGGAAGTCCAGGATGAAGAGGCCGACCAGCAGAACCGGGTGGTGCAGTCCGGTGTGCACGGCGGCCTTGTATCGATCGACCAGCTCGCTGATGTAGAAGTCGGTCTGCGCTGCGGGAACCGGCCGAAACCGCACCGTGATGTCACCATCGGGGGATCGATCGACGACGAGATTGTCCTCGTGCTTGAACCGTCCGCCGATCACCGGGGTATGCGCGAAGAGCAGCTTGTGCAGGTGGACCAGGAGTCCGGCGTTGAGCGGCTGCCAGTCGCCCCGGAAGAGGTAGTCCTGCGCGTCGCGGTAGCCCGCGAACTCCTGCTCGCTGCGGGTACGCAGAGTCCTGGCCTGGCCTGAGAGGATGCGATCGGCCCGAGCGATGTCGGGAACGACGATTCCCTCGATTGCTGATGAGGCGGTGATGCTCTGGACTCGGGCCCGATGTTCCAACTGGCCGAGCAGACCGGGCAGCTGATCACGGAAGAGCGCCTCGGAGCCTCGGCCGACATCAACGGTGCTCAGCGTCGCCACCAGGCCCGACGGCACTCGGCCGACCAAACCATCAAGATCCGCGAAGCTTCGCATGTGCACCCCACCACTGACGCTAAACTACCTAATCTGATGTCAGATTAGGTAGTTTAGTAGATTCCCTAGGTAGTTCTGCAACCAGAATCAACGGCGGGCGAAGGCGCGGGCTGCGGCCATGCGCTCGACGGTGGTGGGGTGGCTGCCGAAGAGGAACTGCTCCAGCCACGGCGGGTCCGGCTCACCGAGGTTGACCAGGGAGAGCTTCGCCTCCATCGACTCGAAGACCACCGGATCCCCGGCCAGCTCCAGCGCATGGCGGTCGGCGCGGGCCTCCAGCTGCCGGGAGACGAAGGCCTGAGCGGGCCCGGCGAGCAGCCCGACGATCGTCGCGATCGCGAGGAGCAGCCCGATCGCCTGCGGGCTGCCGATCGATTCGACCCCGGCCCGGCGCAGCAGCCCGGTCCAGCCGCCGAGCAGGAAGATGCCGATCACCAGCAGCGCCGTACCGAGTGCGCCGATGATCGTCCCGCTGACCACGTCACCGGCCTTGGCGTGGCCCAGCTCGTGCGCGACGACCGACTCGACCTCGGCCGGGGAGGCCTCGGCGAGCAGGGTGTCGTAGACGACGATCCGCCGCGTCGGCCCGAGCCCGGAGACGTAGGCGTTGAGCGCCGTCGTCCGCCGCGAGGCATCCGCGACCAGGACATCCTTCACCGGTACGCCATCGCGCTCCGCCAGCTCCAGCAGCGCGGTCCGCTGCGGCCCGTCGGCCATCGGCGTGAAGGTGTTGAAGATCGGCTCGACGAGGACCGGGAAGACGAAGGTCATCAGTACGACGAGACCCGCCGCGGCGACCGCCCCGAAGCTCCACCACCACTGGGGCGACCAGCGGGTGGCCCAGAAGAACAGGAGCAGCACGACGGCGCCGATCACGGCGGAGACGGCGAGGTTGCGGAGCTGATCGGCGGTCCAGGCGCCCCAGGTGCGGATGTCGAGACCGTAGCGGGCCCGCACGGCGTGCTGCCAGGCCGCGAACGGCATCGTGACGAGGCTGGCGATGCCGAGGACGAGCAGCCCGCCGCCGACCGCCTTGGCCGGCCAGGGTCCGGGCACCAGGTTGACGAGCTTGGCGCCGAGCGGGGTGAGCCCGAGCAGCAGTGCCACGACCAGCCCGAGCACCATGCTGGGGTAGGACGACCAGCGCAACTCGGCGTGCAGCGCCTTCGCCTGCGCGACCCGCTCGGCCGGGAGGGTGGCGAGTGCGGCGAGCTGGTCGGCTCGGGGCGCGGGCGGCCGCTGCCACGGTGTCAGCACGGCGACGGCGATCCCGAGGGCGACGAGCAGCACGGCGAACGACAGCGCCGCCCAGCTTCGAGGTGTCATGAAAGGTCTAACCCCGGGAGAGGCGCCGGAGGAGTGAGTCGGCGGCCATCGGGTAGGCGCCGTGGCGGCGCACCCCGTCGGCGACCTCGCGGTCGGAGGAGACGACGACGATGGGGCGCCCGGCCGGTTCGGCCCGGACCAGCCGCCTGATCAGCTCGTCTGCGGTCTCGCCCTTGCGGGAGAAGAGGACGCGCACTCCGCGCGGGGCCGGTGGCAGCCCGTGCACGGATTCAGCACCGTCGAAGACGACCGTCACCTCGGCGCGGGTCTGTGCGGCGAGCCCGCCGAGACCGGCGATGAGGCGGCTTCGTTGCTGCTCGAGGGAGATCTCGCCGTACCCCCGCTTGGTGACGTTGTAACCGTCGACCAGCAGATGCGCCTTGGGGAGCGCGAGCAGCTGATCAAGGCGCGCGGGGTCGTCGGTGCTCTGCGCGCGGGCGGAGGCGGTGGAGCCGCCGGGGCGCTCGGCGTGTGCGTCGGCGACGGCGTCGGCCGGGAGCACGTCGACGGGGTCGAGGGCGAGTTCGCGGCGCAGGCCGACGGCGGCCTGGCCGATCGTCTCCAGCAGCAGCCACAGCCGCGCCTCGTCGACCTGCCGGGCGTCGCGGGCGGCCTGGCGGACGCTGCTGCCCGCGGTCTCGGCCTCGGCGAGCTTGGCGCGCAGGCGCTTGAGCTCCGCGTCGTGGTCGGACGCGTTCTTGGCGATGCGGCCCTTCTCGGCCGAGAGCTGATCGGTCGCCTTCTTCAGCGCGCCCTGGGTCTCCCGCAGGGCCTTCGCGGTGCCCCGGGACTCCTCGCGGACCTGGGCCATCTCGCGGTGGATCTTGGCGAGCTCGTCGCGCAGCTTCTCCGCCTCGGTCCGCGCCACCGCCCGGTCGTGCTCGGCGCGCAGCGCGCGGGTCTCGGCGGCGGCGACGAGTTCGGCGACGGCGGCGCTCTCGCTCTCGGCGCGCACGGCGGTGTCGGCGGTCTCGATCAGCTCGCGCCAGCCGTTCGGCCGGGCGAGGTAGGCGAGGGCGGCGACCTCCACCGGGTCGGCGGCGGCCGGGCTGATCCCCTCGAGCACGGCGAGGCCGAGCTCGCCGGAGTCGGCGAGCACCCGCTGGCCGACGCGCTGACGGAAGACCGAGTCGGCGGTGAGGTGGGCGGCGATGACCTGCCCGCCCATCCGGGCGCGGCGATTCGGCGCGAACTTGGCGATCTTGCGCAGAGGCACGTTGAGCTCGTCCTGCGGCAGCCCGGACAGGACGCTCGCGGTCATCGTGATCACGCGCTGGCGGACCGGTTCAGGCAGGATCGGCTCCGGAATGAAGTCCGTTTCGTCGGAATTTTCGCCAGAGACCGCGCCCTCCATCTCCACGAGGGCATCCTGCTCCGGTTCCGACATCCCCCTATTCTCTCATTCATTACCCGCGTGTCATCTAGGGCGCATCGGACGGTCTGTCACACCCCCTTCGTACGCTCCGCGCGTGCAGCTCTCCTTCGACGACTTGCTGGACGATCCTCGCTCCCGTGACCTGTTCCACACCACTTTCGTCGTGCTCGATCTGGAGACGACCGGCGGCAGCCCGCACGACGCCGACGGCATCACCGAGATCGGCGCGGTCCGGGTGCGCGGCGGCGAGCAGCTCGGCACCTTCGCGACCCTCGTCAACCCCGGCTCGCCCCTGCCGCCCTTCATCACCGTCCTGACCGGCATCACCCAGGCGATGCTCGCGCCCGCGCCGCGGATCGAGGCGGTGCTCCCGGCGCTGCTGGAGTTCATCGGCGACGCGGTCTTCGTCGCCCACAACGCGCCCTATGACGTCGGCTTCCTCAAGGCCGCCTGCGCCCGGCACGGCTACCCCTGGCCGGTCCGGCGGGTGCTCGACACCGCGGCGCTGGCCCGGCGGGTCTTCACCCGCGACGAGGTGCCCAACCGCAAGCTCAGCACGCTCGCGAGATACCTGCGCACCCCGCACCAGCCCAACCACCGGGCCCTCGAGGACGCGCTGACCACCGTCGACCTGCTGCACGCGATGATCGGCCGACTCGGCGGGCACCGGGTGCACACGCTCGGCGACGCGATCGAGTTCAGCAAGCCGATCACGCCGGAGCAGCGGGCCAAGCGCACCCTCGCCGACGGCCTGCCGCACGCGCCGGGGGTCTACGTCTTCCGCGCCGCCGACGACCGGCCGCTCTACGTCGGCACCTCGCAGGACATCGCCACCCGCGTCCGGACCTACTTCACCGCCGGCGAGAAGCGGGCCCGGATCTCCGAGATGATCCGGATGGCGACCCGGGTCGAGGCCGTGACCTGCGCACATGCTCTGGAGGCCCAGGTCCGCGAGCTGCGGCTGATCGCCACCCACGCGCCGCCCTACAACCGGCGCTCCAAGTTCCCCGAGCGGGTGCTGTGGCTGAAGCTGACCCATGAGCACTTCCCCCGGCTCTCGGTGGTCCGGCAGCTCGCCGACGACGGCGCGACCTATCTCGGACCCTTCGGCGGTCGCCGCGCCGCCGAGGCGGCCGCCGCCGCCTGCCACGAGGTGCTGCCGATCCGGCAGTGCACGCCGAAACTCTCGCTCCGGGTCACCTCCCCGGCCTGCGCGCTGGCCGAGCTGGGCCGCTGCCCCGCGCCCTGCGAGCACAAGATCACCCCCGAGGTGTACGCCGAAACGGCCGCCCACCCCTTCCGCCAGGCGGTGACCGGCGACCCCGGCCCGATCGTCGAGGCGCTCCTGGCCCGGCTGCGGGTCCTCGCCGCCGCCGAGCGTTTCGAGGAGGCGGCAGCCCTGCGGGAGCGCCTCACCGCGTTCCTCCGGGCGGTCGTGCGGATGCAGCGACTCAGCTCGCTCACCGGCATCGAGGAGCTGGTGGCGGCCCGGCTCGACGCGCAGGGCGGCTGGGAGATAGCCATCATCCGATGGGGCCGGCTCGCCGCAGCGGCCCTCTCACCTCGGGGCACGCACCCGCGCACCACCCTGGATCAGGCACGACTCACCGCGGAGGCGGTGTCGCCGGGGCACGGGCCGGTGCCCGCGGCGACCGCCGAAGAGACGGAGCGGGTGCTCGACTGGTTGGAGCGGCCGGAGACCCGATTGGTGGAGGCATCCTCCGGCTGGGGGTCACCCGTCGGTGGCGCGGCCCGCTTCCGGACACTGCTCGGACGGCTCGATCTGAGCGCTCGGACCACTGAGTGAGACAGATGCTGTCCGATCGCCCATCAGGTATTGACCGAAAGGCCCACATGTTCGTTACTAGGCTATAGAGGTTCCCCGACGTCATCGGTAGGGAGGTGTCCATCGTGGACGTCAACGCTGCCCTGGGTGCCTCGGATGAGATCTCCATCGCAGCCCGTTTCCGCGGGATGCTGCAGTGGCCGGACCGGCTCGGCCGGCTCTCATCCCCCGCCGACCCGGTGACCGCGCTTGTCCGCGCGCACCGATCGGTGCATCCGGGCGCCGACACCGCACTGCTCCGCCGGGCCTATGTCACGGCCGACCGTGCCCACTCGGGCCAGTTCCGCAAGAGCGGCGAGCCCTATGTCACGCACCCGCTCGCCGTCGCGCAGATCCTCGCCGACCTGGGCATGGACACGACGACCCTGGCCGCGGCGCTGCTGCACGACACGGTGGAGGACACGCCCTACCTGCTCGACACGATGCGGGCCGACTTCGGCGACGAGGTGGCCTACCTGGTCGACGGCGTGACGAAGTTCGAGAAGAGCCACTTCGGTGCCATCGCCGAGGCCGAGACGATCCGCAAGATGATCATCTGGGCCGGGCGGGACGTGCGCGTCCTCGTCATCAAACTCGCCGACCGGCTGCACAACATGCGCACGCTCGACGCCCGATCCCCCGCGTCCCGGGCCCGCATCGCCGGGGCGACCCGCGAGGTGCTGGTGCCGCTCTGCGACCGGTTGGGCATCCAGGCGCTCAAGCGCGAGCTGGAGGACGTGGTCCTCTCCCACCTCGAACCGGAGACCTACGAGGAGATCGACCAGGTGATCCAGAAGCGCGCTCAGTGGAGCGGCTTCCTGGCCCACATCATCGCCTCCGCCGAGCAGGCGCTGCGCGCCGACAAGGTCGACGCCTCCGTCGAGCCACGGCACCGCCACCATTACACGATCTGGCGCGACACCGTCGCCAAGGGCATGAGCCTGCCACCCATCGACACCCCGCGCATCGTGGTGCTGGTCGACGGCCCCGAGGGTGAGTGCTACACGGCGCTCGGCGCGATCCACGGCATGTGGCGCCCGGTGCCCGGCCGGTTCAAGGACTTCATCGCCGCGCCGAAGAACAACCTCTACCGCTCCCTCCACACCACCGTCCTCGGCCCCGACAACCAGCCGATCGAGGTGCTGATCCGCACCGAGGAGATGCACCGCGACGTCGAGTGGGGCATCGTCGCGCGGTTCCGCTTCCCGACGAAGATGCTGCCCGACCGGTTGTCCCGCCCGCTCGGCGCCGCGCTCGGCGCCGCCTGGCCCGCCGCGCTCAGCAAGACCCTGCCCGATGCCCTGCGCCGCCCGCTCAACGGCGCGCTCGGCATGCTCACCGGCGACTCGCGGACAGCCTCGGCCTCGGCCGCCGCCGCCGCGACCGACGTCGACCTGGAGTGGCTGCGCCGGGTCATCGAGCTGGAGCAGGACACCGACGACGCGCTGCAGTTCGTCCGCTCGCTGCGCTGCGACCTCGCCGAGACCCAGATCCAGGTCATCTGCCGGGGCAAGCACCTGCTGCTCCCCGCCGGGTCGACGCCGATCGACGTGGCGTACGAGCTCGGCACCTCCGTCGGCGACCGGTGCATGGGCGCGACGATCAACGGCGAGATGGCACCCCTGACGACACCGCTGCTCGACGGCAACGTGGTCGAGGTCTACACCGCCCCCAAGGGCAAGGCGACCGGACCCTTCCGCGAGTGGCTCGACCACGTCAAGGCGCCCAAGGCACAGCTCCACCTGCGGCGTCGCTTCGCCGAGCCGGAGGCGCCCGCGGGCACGATCGCCGACCGCATCGCCATCGGCCGGGCCGCGCTCGGGCTGGCCCTGCGCCGCCGCAGCCGGGGCCTCGCCAACGACGAGTGGCTGCACAAGCTCGTGGCGCAGTTCCCCGACTACCCCGACCTCGACACGCTGCTCGTCGCCATCGCCGATCACAAGCTCTCCGCCGAGACCGCCGTCGACCAGCTCATCGCTCTCGTCGACAACGGACCCGAGCCGACCGCACCGGCCCGTTGACCGGGCGCGCCCGGATCCGCACGATCGCCGCTCCCCTAAGCTGATGCGGTGACCCGTCGCCGCTCGCCAATGCGTGTCCGCCTCACCGCCCTCGGCTACGGCGTCTTCTACCGCCTGCCGCACAAGCTGCGGATGCGCCTGGTGCGTCTCGCCACCCCGAAATACACGATCGGCGCGGTGGGCCTCATCTTCGACAGCGAGGCAGCCGACCCCGGCCGCATCCTGCTGCTGCGCCAGCCACCCGGGCGCGGTTGGACCCTGCCGGCCGGACTGCTCGGCCGCGGCGAGACACCGCTGACCGGCGCCGTCCGGGAGATCGCCGAGGAGACCGGCATCGAGCTCACCCCCGATCAGATCACGCCTGCGGTGCCGAGCGCGGTCGTGCACACCAACGGCAAGTGGGTCGACACGGTCTTCACGGTCCGGGTCCCGGCCGCCACCACCACGCTCGACGTCGACGGCGCCGAGGTCTTCGAGGCAGCCTGGCACGCCGTCGACGAGCTGCCCAAACTCACCCCCGCGACAGCGCGCCTGCTCGCGATCTACGGCATCGGGCCGCTCGCGTCATGAGCGGCTTCCCGGAGAGCGGACTCGGCAGCTCCGTCTGCGCCATCGTGCTCGCCGCCGGCGAGGGCACCCGGCTGCGCCCCCTGACCACGCTGCGGCCCAAGGCGCTCTGCCCGGTCGGCAACATCGCCCTGCTCGACCGGGCGATGGCCCTGCTCTCCGACGCGGGTCTCGGCGGCCCCGGCGAGGTCGCGGTCAACGCGCACTGGCTCGCCGACCAGGTCGCCGAGCACGTCGACGGCCAGGCCCACCTCTCCGTCGAGCGGGAGCTCCTCGGCAGCGCGGGCAGCGTCGGCGCACTGCGGGAGTGGGTCGACGGACGTGCGGTGCTGGTGCTCAACGCGGATGCGTACCTGTCGGGAGATGTCTCCGTGGCGAGCCTGCTCGCGGGCTGGGACGGCCGGACCGTGCGCATGCTCGGCCAGCGCCACGTCGGCGGCGCCGGCGAGTTCGGCGACCACGACTTCGCCGGCATCTCGCTGCTGCCCGGCGAGATCGCGGCGGGCCTCGCCGCCGAGCACTCGGACCTGGTGCGCTCCGCCTGGCGCCCGGCCGAGCGCGTCGGCAAGCTGGAGGTCGTCACGCTGCGCGGCCTCTACCTCGACTGTGGTACGCCCACCAGCTACCTGCACGCCAACCTGCTCGACGTCGAGGACCGGCTGATCGCCGCAGAAGCCAAGGTCACCGGCACGGTCACCCGGTCCGTGATCGGCGCGGGCGCCATCGTGGAGGGTGACGTCACCGAGTGCGTGATCTGGCCGGGCGCTCACGTGGGGCGCAACGAGCGCCTCAGCGGCGTCATCCGGGCCGGGGAGTTCACCGTCCCTGCCGGGTGACCCCGGGCTGCTCCCCCGCCGCTGCGTCCGTCTGAGCGCGCCGGAGGTCTATAGGCCGATCGCGAAGGTCTCTTCCAGATCATGCTTGGAGTAGGCACGGAACGCGATGTGCGTGTCGGTGTTGATGACACCGGCCACCTTGGAGATCCGCCCGGCGATGACCTCGGCGATCTGGTCGAACTCGCGCACCCGGACCACGGCGATCAGGTCCACGCTGCCTGCCACCGAGTAGACCTCGCTGACGCCCGGCAGATCCGCCAGGGCCATGGCCACCTCGGGAATCGTGTCGGTGGCGCAATCGATGAGGACGATCGCAGTGATCATTTCTGCCTCCGGGCTGAACGGTCGATCACTGCATCGTAGGGCGTCGGGATTCGCGCTGCCCGGCACACCGTCCACCCCGCCTACTTCCCGCTCGACCTATCGCTCCGGCTTATCGCTCTGCTTACACCGGCGCACCACCACCGCAGCGCCGCACCACCACCGCAGCGCCGCCGCCGCCGCACCACCGCCGCAGCGCCGCCGCACCGCCGCGTGGGGTGAAGGCGAGCGCGGTGATCGCGTTGTTTCCAGGAAACTGGCCCCTCCGACCACGCCGGAAGGGACTATTTCCTGGAAACAATGCGATCACCGCGCCTCGGCCTCCCTCCCGGGCATCGCTTCGGCCCTCAGCCGCCCTGCACAGCAACGCGGCACAGGCGGGGCACCCTCCAAGATCGCGCTGTTTCCCGGAACTTGCCCATCCGACCTCGCGGGAAGGGGCTGTTTCCCGGAAACAACGCGATCACCGCACGGCACGGCGGCACATCAGCACAGCGGTGATGCGCCGGTGTAAGCAGAGCGATAAGCCCGAGCGGGAAGCCCGAGCGGGAAGCCCGAGCGATAAGCCCGAGCGCGAAAGCATCCCCCGCAAACGGACCGTGGGCCCGCATCCGCCGAACGGCGAGTGCGGGCCCACGATATGGAGCAGGAACCTCAGTGCGAGGAGCCGATCTTCTCGCGGTCGGGTGCCGGGGGCACCTGCGGCGGGGTCGGCGGCGCCGGCTTCTCGACGGGGAAGAAGAAGCCCTTGATGGCGGGGCCGAGCGCGCCCAGCCGGTTCATCTTCTTCGGGACCGTCCAGCCGACGTAGTCCAACGTACCGTGACCGTGGTCGTCGCCCTCGGCGAGCGGCTGGTGCACCTCGACGAACTGCCCGCTCGGCAGCCGCTTGATGATGCCGGTCTCGACGCCGTGCGCCAGCACCTCGCGGTCGTGCTGCTGCAGACCGAGGCAGATGCGGCGGGTGACGTAGTAGGCGATCGGCGGAACCAGCAGGATCGCGATCCGACCGGCCCACGTCATCACATTGAGGCTGATGTTGAACTTGTCGGCGATGATGTCGTTACCGCCGGAGAGCACCAGCACCAGGTAGAACGAGACGGCCATGGCGCCGAGCGCCGTCCGGTCCGGCACGTCGCGGGGACGCTGGAGCAGGTGGTGCATCTTCTTGTCCTTGTTCCAGCGCGCTTCCAGGAACGGATAGGCCATCGGCAGCATCGTCAGGATGCCGGGCAGCACCACCGTCGGCCAGAACATCGCCGGGATCATGTACTCGTGGCCGAACAGCGCGAACCGTATCTCCCACGGGGGCATGAGCCGCGTCGAGCCGTCGAGGAACATGACGTACCAGTCGGGCTGGCTGCCTGCGGAGACGACGGCCGCCTCATAGGGTCCGAAGAGCCAGATCGGGTTGATCTGGAACAGGCCGCCCATGAACGCGATGACCGCGAAGACGAGCATGAAGAACCCGCCCTGCTTGATCGCGTAACGGGGGAACATCCGCTCGCCGACCACGTTGCTGTTGGTCCGGCCCGGGCCCGGCCACTGCGTGTGCTTCTGCACGAAGACCAGGCCGACGTGCGTGGCGATCAGCGCGAGCAGGATGCCCGGCAGGATCAGTACGTGCACGATGTAGAGCCGGTCCAGAATGATGGTGCCCGGGAACTCGCCACCGAAGAGCGACGAGGTGACCCAGGTGCCGATCACCGGGATGGCGAGCATGATGCCGCTGGCGATCCGCAGGCCCGTGCCCGACAGCGCGTCGTCCGGCAGGGAGTATCCGGCGAAGCCCTCGGTGAAGCCCAGCCAGAACAGCGAGACGCCGATGATCCAGTTGATCTCACGCGGCTTGCGGAACGCGCCGGTGAAGAAGATCCGGAACATGTGCACCACGATCGCGGCCATGAACAGCAGCGCCGCCCAGTGGTGCATCTGCCGCATGATCAGACCACCGCGTACCTCGAAGGAGAGGTTGAGCGAGGTCTCGTAGGCACGCGACATCTCCGCGCCCTTGAGCGGGGCGTAGGCGCCGTCGTAGACGACCTCCTTCATCGACGGGTCGAAGAAGAGGGTCAGGAACGTGCCGGTCAGCAGCAGGACGATGAACGAGAAGAGCGCGATCTCGCCGAGCAGGAAGGACCAGTGGTCCGGGAAGACCTTGTTGAGGAGGCCCCGAATCGGTCCGGCGGCCTTGAACCTCTGGTCCACCTGGTCGGCGGTTGCCGCAGGCAGCGCCTTGAGGTCGAGTTTGCGACGCTTCATTGGTTGGGCCTCTCCCAGTATCCCGGGCCGACAGAGACGGCGAAGTCGCGCTTCGCCACGAGGAAGCCCTCTTCATCCACCGTGACCGGCAGCATCGGAAGCCGTCGCGTCGCCGGGCCGAAGACCGGGCGGGCGTTCTCGGTGATGAGGAACTGCGACTGGTGGCAGGGGCAGAGCAGCTTGTTGGTCTGCTGCTCGTAGAGACTGGCCGGGCAGCCCGCGTGGGTGCAGATCTTCGAGTAGACGACGATGTTCTCCCACATGCCGCCGCTGTTCGGATCGTCCGCGGACGCCAACGCGTTGGCGGAGTAGTCGGCGAGGTGGCCGCGCAGCTCCGCGGCGTCGTCCTCACGCAGGTGGATGACGAGCACCGGGGAGTCGGCGAACTGGTTCGACGTGCCGTGCGGGATGCCCGGGAACGCCGTGATCTGACCGCCGATGCTGACGTCCTCCGGCCGGATCGGCGTGTAGTCCTCACGGACCAGCCGGACCAGGTTGCCGTCGTTGTATTTCGGGTTGAACCCGGTCGACGTGTAGGGGTCGAGACCGTGCTCGTTCTTCTTGTGCGGGTCCTTGATGAGCATGCCGAGCGGGACGGCGAGCGCAGCCGCGCCCAGGCCCGCGCCGGTGACCGCGAGCGCGCCCTTGATCAGCGGACGGCGCTGGATGCCCAGCTCGTTGCCGATGAAGCCGAGCGTGCCGACCGCGATGGTGCGGTCCTCGTCGCTCGACGGGCCGTCGTGCCGCTGCTGGATCGCGATCTCGTGCGGCAGCAGCTTCTTGCCGTAGGTCAGCACGCCCAGGCCGACGCCGGTGAGGGCGAGGCCGAGCAGCGCGCCGAGCGCCGGGGTGTAGTAGTTGTAGTCGCTGGCACCCAGCGGGTATTCGTCCGGGTTCCACGGACCCCAGATGTAGACCGCGACGAAGCCCAGCGCGGCGAGGCCGGCGAGCAGGAACAGGAACGCCACGACGCGTTCGAGCCGCCGCTCGGCCTTCGTGCCGGGCACCGGGAACTGCGGCTCGTAGTGGACGATCTCGATGTCGTCGCGCCGCAGGCCCTCGGTGAGGATCTGCTCGTTGGTGAGCTTCGGGTCGCTCAGGTCCACGCCGCTCGGGGTGGTCTCCTCCGCGCTCATGACTTCCCCGCAATCCAGAGGGTGGCGAAGACCAGTGCCACGATGCCGACCAGGAAGATCGCGAGACCCTCGGTGACCGGACCGAAGCGGCCCAGTCCCCAGCCGCCGGGGTTGTGGTCGGCGTTGAGGTCCTGCACGTACGCGATGATCTGCATCTTCTGCTCGGGCGTGAGCTGGTTGTCGCCGAAGACGGGCATGTTCTGCGGGCCGCTGAGCATGGCAGCGTAGATCTGCCGGTCGGTCGACTCCGCGAGGCTCGGCGCGAACTTGCCGGACGAGAGCGCCCCGCCGCCGGCCGAGAAGGCGTGGCAGGAGGAGCAGTTGATCCGGAAGAGCTCGCCGCCCTTGGCGATGCCCTGGCCGTTGGCGCTCGCGGCACCCTGCGCGGCGAAGTCGTTGCCGGCCGGCACCTGCGGGCCGCCGCCGAGCTCCTGGATGTACTGCGCCAGCGCGTTGGAGTTGTCGACCAGCTCCTGGCCCTCCCACATGGGCTGCTTGCGCTCCATCTGGGCCTCCTGGCGAGCCGCGGGCATGCGGCCGGAGGTGACCTGGAACTCGACCGCGGCTGCGCCGACGCCGATCAGGCTCGGTCCCTTGTCGGTGACGCCCTGCGCGTTACGGCCGTGGCAGGAGATGCAGCTCTGGTCGTAGATCGCCTTGCCGTCCTGCGCCGTGGCCGACAGCGGCACGTCCTGCGCCTGTGAGGCCGGTGCGATGGCGATGTAGAGGCCGCCCGCCAGGGTCAGCGCCGCCGTCAGCCGCAGCGCCGAGCCCAACCGGCGAGCGAGCCGACCGCGTCGGCGCGGCGCACCGTTGGATGCCCGTCGCAGCCGGGCCAGCAGGCCCCTGCCGCCGGGGGTGTCAGTTGTCATGGCCATACCTTCGAGGTCTGGGTCCGCTGTAACCGGTCGGCGTCTCAACTGAGGCCCGCCATCCGCTCCAGAAGATAGATCATGAAGAAGAGTGCGATCCAGACCACATCGACGAAGTGCCAGTAGTAGGACACCACGATCGCCGAGGTCGCCTGAGCCGGGGTGAACCGGCCCATGGTGGTCCGGACCATGTAGATGAGGAAGGCGATCAGGCCACCGGTCACGTGCAGACCGTGGAAGCCGGTCGTCAGGTAGAACATCGACCCGTAGCCGTCGCCATTGATCTTGATGCCTTCCGTCACCAGGTGCCGGTACTCGTTCGCCTGGCCGAGCACGAAGATCAGGCCCATCACGAACGTCAGCGTGAACCATCGCCGCAGGCCGTGCACGTCACCCTTCTCGGCCGCGAAGACACCCATCTGGCAGGTGATCGACGAGAGCACGAGGATGACCGTGAACGTCAGTGCGTAAGGGATGTCAAGCACCGGATAGTGCTTCTCCCACTGCGAATAGTCCGCCGCGCGGATGGAGAAGTACATCGCGAACAGAGCCGCGAAGAACATCAGTTCACTGGAGAGCCAGACGATCGTCCCGACGCTGACCATGTTGGGCCTGGTCAGAGAATGGATGCTGCTCTTTGCGATGGCTGGGGCCGCTGTCACGCGGTCATTATTATCCTTGAGCAGCATCGAACCGCGTCCGGGTCGCCGTTCGGACCGCGTGTCGCGGTCAGATCACTCAGAGCAACCTTCGCCGGTACGCCTGCCGAAGCCCCGGAAATGCACGTGGAATACCCTGCCGGAGTGCCCCAGATCGTAGAGATCACCGCGTTGACCTCGGCGGGAATGCCCGAGCCCTTCACCGTGGCGAGCATCCTGACCCAGACCAGAGTGGACGGATGGCTCGCCGCCGGGCTGCTGATCGTCGCAGCGTGTTACCTCTACGGCGTGCACCGGCTGCGGCTGCGCGGCGACTCGTGGCCGATCGCCCGGACGATCTTCTTCCTCGGACCCGGCCTCGGCTCCATCGCGCTGGTGACCCTGAGCGGCATCGGCGCCTACGACACGACCATGGTCTCGGTGCACATGGTGCAGCACATGGTGCTCGGCATGGTCGCTCCGATCTTCCTGGCCCTGGGCGCGCCGGTGACCCTCGCCCTGCGCACGCTGCCGGTCCGGCCACGGCGGGTGCTGCTGGCCGGCGTACACAGCAGGGTTGCCAAGGTTATCGCTTTTCCCCTGGTCGCGTTCGGCATCTTCGTCGCGAACCCGTTCGTGCTCTACTTCACCGGTCTCTATGAGGTGACGTTGCGCACTCCCTGGCTGCACGAGGCGATGCACGCGCACTTCATCGCGACGGGATGTCTCTTCTTCTGGCCGCTGCTCGGGCTCGACCCGCTGCCCGGTCGCTGGCCGCACCCGGGCCGAGCGCTGTTGATGCTGCTCTCGGTGCCTTTCCACACGATCCTCGGCCTCACGATCATGCAGCAGACGGTGCTGCTCGGCGGGGACTACTACCCCTCGCTCGGGCTGTCCTGGCTCGACCCGGCCGCCGACCAGCAGCTCGCCGGGGGCATCCTCTGGGCCGGTGGTGAAGTGGTGAGCGTCACCATGCTCGGCGTCCTCGTCGCCCAGTGGATGCGCCACTCCGAACGCGAGGCTCGTCGGATCGACCGGCAGCTCGACCGCGAGGAGGAGGCGGCGCAGCGGGAAAACGCCGCCACCCCCCTACCCGCCCAGGCACCCGAGTACGATCAGCGAGCAACTGCGATCCCCAGGGGAGAACGATGAGCGCGACCCACACCGTCCTGCTGTACAGCGACGACCCGGCGGTCCGCGACAGCATGCGCGGCGCCATCGGCGAGCACCCGGCGGCCGACATCACGATCGAGTTCGTCGACGCCGAGACCTACGCCGAGTGCGTGAAGCTCGTCGACGACTACGAGATCGACCTGCTGGTGCTGGACGGCGAGGCGGCGCCCGCGGGCGGCCTGGGCATCTCCCGGCAGCTGCACGACGAGCTCGAGGTGACCCCGCCGATCGTCGTCGTGATCGCGCGGGCGGCCGACCGATGGCTCGCCGCCTACGCCAAGGTCACCGCAACGCTGACCCACCCGCTGGACCCGGTCACCACCGGCCGCACGGTCGCCGAGCTGCTGCGTGACGGCCAGCCGGCGCGGGTCACCTCATAATCTTCGTCGAGCGTCCGCCGACGGGTCGCCCGCAAGGCGCACAGCGCCGCTGACGGCTCGTCGGCGGTCGCTTACCCCTACTGGGGAGGTGCCCGTCATGGGCGATAGGACCTGGTCCGGCTTGCTGTCAGCGCTGCTGCGGGCCGAAGAGATCTCCACCGACGACGCCGCCTGGGCGATGGAGGAGATCATGGCCGGGGATGCGACCTCGGCTCAGATCGCCGGTTTCGCCCTGCTGCTGCGGGCCAAGGGCGAGCGCCCCGACGAGGTCTCCGGTCTCGTCGCGACGATGCTCGCCAAGGCGCCCCGGGTCGTGCTCACCGACGAGCAGCGGGCCCGCTCGGTCGACGTCGTCGGCACCGGCGGCGACCAGTCGCACACCGTCAACATCTCCACCATGGCCGCGATCGTCGTCGCGGGCGCGGGCGTCTCGGTCGTCAAGCACGGCAACCGGGCGGCCTCCTCCGCGTGCGGCGCAGCCGACCTGCTGGAGCACTTCGGCATCCCGCTCGATCTGGGCCCGGACGAGGTCGCGGCGTGCATCGCCGAGGCCGGCATCGGGTTCTGCTTCGCGGGCCGGTTCCACCCCGGCATGCGGCACGCCGGTGCCACCCGGCGCGAGCTCGGCGTACCGACGGCCTTCAACTTCCTCGGCCCGCTGAGCAACCCCGGCCGCCCCCGGGCGGGCGCGATCGGCTGCGCCGACAACCGGATGGCGCCGGTGATGGCGGAGATCTTCGGCCGCCGGGGCGACTCGGTGCTGATCATGCACGGCGATGACGGCCTGGACGAGTTCACCACCACGACCACCACCTCCGTGCAGATCGTGCGGGGCGGGCAGGTCGTGCCGGTCACCGTGGACGCCGCCGATCTCGGCATAGCCCGGAGCACCATGGGCGACCTTCGCGGCGGTGACGTCACGGTCAACGCCGGAGTGGCCCGGCGCCTGCTCGCCGGGGAGCGCGGCCCGATCCGCGACGCGGTGCTCGTCAACGCGGCGGCTGCGCTGGTCGCGGTCGAGGGCGTCGACGAGGAGCCGTTCGCGGACCCCCGCAGCGACCTCACCGCGGCTCTGGCGAAGGCGCTGGATGTCGTAGGTACCTCGATCGACTCCGGCGCCGCAGCGGCCACCCTGGACCGCTGGATCACCACCGCCCAGTCCCACCGCGCGTAACCCAAGATCGTCGCAACTCTTGAAGAGTTGGTGCTTCAGGCCGCCAGGCCTTAAGCCCAACTCTTCAAGAGTTGCGACGATCTTGCCCAGGCGTCCGCCCTCACCGCACGTGGATGTCCTTCATGTGGTGACGCCGGGGATCACGGCGACGACGTGGATGTCCAGCGCGGGTTTGCGCCTGCCGACCACCGCTTGATCGCGTTGTTTCCCGGAAACAGCCCTTAAGCAGTGCGGACATAGGCACTCTTTCCGGGAAACAGCGCGATCAAGCGCCCGTGACGCCCGCCGAGGGCGCCCTCGGCGCCCCGCCAAGCCCCGCGCCCCTGCGGCCTGCACCCTGCACCCCGCGCCCCGCGCCCCGCGCCCCGCGCCCCGCGCCCCGCGCCCCGCGCCCCGCGCCCCGCGCCCCGCGCCCCGCGCCGAAGATCACACCATCTTCAGGGAAATAGGCGTGATCATGGTCCATGATCACGCCTATTTCCCTGAAGATGGTGTGATCTTGAGAGTCAAGCTACGCGGGCATGCGCCCCCGCAGACAGCTCAAGGCCAGCAATGAAGCACGCGGAAGCACCGCGCGGGCAGGCAGCGCATGAAAAGCAGCGCCGCACGGACAAGCGCCGCACGGACAAGCGTCGCGAGGGCAGGCAGCACACGGTCAGGCACCGCACCGGCAAGCAGAACCCCGCAGCCAAGCCGCGGGGACACCGCACCGGGCAAGCAGAAGCGTGCACGCAGGCAGGCACAAACGCCAGCGGGCGCCCCTCCAACGTGGAGGTGCGCCCGCTGGGCGTAGAGCGTGAGTATCAGTGCTCGGCGGTGCGACGGGTTCCCGTGTAGTACTCGAAGAGCATCGCTGACGAGGTGCCGACCACGCCGAGCAGGCCGACGGCGACCAGCCACCACATGTCGAAGACGAGCCCGATGCCCGTCGTCGACGCGAGCAGCGCGATGCCGAAGGGCCAGTAGCTTCCCGGCGAGAAGAACCCGATCTCACCGGCACCGTCGGCGATCTCGCCGTCGTGCCGGTCCTCGGGACGCGGGTCGATGCGGCGCGACACGAACCAGAAGTACCCGCCGCACATGATGCAGAGCAGGCCGGAGAGGATCAGCGCGACCGTGCCGACCCAGTCGACGTGGCCCAGGTCGTGGTTGGTCCACCAGGGATAGACCACGGCCATCACGAAGAGGAACAGCGACACGCCGCCGAAGATCCGCCACTCAGTCTTCATAGTCGGCTCCTCAGCTCTGCTGACGCTTGGTGTCGAAGGGCTTCGTCGTGTAGGCGAAGGGCGAGGTCACGGTGCCCGGAGCGCCGGTGAACCCGATCAGCTCCAGCGCCTCCGGTGAGGACTTGCCCGCGGCGAGCGCAGCCACGTACTTGTCGTACTTGTCCGGCGACACCGTGATGACCTCGAAGTTCATCATCGAGTGGTAGGTGCCGCAGAGCTCCGCGCACCGGCCGACGTAGCGGCCCTCCTGCTGCGCGGTGATCTCGAAGACGTTGCGGGCGACGCCGTTCTTGCTCGCGGGGAAGACGTCCCGCTTGAAGAGCATCTCGGGCACCCAGAACGAGTGGATGACGTCCTTGCTCGTCTCCTCGAACCGGATGGTGCGGTTCGTCGGGATGACGAGGATCGGGATGTACTCGCTGGAGCCGGTCGTGGAAGCGACCGTCTTCGCGTCGGACTGCGGCGTGAGCTGCGGCCCGCTGCGGTAGTTGAACTGCCAGTTCCACTTGAACGCCACGACCTCGACGGTCACGTCGGGGTTGGCGGAGACCTTGTTCACATTGGTCTGGGCGACGGCGGTGTAGTAGAAGAGCACCGCGATGACCAGCACCGGCAGGACCGTGTAGAGGACCTCGATCGGCAGGTTGAAGCGCGTCTGCTCGGGCAGCTCGTCGCCACGCTTGCGGTAGCGCGTGGTGCACCAGAAGATCAGGCCCCAGACGAAGACGCCGACGGCGAGTGCTGCGACGACGGACCAGAACCACATGTCGTACATCGCGGTCGACTGCTTCGTCACGCCGCCACCGGGCCAGCCGAAACCGCCCAGGGTGTTGTTGATATCGCAGCCGGCGAGCGCCGCAGCGGCGGCGATGGCGACAACGGTGAGCCTGACCGCTCGCGCGGGGGAACCCTTTGCGACCACCTGCTCCTGCCTCCTTAGGCGGATCTGACATCCTCGCCGGCGGCTCGCGCCACCACCAAGAACAGGACATGCCGTCCTCGACGGTCGCAGAGTACTCGACCTCGGGCGGCGATTCGGTCTTGGGGTCGGCGTGTCTGCAAGCCACTGATCCAGGCGCGATACGGTCGAATCATGGCCCACGAGCTCGAAACCGCGTACTTCGATGCCGCGACCGCGAGCCCGCTGCACCCGGTGGCGCGGGAAGCGTTCCTGGCAGCGCTCTCCGACGGCTGGGCCGACCCCGGGCGTCTATATGCGCAGGCCCGCCGGGCACGCCGGCTGCTCGACGCGGCACGCGAGACCGTCGCAGAGCAATTGGGGGTACGCCCACCGGAGCTGATCTTCACCGCGAGCGGAACCGTCGCCGCGCACACGGCGGTCCTGGGTGGACTGGCACCCCGCAAACGGGTCGGGCGGGCCTTCGTCCACTCGGCCATCGAGCACTCGGCTGTGTTGCACGCCGCATCCGATCACGTCGACGCAGGTGGCACGGCTGTCAGCGTGCCGGTGGACCGCACCGGCCGGATCATCGAGGCGGACTGGCGTGCGGCGGTGACCGCGCCGGGTGTGGCGTTGGCCTCATTGATCTCGGCGAGCCACGAGGCGGGGACGCTGCAGCCGACGCAGTGGGCGGCCGGGATCTGCGCCGAGGCACGGGTTCCGCTGCTGGTGGACGCGGCGGTGTCGGTGGGGCGGGTGCCCGTACCCCCGGGGTGGTCGTTCTTGACCGCGAGCGCGCGCAAGTGGGGCGGGCCGGCCGGGGTGGGGTTGCTGGCCGTGCGGGCCGGGACCCGGTTCGAGCCGCCGCTGACGGCGCACTGGTCGCTGGAGGAGCGGCGGGCGGGGCACGGGCCGGGTGCGGCGAACCTGCCCGCGATCGTGGCGGCGGCGGCGTCCCTGCGGGCGGTGCGGGCGGAGGCTGCGGCCGAGGCGCAGCGGCTGAGCGCCCTGGTGGAGCTGATCCGGGACCGTGTCGCCGCCACCGTGCCCGACGTCGAGATCGTCGGTGATCCGGTGGAGCGGCTGCCGCACCTCGTCACCTTCTCCTGCCTCTATGTGGACGGCGAGGCGCTCCTGACGGAGCTGGACCGGCGCGGCTTCGCCGTCTCGTCGGGTTCGTCGTGCACCTCCTCGACGCTGACGCCGAGCCACGTGCTCGCCGCGATGGGGGTGCTGACGCACGGCAACATCCGGGTCTCGCTGCATCGCGAGACGACGGCCGCCCAGGTCGAGCGGTTCCTGGCGGAGCTACCCGGGATCGTCGCGGAGCTGCGGTCGCGGGCGGGCGTGAGCGACCTGTGAACCCGGTCGTCGTCGACTGCCTCGGGCAGCGCTGCCCCCTGCCGGTGATCGCGCTGGCCCGGCGGCTGCCGCTGGTGCCGATCGGCGGCGTCGTGCGGATCCTCGCCGACGACCCGGCGGCGGCGCTGGACATCCCGGCGTGGTGCCGGATGCGAGGTCAGGAGTACGCGGGCTCCCCGGCACAGAACGAATTCGACGTGCGGCGGATCGTCTAGCGCCGTATATTCGGATAGCGTCACTATCCGAAATGAGGCCACGCTTATGGCACCCGTGACACCCGGCCGGATGACCGCCGACATCGACGGCGAGTTCGTGGTCTTCCTGATCGGGATGCGCTTCAACAGACCGTGGAAGGTCGGCAAGTGGTGGGGTGCGTTCACCGCGATGCCCCGCATGCTGCGTGAGCTCGCCAAACATCCCGAGCTCGGCCTGCTGGGCTGGATGTCGACGATCGGGTCGGGCGGGCCCGTCTTCGTGCAGTACTGGCGCTCCGCGGAGCAGCTGCAGTCCTTCGCCCGCAATCCCGACTTCGCCCACCTGCCGGCCTGGCGCGCCTTCAACCGGACGGTCGGCGGCAGCGGTGACGTGGGGGTCTGGCACGAGACCTACGCGGTGGGCGCGGGCCGTTACGAGGCGCTCTACGTCAACATGCCGCGCTGGGGGCTGGCGGCCGCCGGTGAGCACCTGCCGGTCGCCCGGAAAGGAGACACCGCCGCCCAGCGCATGAGCGCGGACGGCGGTGTCTGAGGTCGTTACAGCGGCAGGTGCGGGCGGACCTCCTCGGCCGCGGCATCGCCGTAGGACTCCGAGAGGCGCTTGACGAAAAGGTCGCTGCGCACCTCGTACTCCTGGGTGCCGACGGTCTCCAGGACCAGGGTGGCGAGCAGGGCGCCGACCTGCGCCGCGCGCTCCAGCCCGAGGCCCCAGGAGAGGGCCGAGAAGAACCCGGCCCGGAAGCCGTCGCCGACGCCCGTCGGGTCGTACGCCTTGATCTCGCGGGCCACCGGCACGTGCAGGCGCTCCATGCCGTTGCCGGTGATCTCGACACCGTTCTTGCCGAGCGTGGTGACCCGGATCTTCACCCGGTCCAGCACCTGGGCGTCGCTGAGCCCGCTCTTCGTCTCCAGCAGCGACTTCTCGTACTCGTTCGTCAGCAGGAACTCCGCGCCGTCGATGAGGCCGAGGACATCCTCGCCGCCCATCCGGGCGAGCTGCTGCGACGGGTCGGCGGCGAAGGGCAGCCCGCGCTCGCGGCACTCGGTGGAGTGGCGCAGCATCGCGGCCGGGTCGTTGGCGCTGATCACGACGAGGTCGAGGCCGTCGACCCGCTCGTTGACCGGGCCCAGCTCGATGTTGCGGGCCTCGCTCATGGCGCCGGCGTAGAAGGACGCGATCTGGCAGAGGTCGTTGTCGGTGGTGCAGACGAAGCGGGCGGTGTGCGCGACCTCGCTGATGTGCACCGAGTCGCAGTCGACACCGTGGCGCTCGAGCCACGAGCGGTAGTCGGCGAAGTCGGCACCGACGGCGCCGATCAGCAGCGGGCGCAGGCCGAGCTGGCCCATGCCGAACGCGATGTTTGCGGCGACCCCACCACGGCGAACAACCAGGTCGTCGACGAGGAACGACAGCGAGACCTTGTCGAGCTGGTCCGCGATGAGCTGGTCGGCGAAGCGACCCGGAAAATGCATCAGGTGATCGGTGGCGATCGAACCCGTGACGGCGATCTTCATGAGAGCCCTACTGGTCGGCGGTGATGTGGCCGAGCCAGCTTAACCGAGAGCACACGGCAAGGGCCTCTCCGCGCATGCGTGGAGAGGCCCTTGGCTGGTCAGATCAGTGGAACGAGTCTCCACAGGCACACGATCCGCCCGCGTTGGGGTTGTCGATCGTGAATCCCTGCGCGTCGATCCGGTCGGCGAAGTCGATCGTGGCACCCGCCAGGTAGGGCGAGCTCATGCGGTCGGTGACGACCTCGACCCCGCCGAACTCCTTGACGATGTCGCCATCGAGCGAACGCTCGTCGAAGAAGAGCTGGTAGCGCAGGCCGGAGCAGCCACCGGGCTGCACGGCCACGCGGAGCCGCAGGTCGTCGCGGCCCTCCTGCTCAAGCAGGGCCTTGACCTTGACCGCTGCGAAGTCGGTCAGGTTGATGCCGATGCTGTCGGTCGCCGCAGCCGCGGTCTCCGTCACTGCGTTTTCCGTGGTGGTCACTGCGCTGCTCCCTCTTGCCGCAAGCTTGACTGCGTCAGGCGTAACGGTACCCACCCCGACGGATATTCCCCAGAGCGGGTGACCGAAATAGCAGATCAGACGTCTACAAATCAGTCTATACCTACCAGCGGGACGACGCTCTTCTCCACATCCCGTCGAGCGCACGCGCATGCTGTGAGGTGGACCACAACGTTTACCTGCGGTAGCCATCACAGGCACCGCATGGGAGCGATATGGGTCACGGCGTGGGAAAATGGTCGCCGTGACCACCACATGGGCTGAGCCTTCAGGTACGGCTACCGCGCTGCTTCTGCTGGGGCGAGGGAGCGATCCGTCATCCGAGCGGGGGGTCGACTGTCCGGGCGACCTGCCCGCACCCAGCGACCCGACGCTCGTGGCGCGCGCGACCGCGGCCAAGGCTGCGCTGGGCGACCGGGTCTTCGTGCTCGGACACCACTACCAGCGCGACGAGGTCATCCAGTTCGCCGACGTGACGGGTGACTCGTTCAAACTCGCCCGCGAGGCCGCCGCCCGGCCCGACGCCGAGTTCATCGTCTTCTGCGGCGTGCACTTCATGGCCGAGTCCGCCGACATCCTCACCACCGAGTCGCAGCGGGTCATCCTGCCCGACCTCGCGGCCGGCTGCTCGATGGCCGACATGGCCGTCCTCGGCCAGGTCGAGCGCTGCTGGGACACCCTCACCGACCTCGGCATCGCCGACGACGTGGTGCCGGTGACCTATATGAACTCCTCCGCCGACATCAAGGGCTTCGTCGGGCGCAACCGCGGCGTCGTCTGCACCTCCTCCAACGCCAAGCGGGCACTGACCTGGGCATTCGAGCAGGGCGAGAAGGTCCTCTTCCTGCCCGACCAGCACCTCGGCCGCAACACCGCCGTGCTGGAGATGGGCCTCTCGCTCGACGACTGCGTCCTCTACGACCCGCACAAGCCGCAGGGCGGCCTCACCGCCGAGCAGCTGCGTGCCGCCAAGGTGATCCTCTGGCGCGGGCACTGCTCGGTGCACGGGCGCTTCACCCTGGACAGCGTCAACGACGTGCGCGAGCGGGTGCCGGGCGTCAACGTCCTTGTCCACCCCGAGTGCAAGCACGAGGTCGTCACGGCCGCCGACTACGTCGGTTCGACGGAGTACATCATCAAGACCATCGACGCGGCGCCGGCCGGCTCGGCCTGGGCGGTGGGCACGGAGCTCAACCTGGTCCGCCGGATCGCCAACGCGCACCCCGACAAGCAGATCATGTTCCTGGACAAGACCGTCTGCTACTGCTCGACGATGAACCGGATCGATCTGCCGCACCTGGTGTGGGCGCTCGAGGAGCTCGTGGCCGGACGCGTTCCCAACCAGATCGTCGTGGATGCCGCCACCGCTGCGGATGCCCGGGTCGGCCTGGAGCAGATGCTCGCTCTTCCTTAGTCGTCGCTGTGGGTTTCGGGGCTGTGTGCCCCACGACGGGCGGTCAGGCTTGATCCCGTCGTGGGGCGCACAGCCCCGAACCTGTGGTGGGGGACTCAGCGTCGGGTTTGTTGCGGCCCGGCTGCTGGATTTGACCGTTATGTGCCCAGGGTGCGGCACTGTCGGTAGTCGGGTCCGGACTGTGGGTCTTGGCTGGTGGCCTGCGGTTACGGCTTAAGGTTTGAGATCCCTCGCTATCGGGGCAAGAGCGCTATGCTTTCGCGGTTCGCCGTCGCTCCCAACTTATTCGGAGGCCCCTGTGCAGGATCTTCTCGTCGTTCACGGCGGCACGCCGTTGCAGGGGTCGGTTCGGGTGCGGGGCGCCAAGAACCTCATCTCCAAGGCGATGGTCGCGACGGTGCTGGGCAATTCGCCGAGCACGTTGCACGACGTGCCGCGGATTCGCGATGTGGAGATCGTGCGGGGCCTGCTGGAGCTGCACGGCGTACGGGTGTCGGACGGCGCCACCCACGGCGAGATGATCTTCGACCCGGCCAACGTCGAGCGGGCCCATGTCGACGAGATCAACGTGCACGCGGGCTCGTCGCGGATCCCGATCCTGCTGACCGGACCGCTGCTGCACCGGCTGGGCCACGCGTTCATCCCGGACCTCGGCGGCTGCAACATCGGCGGCCGGCCGATCGACTTCCACCTGGCGGCGCTGCGGGAGTTCGGCGCCCAGGTCGACAAGACCGCGGGCGGGCTCGACATCAGCGCGCCCAACGGGCTGCACGGCATCAAGTTCGCCCTCGACTACCCGTCCGTGGGCGCCACGGAGCAGATCCTGCTCACGGCGGTGCTCGCCAAGGGCGTCACCGAGCTGAGCAACGCGGCGGTCGAGCCGGAGATCATCGACCTCATCTGCGTCCTGCAGAAGATGGGCGCGATCATCAAGGTGCACGCCAACCGGGTGATCGAGATCCACGGCGTGGAAACGCTCGGCGGCTATGTCCACCGCCCGATCCCCGACCGGATCGAGGCCGCGAGCTGGGCGTCCGCCGCCCTCGCCACCGGTGGCGACGTCATGGTCGAGGGCGCACGCCAGGCCGACATGATGACCTTCCTCAACACGTTCCGCTCGATCGGCGGCATGTACGAGGTCGACGACTCCCCCGTGGGCGGCGGCATCCGCTTCTGGCACCCCGGCGGCGACCTGCGCGCCACGGTGCTCGAGACCGATGTGCACCCGGGTTTCATGACCGACTGGCAGCAGCCGCTCGTCGTGGCGCTGACCCAGGCGTCGGGCATGTCGATCGTGCACGAGACCGTCTATGAGAAGCGCTTCGGCTACACCGCCGCGCTCAACCAGATGGGTGCCAACATCCAGGTCTACCAGGAGTGCCTCGGCGGGACGCCGTGCCGCTGGGGCCGCCGTGGCTTCGCCCACTCCGCGGTCATCGCGGGCCCGACCAAGCTGATCGCCGCCGAACTGGTCATCCCCGACCTCCGGGCCGGGTTCAGCCACCTGATCGCGGCGCTCGCAGCGGCGGGGACCTCGACGGTCCACGGCGTGGACCTGATCAACCGGGGCTACGAGGACTTCGAGGCGAAGCTCGCGGCGCTGGGCGCCCGGGCCGAGCGGGGCTGAAGCCCGCACCGGGTGTGAGCCGAAGCTCCGCACGCGGCTGAGGAAATCACCGGACATCGGCTACCCTTGCCTCGTGTCTACGCTGTTCCGTCGCAAGCCTGCCGAGCCGCAGGTCATCGAAGAGGTGACCCCGGCCGAGGGCGACCTCGTGTCCGCCACCCGTCGCGCCACGCCGAGCAAGAAAGAGCTCGGCAAGGTGACGCCGAAGCGGTCGGACGGTCGCCGCAAGGCTGAGCCGCCACCGGCCAACCGGCGCGAGGCCTACAAGCGCATGCGCGAGAAGCAGAAGCTCGACCGGGCCGAGGCGATGGAGGGCATGCGCTCGGGTGACGAGCGCTACCTGCTCGCCCGCGACAAGGGCCCGGAGAAGGCGCTGGTCCGCGACCTCATCGACTCGCGTCGCAACGTCGGCACCTGGTTCTTCGGCAGCGCGTTCCTCGTGCTGCTGGGCACCTCGATGCAGTCGCCCGCGATCGCGCTCTACGCCCAGCTCCTGTGGTTCGTCATCGCGCTCGCCGCGGCGGTCGACACGGTGCTGATCTGCCGCAAGCTCGGCAAGCTGGTCCGGGAGCGGTTCCCGAAGAGCGAGGTCAAGAGCCGCTCGCTCTACTTCTACGCCTTCATGCGCTCGATCACCTTCCGCCGCCTGCGGATGCCGAAGCCGCGCGTGAAGCTCGGCGAGAGCTTCTAGTCGTCACGGTCAACGGCGGCCCGCCCCGGATCCGGGGAGGGCCGCCGTCGTCGTGTGCCTACGCGGTGATGATGTCCGGTGCCACCGCGGTGAGCGTTTCGTTGACGTGCGTGATGACGTGCTCGGGCACCCCGAGCTCGACCAGGACGGCGATCAGGTGCGCGCCGACCCTGGCGTAGTCGTCCGAGGTGATGGAGAGGTGTGCGTGCGCCTGCGACAACTCCCGGCCGGAGTAGGCGTCGGGCCCGCCGAGCACGGTGGTGAGGAGCGCCACCTGGTGCTGCCGAAGCACTTCGATGTCGATGCCGTCGAAGAACTCGGCGGTCTGCGGATCGGCGAGCAACCGCTCGTAGAAGCGCCGGACAGCCTCCTCGACGGCTTCGCTGCCGCCGATCTCCTCGAACATCGGGGGTGTGACATCCACGCTCATGAGAGCCTCCGCTCATGGCTGTGACTGAACCGTGCGTGCCACCTCAGGCTAGGTTCCGACCCGGCGGGCCACCACCGCTGAAGCGGTACTCCCGCCCCGTCGCTGCGATAGGTTCGGCCCATGTCGTTCACGGGCTTCCCCGACGAGGCACTGGCGTTCTATGAGGGGCTCCAGGCCGACAACTCCAAGACCTATTTCACCAAGCACCGGGAGGTCTACGACCGCTCGGTGAAGGCGCCGATGCAGGCGCTGGTCGCCGAGCTCAGCGACGAGTTCGGCGAGTGCCGGCTCTTCCGGCCGCACCGCGACGTGCGCTTCGCCAAGGACAAGTCGCCCTACAAGACGCACCAGGGCGCGTTCTGCGACCTGGACCCGGGAATCGGCTTCTACGTCAGCATCGACGCCGACGGGATCGTCACCGCGGGCGGCTTCCACTCCCCGGATCGCGAGCAGACCCTGCGCTACCGGACGGCGGTCAACGACGACGTGCTCGGCGACCTGCTCGTCGGCATCCTCGGCAAGCTGACGAAGGCCGGGTTCACCCGGAGCGGTTCGCAGGTGAAGACCCGGCCGCGCGGCTGCCCCGCCGATCACCCCCGGCTGGAGCTGATGCGCCACGAGTCGCTCACCGTGCACCGCCGCTACCTCCCCGATGACGAGATGCACAGCCCGAAGATGCTGGCGAACGTCCGCCGGGACTGGAAGGCGATGCGCCCGCTGCTCGACTGGATCGACAAGAACATCGGTCCCGCCTGATGGATCAGCTCTCCGACTCCGGGCGGGGAGCCATGTGCACCGCCCAGGCGATCTGGACGCCGAGGAAGACCAGCAGGCAGAGCAGGATGCCCTCCACCTGGAGCGGGGTCAGCCCCAGGTGGAGCGCCTTCGGCAGGCCGGGGAAGAGCGCGACCACGGCCACGACGGCGTAGAGCGGCGCCACGATGAAGCGCAGCGCCGCCGCGACGAGGCCGCCGTCGCGGATCCGGTCCACCATCGGTGCGAGCAGGATGACGCCGATCGCCCCGGCGATCCCGGCGATCGCGAAGGACGACCGCCACAGCGCGGGCACGTCCGGCGCCACCTGCGAGAGCAGCGCCATCGTGCCCGGGATCAGGAACTGCAGCGAGACCAGGTAGGCCATCCGGCGCCCCGAGGCCCCCCGGTCCCCCACCTCCGGCCGGTCCCGCATCGCCACCCACCAGAGCCCGAGCAGGGTGAAGTTGATCGCCGAGACCACGCCGTAGAAAGCGTTGAGATCCATGTACCCGACGGTACCGATTTGTCGCTTTTAGCGGATGCCCAACAGCCGAAGTCCCGCGGCTACGGCGGCGGCGGCCACGACCACCACGACGAAGGGGGCCTTCCGCCACGCCAGGACCGCGCCGACCAGCACCCCGGCCGGTCGGGCGAGGCCGATCGAGATCCGGTCGCCGTCGGTGAAGACCGAGGTCGCGACGAGTGCCGCCAGCAGGGTCACCGCCGCGATCGGGAGCAGGTGCTTCAGCCGGTCCGGCAGCACCAGCCGGTCGTGCAGCAGCACACCGGCGAGGCGCACCCCATAGGTCCCGGCGGCGAGCGCCAGGATCACCCAGGCGGCGGTCATGGCGTACCCCCCGGTTTGATCATGAGAGCCGCCGCCAGACCGACCAGCGAGAGCAGGACGGGCAGGCCCGCCGGGAGCAGCGGCGTGGTCGCGACCGCGATCACCGCGCCCGCCCCGGCCGCGACGCGCGCCGCGGAGTCGCGCAGCGAGGGCAGGAGCAGGGCGAGCAGGCCGGCCGGGAAGGCCGCGTCCAACCCGAAGGTCTCCGGGTCCCCCACGGCGTTTCCGATGAGTACGCCGACCACGGTGCCCAGGTTCCACAGCACGAACAGGGTGCCGCCCACCAGCCAGAAGGAACGCCGCTTGCGACCCGGATCGGGCTCCGCCATCGTGAACGCGGTCGACTCGTCGATCAGGATGTGCGAGCCCAGCAGCTTCGACGGCAGCGAGTCGCCGATGTATCCGCCGATCGCCAGCCCGAACGGGAAGTGCCTGCTGTTGATCAGGATGCCGCCGACGACCGCGGCGATCGGGTTGCCGACGCCGAGCAGCCCGGCGGCGAGGAACTGCGACCCGCCGGCGAAGACGATGAGCGACATGGCGATCGGCACCCACGGTTCCAGCCCGTTGGCGACGGCGATGGCCCCGTAGGACAGCCCGATCACGCCGGCCGCAGCCCCTATGGCGAGCGCGTCCCGCACCAGCGCCCTATCGGTGATCACGGTTGGTGAACGTAACGGGCTGTGGGGGGTCGTGCAAGTTACATACCGATGGTTGGTCACCAAGATCGCCGCAACTCTTGAAGAGTTGGTGTTATTACGGGCTTGATCATGTTCTCGCGGCGTGAAATGGGCACGCTTTGCTGCAAAGCGTCACCGCCGATAGCACCAACTCTTCAAGAGTTGCGGCGATCTTGGTGGCTACCGGTAGGCGGGCTCGGGCTGCGGGGTGGCGACGGTGGGCGGGACGTGCGTGAGGGCTCCGCGGAGCGGGCGGAGGCTCGCCAGGGCCAGGGCCAGCGCAGCGGCTCCGGCCAGCAGCGGGAGCAGGAAGGCAGCCTGGTAGCCGTGGCTGTCGGCGAGACGGCCCGCCGCTGCGGCACCCAGCGCCACACCCGCCACCACGCCGGAGGCGAGCAGGGTCATCACGGTGCCCGCGCGGCGGGCGGGGGTGATGGCGTTGGCGACGCCGTAGACGCTGATCAGGTACGGCGCGCTGACGACACCGATGACCGCCATCGCGACCAGGACGCCGACCAGGGTGCCCGGCATCACGACGAGGAGCGCACCGCCGGCGGCCAGGGCGATCGCGGCGACCACATAGCGGGTGAGCAGCCCGATCCGCGCCGGGATCCAGGCGGTGGCGAGCCCGGCGATGGCGCTGCCGACGCCGAGGACGGCGTAGATGAGCCCGGCCGAACCGGAGGCGCCGACCGACGACGCATAGGCCGTCACACCGGTCTGGGTGGCGCCGAAGACGGCGCCGATCGCCACCATCGCCACGACCAGGGCGATCACGGCTGCGATCGGGAGCCGGACCGCGACAGCCGCGGCCCGGGGCGCCCTCACGACGGGCGGCGCGGTGCGGTGCAGGGCGAACGGGACAGCCGCCGCGACGGTGAGACCGGCTGCGACGAGCAGCGGCGCCGAGGGCGAGCCGAGCACCGCCACGAGCCCGACGAGCGCCGGTCCGGCCATGTAGGAGAGTTCGTCGGCGGCACCCTCATAGGAGAACGCCGTCGGCAGGTTCCGCTGCTCACCCCGGTCGCCGAGCAGGGCGGCCCACCGTACGCGTACCAGCGGACCCACCTGCGGAGTCGCGAAGCCGGCGGCCGCCGCGAGGAGGCCGACCACGACGGGCGTCGCGCCGGTCCGGACCGCGACCACGACGGCGACGAGCGCCGCGGCGTCGATGAGGGCGGCGACGGCACCGACGAGCCGCTGCCCGTGCCGGTCGGCGAGCGCACCCACGACCGGACCACCGAGCGCGGCACCGATCCCGTAGGCGGCGGCGACGGCACCCGCGACGGCGAAGCTGCCGGTCGCGACCGCGACGAGCGTGATCACGCCGAGCGGGCCCATCGCGGCGGGGAGGCGGGCGAGGAAGGAGAGGCCGAGAAACCCGGGCCCGGTCACGCGGACGAGACCGCGATAACCGGCGGGAGAAGTGACGACTGACACAGGGAACTCCGGATGCAGAGGCGCCATGCCCGCCGTCCCACCCATCCGACGGACCCCTGACGGCCCTGTGCGTTGATCACGTTACCGGTTCGACCCCCGCCGGGGACAGGTAGAGGCGCGAGATCACATCTTCGATCGCGGGTTCGGCGATCGCGAGGTCGCGCAGGGTGCCGAGGGACACCAGGCGGGCCACGAGATCGCCGACCTCGGCGTGCGCGTCGAGCGCGAAGGTGATCCGCGTCCCCTCGACCGACTCGACCGAGACACCCGGTAGCTCCACGACGGTGGTGAGCGGCGTGTCCAGCTCGACGACGACGCGGCGCCGCGAGCCGTAGCGGGCGTGCAGCTCCGACAGGCTCCCGTCGTGGACGACCCGGCCGTGGTCGATGACGACGATGCGCCGGCAGAGCCGCTCGATGTCGGCGAGGTCGTGGGTGGTGAGCACGATGGTCGTGTCGCCGCGGCGGCCCAACTCGGCGAGGAAGCCGCGCACCGCCTGCTTGCTGAGCACGTCGAGACCGATCGTCGGCTCGTCGAGGAAGATCACCTCGGGGCTGTGCAGCAGGGCGGCGGTGAGCTCGCCGCGCATCCGCTGGCCGAGCGAGAGCTGGCGGACCGGGGTGTCGAGGAAGGCGTCGAGGTCGAGCAGTTCCCGGCAGCGGCGCAGGGCGGCCGCGTGATCGCCCGGCGGCACCCGGAAGACGTGCCGCATCACCTCGAAGGAGTCCCGCAGCGGCAGGTCCCACAGCAGCGCCGAACGCTGGCCGAAGACGACGCCGATCCGCGCGGCGAGCTTGCGGCGCTGCGGCACCGGGGTGAAACCGCAGACGGTCAGCTCGCCGCTCGACGGCATGAGTACGCCCGTCAGCATCTTCAGCGTCGTGGACTTCCCGGCGCCGTTGGGCCCGAGGTAGCCGAGGAGTTCGCCGCGCTCGACGGTGAGATCGATCCCGGCGACCGCCTCGACGACGCGGGACTCCCGGCGGAAGCGGCCCACCTTGGCCTTGACGACGAACTCCTTGCGCAACCCGCGTACCTGGATGACCGTCATGACCCCGTGCTCCTGTAGTGGCGGACGCCGGTGCGCCAGACCAGGGCGGCGAGCCCCACGGCGACGAGCGCGACGAGCGGCGATGCCCAGCCGGTGAGCTCGGGCAGGCCCAGCGGATCGGGCAGCTCCAGCAGCACCAGCGCGGGATAGTAGGCGACGAACCCGAAGCCCAGCCCGTATGCGAAGACGCGCCGGAAGAGCTGGCCGTAAACGGTGATCGGATAGGTGCTGAAGTCGCGCCCGCCGTAGGTCACGGTGGCGGCGATCTCGCCGGACTCGATCCACCAGAACGCCACCGCCGAGGCGGCGACGAAGATCGAGCCGAAGAGCGCGGCACCGGCGATCGGGGCGACCACCACCAGCACGGCCTTCGCCGGGGTCCACGCCACATCGGCGAGGACCAGGGCCACCACCAGGATCGTGACGGCGTAGAGGACCCTGCCGATCCGGCGTACGCCGAAGTCGAGCGCGAGGAGCTGCGACAGCACCCCGAGCGGCCGGATCAGCACGGTGTCGAGGGTCCCGGTGCGGACATACATCCGGATCCGCTCGATGTTGCCGACGGCGAGGTCGGCGACGTTGAAGGCGACCATGCCGAGGGCGAACATCACCAGCACCTGCGGCCGGGTGAAGCCGCCCAGCGACGGGGTGACCTGGAAGAGCACGATCACGGTCAGCAGGTCCCCGCCGAGCAGCGCGAAGTTGCCGACCATGTCGAGCCAGAAGGAGGCGCGGTAGGACGCCTGGCCGCGTACCTGTGCCTTGAGCAGCTCCCAGTAGGGCGTCAGCCGAGTCCCCGGAGCTCCCTCGCTTCGCTCGCTCACTCCTCGCGCCAGCTCACCCACCCTGCACCACCAGCTTGCGCTCGGCGCGGCGCTGGACGAGGAAGCAGAGCCCGATCAGCGCGGCGGCCCACGCGATCTGTCCCCCGACGATGGCGAGCTGCCCGGTGAGCCCGTCCCGCTCGACCAGGACGTCGAGCGGTGCCTGGAGCATCGACGGCATCGGGGTGCCGATCCAGATGAGAAGCAGCAGCGGTTCGGGCAGGAAGCGCAGCGGGAAGTAGAGCCCGGCGAGCAGCCCGGAGCAGACGAGCCAGACGAGGTTGACCCCTCGGCTGTCCATCAGCCAGAACGAGGCCGCATTGACAAGATAACGACAGCCGAAGCTGATCACGACGCCGAGCACGATCGACGCCGCGCCGAGCGGATAGGTGGGCCAGCGCTGCGGCACGTAGAGCGTGAAGCAGAGCGCCCCGACCAGCATCGGGGCGAAAAACCTGGTCAGGAAGGCGTAGGCGGCCCGGCCGAGGTCGGCGGCGAGGAAGTAGACGACCGGGTGCTGCGGACGCAGCAGGTCCATCACGACGTCGCCGGAGCGGATCCGGTCGGCGAGGTCGTTCCAGCCCCACAGCAGCAGCACGCCGAGCAGGCCCTGGCCGAGCCAGACGAAGCTGAGCAGCTGAGCCTCGGAGTAGCCCGCGGCGGCACCGCCGACGACCGTCACGGCGATCATCACGTAGCTGCGAAGAAAGCCGAACATCGAATTGGTGACGGTCGCGGCTACGGTTGCTTGACGATAAGTGGCATAGCGACGGAAACCGGCTGCGGCTATTGCCCCATTTCGTCCAAGCGCTTCGGTGAAGTTTTCGGCCGTGTGCCGAGCCGCAGTAGCGGTGATTAAGCCCACGCCGTACCCTCCCGATGCGACCTCTTCACATTCCGGCCGAGTGAGCCTACTCGCCGGGCGAAGCTGCGCGCTGATCGTTTCCTGGAGGTGGGGCGTGACCGACGAGCGCACCGACGACCGGCACCGGCCGACCGCACCCGCTTGGGCCGGTGCGCCGACGAAGCCGTGGTCCAAGGTGCCTGCTCAACGGCCCCATAGCGACAATCCGGACGGCCAGCCCGTCTCCGGCACCGCTCGCGTGCCGCAGCCCGGCGCGCAGGCCCCCAACGTGCACCCCCAGCAGCCCGGACAGCAGCCACCGCGCCCCGGAGGCGTCTATGGCCAGCCGCAGCAGCCGGGCCAGCCCGGTCCGCCGCCGCAGCCCGGTCCGCAGGGCCAGCCCGGCCAATACCCGCCGCCCGGGCCCTTCCCGCCGCGGCAGGGTGTTTCGCAGTTCGCGCCGCCGCCCCAGCCGCCCGCTCATCAGCCGCCACCCGCCCAGACTCCGCCCGGCGTGCGCGGTCGCCACGCTGCCGAGCAGACCGGTGAGCTCCCGGCGATCCCGGCGAGTGTCTCCGCCGCCCCGGTCTCGGTGGCACCCGCCGCACCCGCAGCCGCGGCCGTAGCGCCCGTGTCGGAGGCTCCCGTCTCCGTGGCGCCCGCCCCGGCCATGCCCGCTGCGACCGAGGCGCCGCAGGCGGTGGCGACGCCCGACACCGTCGTACCCGTCTCGGCACCCGCCGCGGGCAGCGCCACCGCGCTCACCGCGCCGACGATGATGCATGCGATCGTGCGGCCCAAGCAGGCCGCCGCGACCGCGGAGCCGGTGACCACGCCCGCCGAGGCCGCCGCAGCCGTCGCGGAAGCGGTCGAGAAGGAGAAGACCCCCGATCCCGAGCAGGTGCTCGCCGCGATCGAGTGGCGTTTCCACCACGACACGCTGCGCGAACTCGTCGACGATCCGGACCAGCTCCGCGACGTCCGCGAGGCGCTGACCGAGAAGCTCAGCCCGGCCACCGACAACGCGACCCGGGCCCGGCTGCTCAGCCTGCGCGCGGTCGTCTCGCGCATCCTCGGCGACCTCGGCAAGGCGCACTCCGATGCCAAGATGGCGCTCGTGCACGCGGAGGCGACCGGCGAGCTGCGGCGCATCGCGATCGCCCAGGCCCGCCTCGCCAACGTGCTGCAGTGGCGCGGCGACTTCGCCGAGGCCGACCAGCTCTTCGAGCAGGCCAACTCCACCGAGCTGCCCGACCGGCTGCGCGCCACGATGCACGAGCACTTCGGCAAGTCCTGCTATGACCAGGGCCGCTACATCGAGGCGTGCAACCACTTCGAGAAGGCCCTGGAGCTGCGCAAGGTCGAGGACCCCGACCTCACCGCCCGCACCGAGCTGGCGCTCGACGCGGTCTTCCGCAAGGTCGCGGAGAATGGCTGGGGCCCCTACCCGCGCGGTCGCGACGAGATCCTGCGGGTCCACAAGCCCCCGGTCCCCAAATTCGATCAAAAGCTTCAATGCTGGGGGTACGCGGACCCGTCCGGCGAGACCGGCATCCAGCCCGCCTTCGCCGACGCCCAGCCGTTCCGCGACGGAGTGGCGTGGGTTCGCCGCCCCGAGTCCGAGACCTGGGAGCTGATCGACGAGGGTGGTCAGCGCCTCATCGACAACCGGGCCGGCTGGCTCGGCGTGGGATCGTTCTCGGACGGCCTGGCCTGGGTGTCCCGCGACGGAACCGGCAACTGGGTGGCGATCGACAAGACCAACCGGATCGTCATCTCGACCGGTTTCGACGACGTCCGCCCCTTCCGCCGCGGCATCGCCGCCGTCCGCCGTGGTGGCTGGGGTGCGATCGACAAGGTCGGCCGGATCGTGGTCCCGTGCCAGTTCGGCCCGTTCGCCACGGCGCTCACCGACGGCCGCTACGTCGACGGGTTCACCGACGAGGGTCTGGCGATCGTCGACGCGGGCGGCCGCAAGGGCATCGTCGACCGCGCGGGCAACATGATCGTCCCTCCGGTGCACCCGGCCCTCGTCATCCACCCGGTCGCATTCCTGGTGGCGAGCCCGGCCGGCAAGTGGGGCGCTCTCGACCGCAAGGGCCGCCCCCTCATCGACCCGCAGCTTCCCAGCCGCACGGTGGTCATGGAGGAGATCGACCGCCTCCTGGCCGACACCAAGCCGGTCCTGTAGGCACCGTCGCACGCCCACTTCCCTGAATTTTAATGCTGGACACGCCGCAGAATCCGCAACAAAGGTCAGGGTCAACTCGGCCCTGACCTTTGTCGCACTCCGCCCGGCGTGTCCAGCATTAAAGTTCAGGGGAGTTCGGGCAGTGGGACTATCCGCGGCATAGGGTTCTGGTATGGAATTCCGACACCTCGGGCGATCTGGGCTGCTGGTCAGCGAGATCTCCTACGGAAACTGGATCACTCACGGCTCACAGGTCGAGGAGGACGCGGCCCTCGCCTGCGTCCGCGCGGCCCTCGACGTCGGCATCACGACCTTCGACACGGCCGATGTCTACGCCGGCACCAAGGCCGAGGCCGTTCTCGGCCGGGCGCTCAAGGGCGAGCGCCGGGCGGGGCTGGAGATCTTCACCAAGGTCTACTGGCCGACCGGTCCGGGCCGCAACGACCGGGGCCTGTCCCGCAAGCACATCCTGGAGTCGATCGACGGCTCGCTGAGCCGCCTCGGCACCGACTACGTGGACCTCTACCAGGCACACCGGTTCGACCACAGCACGCCGCTGGAGGAGACGATGGTCGCCTTCGCCGATGTCGTCCGGGCGGGCAAGGCGCACTACATCGGCGTCTCCGAGTGGACCGCCGACCAGCTCCGCGAGGGCCACGCGCTCGCGACCGAGCTGCGGATCCCGTTCGTGTCGTCGCAGCCTCAGTATTCGATGCTGTGGCGGGTCATCGAGGACGAGGTCGTGCCGACCTCCGAGGAGCTCGGCATCAGCCAGATCGTCTGGTCGCCGATCGCCCAGGGCGTGCTGACCGGAAAATACCTGCCGGGCCAGCCGCCGCCGGACGGTTCCCGCGCCACCGACGAGAACGGCGGCCGGTTCATGCAGCGCCTCATGAGCGACGAGGTGCTGAGCCGGGTCCAGCAGCTCAAGCCCCTCGCCGAGCAGGCCGGGCTGACGATGGCCCAGCTCGCGGTGGCCTGGGTGCTGCAGAACACCAACGTGGCGAGCGCGATCGTCGGCGCGACCCGCCCGGAGCAGGTGCTCGACAACGCCAAGGCGTCCGGGGTCAAGCTCGACGCCGATCTGTTGAAGGCGATCGACGAGATCCTGGAGCCGGTCGCGGAGCGCGATCCGGCCAGGACCTACGAGACCTCGCCCAAGGAACGTCCCTAGGCTTCGGCCTCCCGCGTCACCTCATGATGAGTCTGCTCGACGGTTACGCCGCGAGCAGGCTCATCTTGTATTCCACCCGCTCGTCATCGACGAGGATCGCCGTCACCGCACCGGATTCGACCAGCTCACGCCAGCTCTGACCCAGCCACGACTCCGCATCGGCCTGGCCGCCGAAGCTCTCGGTCGGCCCCTCGATCGACTTGCCATCGGCATCTTCGTAACGCCAACTCCACGCCATAGCCCGGACTCCCTCCGCCCCCACTACCAATAAGCCACTAGGGTACGTGGCATGTCGGTTGACGCGTGGACGAGCGCCCTGGTGTTGGGTGGCATCCGATCCGGAAAGTCGGAGTTCGCGGAGTCCCTCGTGGCTGCCGCCCTGACGGACCAAGAGGGCAGCACGGTGCGATATGTCGCCACCGCCGAGATCGGCGACGATCCGGCCTGGGCGGAGCGCATCTCGGCCCACCAGCGACGACGCCCCGTCGAGTGGACCACCGAGGAGATCATCGAGCCCGCAGACCTGCTGCGGTCGCTCGGCAATGCCAGCGCCGAGGAGATCGTGCTCGTCGACGACCTCGGCGGCTGGGTGGCCCGGCTGCTCGACCTCGACGCCGAGGCGCAGGAGCAGCAGATCGAGGCTCTGGGCTGGTCGGTCGGCGCGTGCAAGGCGACGCTCGTGCTGGTCAGCTCCGAGGTGGGCCTCGGCCTGGTGCCGACCACCGAGATCGGCGCGGCCTATGCCGACCTGCTCGGCGCGACCAACCGCACCGTCGCCGACGCGGCGACGCAGGTGGCGCTCGTCGTCGCCGGACAGCCGAGCTGGCTCAAGCAGTCCGCGAGCCGGGCTCCGGCCCCCGCGGGCAAGGCCGCTGCCGCCAAGCCGGCGGTCGTCGTGCCGCCGCAGGAGGTCCCCGAGGTGATCACCCCGGTCGTGGCCGACCCGACCGCCGCGCTCAGCGCCCCGACGATGACGCTGCCGATGGTCGCCACCGGCCTCGTGATCCAGCACGGCATGGACCTGCCGATGCCCAACGAGGAGGCCGAGCGCGATCTCACCGCCCGGCTCGCCACCCTCGACCTGCCCGGCGCCGGTTTCGGCGGGCTCAGCGGGATTCTCGCCTTCGCGGCGAAGACCCAGGGCACCGCCACCCCGTCCCAGTGGCGTTCCGTGCGGGTCATGCTGGTCCACGCCGACTTCCTGGGTTCGGCCGCTGCCGGGGTCGACGCCGCCGACTCGCAGCACCGCGCCGACCAGGCTCGCGCCGGGGCCGGCCCGATCGGTGTGCTCGCCGCTCGCCTCGGCGCCAGCCTGCAGGTGGTCGACGCCGCCACCGCCGAGCCGATCGACCTCGGCAGCGCCACGACACCGGAGGCCGTCGAGGCGGCCCTTCGGCACGGCTGGCGGCTCGCCGAGGAGGCGGCCGACGCCGGAGTGGACCTGCTCGTGCTCGGTTCCTGCGGTGCCGGGACGGAGACCACCGCCGCCGCGATCGTCTCGTCGATCACCGGCGCCGAGATCGCCGGGCTGCTCGGGCGCCGGGTCAGTGCCGACGGGCGGGTCGACGACACCGCCTGGATGCTGCGCTGCCTCGCCGCCCGCGACGCCCTGCACCGGATCAAGTCGGTCGGCAACAACGCCCGGGACCTGCTCACCGAGCTCGGCGGTGCCGGGATGGCGATCGCGGTCGGACTGATGCTGGGTGCCACCGCTCGGCGTACCGCGATGGTCCTCGACGGACCGCTGGGTGTCGCGGCCGGGCTGCTCGCGCGCGACCTGGCGGGCCAGGCCCGGCACTGGTGCCTGCTGCCGGACCACGGCGGCGACCCGACCACGAAGCTGGGTGCCGACGTGCTGGGCCTGGACCCGATCCTCGACCTCAAGCTCGACCTGGGCGAGGGCGCTTCGGCGCTCGCCGCGATCCCGCTGATGCAGTCGGCGCTGGCGCTCGCGGAGTCGCTGTGGCAGGGGGCGCCGCCCGCGGTGGCCGCTCCGGCCGAGACCGAGCCGGACGCGGTCGACGTCGCCGGGCTGGAGTCGGCCGCCGAGCCGATGCCGGGCGGTCCCGGCTTCAACGCGCCGAGCGGTGCCTATCCGGTGACCGAAGCCTGATCATGGCCGTCGGCGACGGACTCCGGCTCGCCATCACCACCTTCACCGTGTTTCCGCTGCGTGCGGGGCGGGTGGACCGGGCCGCCGGTGCCGTCGCGATCTCCGTCGCGCCCGCGGTCGGCGCGCTGCTCGGCCTGGTCGTCGGCGGTGTCGGCTGGTCGCTGTCGTGGCTGGGCACGCCCGCCCTCGTCGCGGGGGCGCTCGCGGTCGGCACCGGGGTGCTGCTGACGCGGGGTCTGCACCTCGACGGGCTCGCCGACACCACCGACGCGCTCGGGTCCTACGGCGGCCCGGAACGGGCTCTGGAGATCATGAAGAAGCCCGACATCGGGCCCTTCGGCGTCGCCGCGATCTGCCTGGATCTGCTGATCCAGACCGCGTGCCTCACCGCTCTGGTCACCCACCCGGCCGCCACCGCGCTGGTGGCGACCGCGACCGCGATGGCCTGCGGCCGGCTCGCGGTGACGGTGGCCTGCGCTCGGGGCGTGCCCGCGGCACGCCCCGGCGGGCTGGGCGCACTGGTCGCGGGCTCCGTCCCGCCGGTGGTGGTGGCGCTCGCCGCGGTCGCCGTCGGCCTCCTGGCGGTCCGGGCGACCCCCGCCCACCCGTGGCAAGGCCCCGTCGTGGTCGCGGTCGCCACCGCCGTCACGGCGGTCCTGCTGCGCCATCTGGTACGCCGGTTCGGCGGCATCACCGGCGACGTACTCGGATTCGTGCTCGAAGTGTCCACGGGACTCTGTTTGGTCGGCCTGACGCTGGACTAGGTGATCGAACGCGTGTTCTAATTGGGCAATGCGTTGGAACAATCTGCGGACCGCGCCAGGCACCACGGCCGGGCCTGGAGTGGCTTCGACCGAGCGTTCCCTCGCACCACGCGCAGCTGCGCGGCCGGCTCCACCCCTGTCGGCCGCGCAGCTGGCACTCTCCTTCCCCGCCGTGCCCGACGCCGTGGTCCGCACCTTCGACACGCCGGGTTTCGCCGGGATGACGTTCTACGAGATCCACGCCAAGTCGATCATCAACAGGGTGAGCGGCGAGAGCTCCGTCCCGTTCCAGTGGACGGTCAACCCCTATCGGGGCTGCACGCACGCCTGCACCTACTGCCTCGCCGGGGACACGCCGATCCTGATGGCCGACGGCCGCACGAAGCCGCTCTCCGACCTGCGCCCCGGCGACCGGATCTACGGCACCCGCCGCCACGGCGCCGGCCGGCGCTACGTGCGGACCCGGGTGATCGACCACTGGCAGACGACGCGGGCCGCCTTCCGGGTCACGCTCGCCGACGGCACGGCGCTGACCTGCGGCGGCGATCACCGTTTCCTCACCGCCGACGGCTGGCGCTACGCCTCCCCCGGCCCGACCGCGCGGCCCGTCCTCGCCGTCGGCGATGTCGTGCTCGGCCCGGGCGGCTTCCCGACCCCGCCCAAGGACTCCCCCGACTACCACCACGGCTACCTCCGGGCGATGATCCGCGGCATCGGCACGATCGGGGCCACCTCGACGAGCGACCCCGAGGTGATCGAGCGCACCGCCGCCTTCCTGGCGGACCTCACGACCGACACGCTGACCGAGTGGGCGGTGAGCGCGAGCGACGACTGGTGCGCGGGCTTCCTCGCCGGGGTCTTCGACGCCGAGGGCTCCTTCAACCGCGGCACGATGCTGCTGGCGAGCGCCGATCCCGAGACGGTCTACTGGACCGAGCAGTGCCTGGCGCGCTTCGGTTTCCGCACCGACGTCGAGTGGTCCGCGAGCACGCTGAGCCGCTGGCTGCGGATCACGGGCGGCCTGTCGGAGCAGGTCCGCTTCCTGCTCACCACCGACCCGGCGTCGAGCCGCAAGCGCTCCCTCGCGAGCTGCGACCTCGACACCCCCGGCACCGAGCGCAACCGCGTGGTGGCGGTGGAGGCGCTCGGGCTCGACCTGCCGCTCTTCGACATCACCACCGGCACCGGGGACTACATCGCCAACGGCACGGTCAGCCACAACTGCTTCGCCCGCAACACGCACACCTACCTCGATCTCGACGCGGGCCGCGACTTCGACACCAAGGTCGTCGTCAAGGTCAACGCCGGTGAGCTGCTGCGCCGCGAGCTCGCCGCTCCGCGCTGGTCCGGTGCGCCGATCGCAATGGGCACCAATGTGGACTGTTACCAGCGGGCTGAGGGTCGCTATGGGCTGATGCGCCCGATCATCGCGACGCTGCGCGACTTCGCCAACCCGTTCTCGATCCTCACCAAGGGCACGCTGATCCTGCGCGACCTCGACCTGCTGCGCCAGGCCGCGGAGGTGACCGAGGTCAACCTCGCCGTCTCGATCGGCTTCGTCGACGAGGAGCTGTGGCGATCGGTGGAGCCGGGCGCCCCCAGCCCGCGCCGCCGCCTCGACGTGGTCAGTCGGCTCGCCGACGCCGGTTTCTCCGTCGGCGTCCTGATGGCTCCGATCCTGCCCGGCCTCACCGACACCGACGAGTCGGTCGATGCCACCGTCGCGGCGCTCGCCGCCGCCGGCGCCTCCCACGTCGTGCCGCTCCCGCTGCACCTGCGCACCGGCGCCAAGGAGTGGTTCGCGCAGTGGCTGCGGCGCGAGCATCCCGAGCTGCTCGCGCGCTACCGTGAGCTCTACGGTGACCGGGCCTACCTGGGCAAGGACTATCAGCGCGAGATCCTGGCGCGGGTGCGCACAGCCGGTCGACGGCACGGCATCGGCGCGGGCGGGGACTCGTTCCGGACCGCACGGCGCACCTCCGTCCCCGCGCCGCCGCCCGAGCAGCTCAGCCTGCTCTAGGGCGGCCCACAGCCGGATGGGGCCCGCGTCGGTGCGGTACGCGGGCCCCATCCTCCCCATCACGGGGCCGACCGGACGAGCCGATTCCATTACCGTGTCGGCATGCGCGTTTTCGCTGCTCCCCTCGTTCAGCGCACCTTCACCATGCGCCGCAACATGATCGTCCTGATCACCAGCTACGCGGTCTTCGTCCTGGCGGTCATCGTGGTGCCCCTGACCAGCGATCGGATCGAGCAGGTCACCCTCGGCCTGATCGGGGCCGTCTGCCTGATCGTCGTCGTCGCCGTCCTGCTGCACAGCTGGAGCGTCGGCCACCTCGCCCGGACCGACGAGCTGCTCGTGGCCGAGGACGCCTTCATCGCGCCCTTCAGCACGGGTGCCAACGCCCTGGTACCGGTCGCATTCCTGCCCTTCCTGGCTGCGCTGATCCCGCTCTTCGTCCGGGTCGATCCGGAGCAGGGCTGGGATCCGAGCCGGCTCGCCATCGTCGCGATCCTGATCGGCCTGTTCCTGACCGTCATCGTCGGCTACGGCATCGGGGTCTTCCGGGGCAACCACACGCTGGTGATCAGCCCGGTCGGCGTACAGGTGCCGCGCGCCTTCGGGTCCATGCTGGTGCCGTGGACCGCGTTGGACGCCGAGACCGCTCTGCCACCGAGCAAGCGCGACGCCGTCGAGCTGGTCGTGACCGATCTCCGACAGGTGATCCGGCTCGGACCGGTCACGCCGCGCCGGGTGCTGCGGGTGCAGAGCTCCCTGGTCAACCAGGTGTTCCTCGGCGAGGTGCTCCGCTATTACGTCGAGCATCCGCAGCACCAGCCCGCGATCGGCACGCAGGCCGAGCTGGACCGCCTCCATGCCGACCTCGCCGACGAGACCGCCCGCCCGGAGCGCGCCCCCTTCATCGCGTGGAGCACCCGCGGGTAAGGCCCGCGCGAGTCGCCCGCAGCCCGCTCATCCGCGGCGCGGCGGCCCATGATCACGCAAGAACCCTGTTTCCCGCCCCTCCGATGCAGTCGGAGGGGCAGGAAACAGGGAGACAATGCGATCATTGCGCCCTCGCGCACCGGGCGTGAGCTGGGGCGCAGGGGTGTACCCGGCTGGCGGACATGATCTACCCTGCTGCCATGGCCACCCCCTCCCCTCGACCGCTGGCGGCGTCGCTGCGCCACATCCGGCGGTCCTACGCGGTCGTCGCGGCCGTCCTGGTCGCCTATCTCGGCAGCCAGATCGCCGCAGGGTGGTACGCCGGTCGGCACCCCGACATCTACATCGCCATGCGCTACCTGGTCCTGCTCGGCTGGGCGGTGCCGTTGCTCGCCGTCGGCGTGGTCTGGATCGCCTATCACCTGATCCGGGGTCAGCACCGCACACGCACGACGGAGATGCTGGTCAGCACCGTGGACGACGAGCCCGCGTTCGTGGTGCCCGCCGTCGTCCACCGGTGGTCGCTCACCCTGTTCGCCGTGCCGATCTCCTTCTCCTTCCAGCTCGGCATGCAGCTCAACGTGGTCGCCGCGGGGAAGGATGACGTGCTCAACCTGGTCACGATCGGGATCTGGTCGATGCTCATCGTGCCGATGCTCGGCTGCTACGCCCTCGGCCTGCGTCGGGGCAGCCAGCGGCTCGTGCTGACCCCGACCGGGGTGCGCATCCCGACCGCGTTCGGCTTCCGGTTCGCCGCCTGGGGCGAGCTCGCACCGGGTGGTCCGCTGCACCCGTCGAGCGACCGCGATCCCATCCTGCTCCGCTTTCACAGCCGACCGCTGGTGCTGCGCTTCTTCTCCAGCCTGGTGCGGCCGGACTTCGTCGCGGACCTGCTGCGCTTCTATGTCGAGCATCCGGCGCAGCGACCGGTGATCGGCACGGCCGACGAGTACGCCCGCATCCAGGTCACCGCCTCGCTGGAGCTGAGCAACGCATGACCATCGCCGGGTTCCTGGCGCATGTGATCGGGCACTACACCGGGCATCCCGAGCACCGGTCGGCGATCGGGACGCCCGGCGAGTACGCCCGGCTCCGAGCTCAGCTCGGGATGTCGTAGAGCTTGACGAGCTTCTTCGGCGCTGTCCGGCGCCACGCCTCCACGACGAGTTCGTGCAGCTCGTCGGCGTCGACGGTGGACAGCTCCACGCGTACCCAACCGAATCTGCCCGTGTAGGCGGCGATGCTGAAGGTGTCGGGCCGGGCCGCGAGCAGCGCGGCCTGCTCTTCTTTGGAGGCCTTGACCGACATGGTCGGCGAACCCGGCGAGCCGGCGGCGAACATCTTGCCGTTGACCCGCAGGGTCGGGTGCCCCCACTCGGCGACCATGACCTCCTCGCCCCCGGGGAGGGCGAGGACCCAGTCACGGACCTGCTCGTAGGTGACGGTCACGGCTACTTGACCGAGGTGCTCACGAACGGGGGCTTGGTGACGGTCATGGCCGAGCGGCGACCGCGGACGTCGACCTCGACGGTGTCGCCCTCGGCGAGCTCGGCCGCCGTGTCGAGCAGGGCGAGCGCGATGCCGGCCTTGCGGGTCGGCGAGAAGGTGCCCGAGGTGATCTCGCCGACGACCTCGTCGCCGCGGTAGACGGTCATGTGGGCGCGCGGGATGCCCCGGTCGGTGGCGACGAGCCCGCGCAGCGAGCGGCGCGGACCGGCGGCCTTCTCCGCCAGCAGCACGTCGCGGCCCCAGAAGGCGGGCTTGGACCAGCCGACGGCCCAGCCGGAGCGGGCCTGGACGGGCGTGATGTCGAGGGAGAGGTCCTGGCCGTGCAGCGGGTAGCCCATCTCGGTCCGCAGCGTGTCCCGAGCACCGAGCCCACACGCCCGCGCCTCGATCCCCGTGCTGAAGAGGGCATCCCAGACCGCGAGCGCGTCGGCGGACGGGACGACCAGCTCGTAGCCGTGCTCGCCGGTGTAGCCGGTGCGGCAGACGGTCAGCTCGACCCCGCCCAGCGTCGCGGTCTCGAAGCTCATGTACTCATGGTCCACCGGCAGGCCGAGCAGCGTGAGCAGCTCCGCCGACTTGGGACCCTGGATCGCGAGGACCGCGTAGTCGCGGTGCTCGTTGGTGATCGTGATCCCCTCGGGCGCACCGGCCTGGAGCAGCTCCACCACGCGGGTGGTGTTCGCCGCGTTGGGGATCAGGAAGACATGGTCGTCGCTGTGCAGATAGGCGATGATGTCATCGACCACACCGCCGGTGGCGTCATCGCAGCAGAGCGTGTATTGCGCCTTGCCCGGTTTGATCCGGTCGAGGTCGTTCGTGAGGCACGCATTGACGTAGGCCGCGGCACCGGATCCGGTGAGGCGGGCCTTGCCGAGGTGGGAGACATCGAAGATTCCGACACTTTCCCGGGTTGCCGTGTGCTCGCGGATCACGCCACCACCGGCATACTCGATGGGCATTTGCCACCCACCGAACGGGGCAAACTTCGCACCAAGGGCAATATGCCGAGCGTGCAGCGGTGACTCCAGAAGAGCCGTATATGCCTCAGTCATGGGTGGGAACTTACCCGGGGTCCACGATGTGGATAGCATCGGCAGGTCAGATCACTACCGATTCGGAGTCCCGTGTGACCACCTCCGCAGCAACCCTGAGCCTGTTCGACACCGACCCCGCGGAACTCGCGGTCGACGCAGTGGTGATCGGCGTGCACAGCCCCGGCGATTCCGACGGCAAGCCAGGTGATCTGCTGCTCGCTTCGGGGGCGGAGAGCATCGCGGCTGCCTTCGAAGGCAGGCTGAGCGCCACGCTGAGCCTGCTCGGCGCCACCGGCAGCGTCGGCGAGGTCACCAAACTCGCCACGCTCGGCGCCGTCACCGCACCGCTCGTCGTCGCCGTCGGCCTCGGGCCGGAACCCACCGGCGCCGCCCCCGCCACCGAGACCCTCCGCCGCGCCGCCGGCAACGTCATCCGGGCCCTCGCCGGGTGCGAGCGCGTCGCCTTCGCCCTGCCCCTCTCCGACGACGAGGCCGAGCCGGTCACCCCGGCCCTGCGCGCACTCACCGAGGGGGCGCTGCTCGGCGGCTACCGCTTCTTCGGCTACAAGTCACAGCCCGCCAAGGGGCTGCGGGCCCCGGTCGGCGCCGTCGCCGTCCTCGTCTCCGACGCCGCCGACACCGACGCGCAGGCCGAGCTGACCCGTGCGGCGATCGTGGGCGCGGCGGTCGCGCGTACTCGCGACTGGGTCAACGTGCCCGCCAACCAGCTCACCCCGCCGGTCTTCGCCGACCAGGTCGCGGCCGCCGCCCGCGAGGCCGGCCTCGACGTCGAGGTCCTCGACGAGAAGGCGCTCCGCGAGGGCGGTTACGGCGGCATCATCGCCGTCGGCGACGGCTCGGAGGCAAAACCTCGGCTGGTACGCCTGCACTACAAGCCCGAGAACGCCGGCACCCGGGTGGCGCTGATCGGCAAGGGCATCACCTTCGACACCGGTGGCGTCTCGATCAAGCCCGCTCAGGGCATGTGGGAGATGAAGTCGGACATGTCGGGTGCTGCCGCGGTGGCGTCCACCATGATCGCGATCAGCGCGCTGAAGCCCGCCGTCGAGGTCGTCGCCTACATCCCGATGGCGGAGAACATGCTCTCCGGCACGGCGTACCGGCCGGGTGACGTGGTCACCATGCGCAACGGCAAGCGGGTCGAGGTGCTCAACACCGACGCCGAGGGCCGCATGATCCTCGGCGACGCGATGGCCCGCGCCTGCGAGGACAACCCGGCCTACCTGCTGGAGACCTCCACGCTCACCGGCGGCCAGGTGATCGCACTCGGCAAGAAGATCTCCGGGCTGATGGGCACCGAGTCCCTGACCGCCCGGATCAAGGCGGCGGGTGACGAGGTCGGCGAGCCCGGCTGGCCGATGCCGCTGCCCGACGAGATCCGCAAGACGATGGAGTCCGACGTCGCCGACATCCTGCAGGTCAGCGCAGGCATGGAGCGGTCGGGCCACATGCTGCAGGGCGGCATCTTCCTGCGCGAGTTCGTGGCCGACGGCGTCGACTGGGCGCACATCGACATCGCCGGGCCCTCCTTCAACTCGGGCGAGGCGAGCGGGTACCTGACGAAGGGCGGCACCGGGGTGCCCGTACGGACCCTGATCGCCATGGTGGAGGACATCGCCGCCAACGGATAGGCGAAGCGCGCCCCCTCAGCGGTCGGCTGAGGGGGCCGCTCAGCGGCCGCGCCGACGTTCGTTGTAATCGCGCATCCGCTGCGGATAGCCGGTCAGCTTCACGTCATAGACGGGAATGTTGAGCCGCTTGCCGAACTGCCACGCCGCGCCGGGGTCGCTGACCCGGCGGCGGGTCCACTCACCATCGTGGGCGATGAGGATGACGGTGGTCTCGGTGACCGTCGTCTTCGGTTCGATGAAGGCCTCGACCCCATAACGCGTACGCACGAAGTTCTCAAGATGTGCGAGATCTGCGTTGATTGTCTGCCTCACGGGTGAGCGATCGTTGTCGAACAGGCGTCGCAACCAGCCCACCAATGCCTCCCACGTCACGGTTTCAGCGCTCCCAGTGTAGGGCGGCGCGCACATAGGTTACTGAGGAGAACGTGGTCTTGGGCACCTCTGTGCGCGGGGACGGTCTTTAAGTGACAAGATGACCGGAGATGAGGTGCCCGGCCGATCGTCGCGGCACGCATGCAGCCAGATGCGACGTGGGAGATGTGACGTGAGCGACACGTTCGACGTAGTGATTCTCGGTGGGGGCAGCGGTGGCTACGCGACCGCGCTCCGTGCAGCACAGCTCAACCTGAGCGTCGTGCTCATCGAGAAGGACAAGCTGGGCGGCACCTGCCTGCACCGCGGCTGCATCCCGACCAAGGCTCTGCTGCACGCCGGCGAGGTCGCCGACCAGACCCGCGAGGCGGAGGCCTTCGGCATCAAGGCCGAGTTCCTCGGTGTCGACATGAAGGGCGTCAACACCTACAAGGACGACATCGTCGGCAAGCTCTACAAGGGTCTCCAAGGTCTGATCAAGTCGGCCAAGGTGACCTACGTGGAGGGCACCGGCACGCTCGTGGCGCCCAATGTGGTCGAGGTCGCGGGCACCCGTTACACGGGCCGCAACATCGTGCTCGCCACCGGCTCGTACTCCAAGACCATCCCAGGCCTCGAGGTCGACGGGGTGAAGGTGCTCGCCAGCGAGCACGCCCTCGTGCTGGACAAGCTCCCCGCGAGCGCGATCGTGCTCGGCGGCGGCGTCATCGGCGTCGAGTTCGCGAGCGCCTGGAAGTCCCTCGGCTCGGACGTGACGATCGTCGAGGCGCTGCCCCGACTGGTCGCCGCCGAGGACGCGGACATCAGCAAGCAGCTCGAGCGCACCTTCCGCAAGCGCGGCATCGGCTTCAAGGTGGGCAAGCCCTTCGAGAAGCTCGAGAAGACCGACACCGGCGTCAAGGTCACGATCGCGGGCGGCGAGGTCCTCGAGGCCGAGGTGCTGCTCGTCGCGGTCGGCCGCGGCCCCTCCACCGCAAACTGCGGCTATGAGGCCCAGGGCGTCAAGATGGAGCGTGGCTTCGTCCTCACCGACGAGCGCCTGCGCACCAACGTGCCCAACGTCTTCGCCGTCGGCGACATCGTCCCCGGCCTGCAGCTCGCGCACCGCGGCTTCGCCCAGGGCATCTTCGTCGCCGAGGAGATCGGTGGCCTCAACCCGCCGGTCATCGTCGAGTCGGGCATCCCGCGCGTCACCTACTGCGACCCCGAGATCGCGTCGGTCGGCATCACCGAGGCCCAGGCCAAGGAGAAGTACGGCGACGACAAGGTCAAGTCGCTCAACTACAACCTCGGCGGCAACGGCAAGAGCGGCATCCTCAAGACGCAGGGCTTCGTCAAGCTCGTCAGCGTCGTCGACGGGCCGGTCGTCGGCGTCCACATGATCGGCGCGCGCATGGGTGAGCAGGTCGGCGAGGCCGCGCTCATCGTCAACTGGGAGGCTTTCCCGGCCGAGGTCGCGCAGCTGATCCACGCTCACCCGACGCAAAACGAGGCTCTGGGCGAGGCGCACCTGGCGCTCGCCGGCAAGCCGCTGCACGCCCACGCCTGAGAACTCATCGGATTGATCACAAGGAGATAGCTGAGATGCCGGTATCGGTCACCATGCCGCGCCTCGGGGAGAGCGTCACCGAGGGCACCGTCACCCGCTGGCTGAAGCAGGAGGGGGACCGGGTCGAGGTCGACGAGCCGCTGCTCGAGGTCTCCACCGACAAGGTCGACACCGAGATCCCCTCCCCTGCGGCGGGCATCCTGACGAAGATCGTTGTCGGTGAGGACGAGACGGCCGAGGTCGGCAGCGAGCTCGCCGTCATCTCCGACTCCGACGAGCCCGCCGCCGAGGCCGCACCGGCTCCGGCTGCTCCGGCGGAGGCTCCGGCCGCCGAGCCGGTGGAGGCCGCGCCTGCCGAGGCCGCCCCCGCCGAGGACGCTCCCGCCGAGGCTGCTCCCGCCGCCGAGGCCGCGCCTGCGGCTCCGGCCGCTGAGGCCGCCGCGCCGGCCGGCTCCGGCGGTTCCACGCCGGTGACGCTGCCCGCACTGGGCGAGAGCGTCACCGAGGGCACCGTCACTCGCTGGCTCAAGGCGGTCGGCGACAGCGTCGAGGTCGACGAGCCGCTGCTCGAGGTCTCCACCGACAAGGTCGACACCGAGATCCCGTCGCCGGTTGCGGGCACCCTGCTGGAGATCAAGGTCGCCGAGGACGAGACCGCACCGGTCGGCGCGACGCTCGCGGTGATCGGCACCGCCGGTGCCGCTCCTGCCGCTCCTGCCGCTGCTCCCGCCCAGACGCCTGCCCCGGCCGCTCCGGCCGCCGCGCCGGCTCCGGCCGCCGCTGCTCCGGCTGCTCAGCCCGCGGCACCGGCCGCGCCCGCAGCGCAGCCCGCAGCACCTGCTCCCCAGCCGGCAGCTCCTGCTGTCCAGCCCGCGCCGGTCGCAGCAGCGCCCGCTGCGGCTCCGGCCGGCGCGCCGAGCGGCGACGGCTACGTCACCCCGCTCGTCCGCAAGCTCGCGGCCGAGCACGGCGTCGCCCTCGCCACCCTGACGGGTACGGGCGTCGGCGGCCGCATCCGCAAGCAGGATGTGCTCGACGCCGCTGAGAAGGCGAAGGCACCCGCCGCAGCCGCACCGGCGACGGCAGCCAAGGCCCCGGCCAAGGCGGCAGCCGAGCCGAGCCCGCTGCGGGGCCGGACCGAGAAGATGTCCCGGATGCGCTCGCTCATCGCGCAGCGCATGGTGGAGTCGCTGCAGATCTCCGCGCAGCTCACCACGGTCGTCGAGGTGGACATCACCAAGATCGCCAAGCTGCGGGACCAGGCGAAGGGCGACTTCCTCGCCAAGCACGGCGTGAAGCTGTCCTACCTGCCGTTCTTCGCCCTGGCCGCGGTCGAGGCGCTGCGGATCTACCCGACCGTCAACGCGCAGATCGACCAGGAAGCCGGCACGATCACCTATCACGACGCCGAGCACCTGGGCATGGCCGTCGACACCGACCGGGGCCTGATGGTGCCGGTGATCCGCAACGCGGGCGACCTCAACCTCGCCGGTATGGCGAAGCGGATCGGCGAGGCCGCCGAGCGGACCCGCACCGGCAAGATCAGCCCGGACGAGCTGTCGGGCGGCACCTTCACGCTGACCAACACGGGCAGCCGGGGTGCCCTCTTCGACACGCCGATCATCAACCAGCCGCAGGTCGCGATCCTCGGCACCGGCGCGGTCGTCAAGCGCGCGGTCGTGGTGGACGACCCGGACCTCGGCGAGCTGATCCTGCCTCGCTTCATGGTCTACCTGGCACTCTCCTACGACCACCGGCTGGTGGACGGCGCCGACGCCGCCCGTTTCCTCAGCTCGATCAAGGAGCGCCTGGAGGGCGGCAACTTCGAGGCCGACCTAGGCCTGTAAGCACGCGATGGTGAGGGGCGCTCCGCGATTGCGGAGCGCCCCTCACCCGTTCTTCACGTGTATCCAAGATCGCGCCCCTTCCGGGAAAGTCGGCGCTCGCGCCTGCATGATCGCGCTGTTTCCCGGAAATAAGGCGCTCACCCGGCGCGCGAGGGGCCTGTTTCCGGGAAGCAGCGCGATCATGCAGGCTCGGCCCGGGCCGAGCTGATCAAGATCGGCGCAACTCTTGAAGAGTTGGTCTAAGAGTTCCTAACAGAGTCGGTTGACGTGTCGGAACGTGATGATGCAGGTGGCGAGGCTGAGGAAGGCTTCGTGGATGTCGTCTCGGCGTTCCCAGCGGATGCGTAGGCGTTTCATCCCGTGGTACCAGGCGATGGTGCGTTCGACGACCCATCGGATGGTGCCCAGGCCGGAGCCGTGGGCTTCGCCCCGGCGGGCGATGTGTGGCCGGATGCCTCTGGCGCGTACGAGTCTGCGGTATTTGTCGTGGTCGTAACCGCGGTCGGCGTACAGCTCGTCCGGACGCTGGCGCGGCCTGCCGCGCTTGCCTGGTATCGCGGGGATGGCGTCGATCAGTGGAATGAGCTGGGTGACATCGTTGCGGTTGCCGCCGCAGAGCGTGACGGCCAGGGGAATGCCCGCGCCGTCGGTCAGGAAGTTGTGCTTGGAGCCGGGTCTGGCACGGTCGACCGGGCTCGGTCCGCTTTTGGGCCGCGGCGGGCGGCGCGCACGTGCGAGGAGTCGATGACCGCGCGAGACCAGTCCAAACGCCCGGCCTGGTGCAGTTCAGCCAGCAGCACCTCGTGCAGACGCTGCCAGACGTCGGCGTCGTTCCATTCCGCCAGGCGCCGCCAGCAGGTCATCCCGGACCCGAACCCGAGCTCCTGCGGCAGGAACTCCCACTGAATACCGGTGTGCAGCACGAACAGGATGCCCTGCAACGCCTGGCGGTCCGACAACCGCGACCGGCCGGGGCTACGGAACCGGCGCGGCTTGACCGGCAGCAACGGCTCTATCCGCCGCCACAACTCGTCCGGCACGATCCACGGCGGCCGTTCACCCTTCCTCACCACCTGCTCAACAGGATCGAGCGACCCGAGACGCGCCCGAGCCACCCGAGTCATCCCATTGTGTTAGGAACTCTAAGAGGACGCGCGACCGGCCCGGTCAGGGCAGGACGGCGGCGAGCGCCTCACGTACCGTCTCGTGCTGGAACGTGAAACCGGCGTTGAGCAGCACCTTCGGCAGCACCCGCTTGCTGGCGACCATGTCCGCGGCGACATCGCCCGCGACGACCTTCATCGCCAGGCCCGGGATACGCCAGAAGGTGGGCCGGTGCAGCGCCTCGCCGAGTGCCTTCGTGAACTCGGCGTTCGTCGCCGGCTGCGGCCCCACCAGATTGACGGGGCCGGCGATCTCGTCGTGCTCCAGCACGAACCGCACCGCGTTCAGCCAGTCGACCATCGAGATCCACGGCACGTACTGGCCCCCGTTACCGATCTTGCCGCCGACCCCGAGCTTGAAGGGCAGCAGGAGCGGCTTGAGCAGCCCGCCGCCGGGGTCCAGGGGGAAACCCGTCCGCAGCATCACCGTCCGCACACCGGCCATCTCAGCCCGCCGGGCGGCCGTCTCCCAGTCGCGGGAGAGGATCGCCAGGAAGTCGTCGCCGGGCTCGGCCTCCTCGTCGACGAGGGTGTCGCCGGTGTCGCCGTAGAAGCCGACCGCCGAGGAGTTGATCAGCACCTTGGGGCGCCGGTCGGCGGGCATCGTGGCGAGCGTCATGGCGAGCAGGCTCGTCGGCACGATCCGGGACGTACGCAGCTCACGGCGGTAGGAGTCGGTCCACCGTTTGTCGGCGACACCGACGCCGCCGAGATTGACGATGGCGTCGGCTCCGTCGAGCACCGAGGCGTCCAGGCGACCCGCTTCGGGGTCCCAGGACGCCTCGGTGGGCGTGGTGGCCGGTCGGCGTACCAACCTGGTTATCTCGTGCCCGTCGGCGCGTAAGGTGCCGACGAGCTTCGTGCCCAGAAAGCCGGAGCTACCGGCCACCACGATCCGCATGTGCCAATTGTGCGGGACTGCTAGCAGTCGCGAAGCTCCGGGCTCTGGTTGAGCAGTTGGCCCCGCACGGAGATGAACTCCTGGTAGGTGGCCTCGCCGACGGCGCCGAGCCGGAACGCGGCGACGCGGTGGCAGTTCTGGAAGGCGAGTTTGACGCCGAAGTGACGCTCAAGACCGCCGCGGATCGCGTCGCTGGCGAGCGCGCGGAGCAGTTCGCCACGCTCGGCCTCCGACGGCGGCGGCACCTCGTGCTCGCCGAGGTCGGCGCCGGGATTGGCGGCGAGGTCGGCGGCTGCGGCGGAGATCACGGTCCACGCGTAGGGCAGCGACTCGCGGACAACCCCGACGAACTCGGCGTCATCGACCTGGCCGGCCGCGGCTCGCTCCAGCAGCGCGGTGGGGACGTTCAGAGACATTCAATCCTCCTGGTACGGGCAAAGGTGCTTACCGGTATTGAATGTCGTTTTCATTAAGCGAACAAGGCGCCACGCCGATCGGTTGATAGGGTTCACCGAGTGTCACCAACCCCCCAGCCACTCCCCCGCAGGCCTCGGCGCGCCGACCTGATCGTCGCCGTGATCGCCGTCGCCCTCGCGATCTGGGTCACCAGCGCCCTCTGGCTCGACCCCAACGGGCGTGCCGTCGCCGTCAACTCCGGTGACCAGGCCCTCTTCGAGTGGCTGCTCGCCTTCGGCGGGCACAGCCTCGTCGGCCTGGACAACCCGCTGCTGACCGGCCTGCTCAACGCACCCGACCAGGTCAACCTCGCGGTCAACACCTCGATCACCGTGCTGGCCTGGCTCTTCGCCCCGGTGACCTTCCTCTTCGGCCCGTCGGTGTCGTTCCTGGCGATCCTCACGCTCAACCTGGCCGGGTCGGCCTACGCGTGGTACTGGCTCTTCCAGCGCAAACTCGACATGAGCCCGGTCGCCGCCGGAGTCGCCGGGATCTTCGCCGGGTTCGCCCCGGCACTCGTCTCGCACGCCAACTCGCACCTCAACTGGACCGCGCAGTGGCTCATCCCGCTGATCCTCGCCAACCTGATGGGCCTGCACCGCCGACCCCTCCGCCGAGGCATCCTGCTCGGCCTGCTCGTCGGGGTGACCTTCTCCATCGCCGCGGAGGCGCTCTTCTTCACCGCGCTCGCCTGGGCGGTCTTCCTGCTCGTGTGGGTCCCGGCCCGGCGTGACCGGCTCGGCGCGGTGGTCAAGCCCTATCTCAAAGGGCTCGGCATCACCGCGATCGTCGCCGGGATCCTCCTCGCCTACCCGCTCTACCTGCACTTCGCCGGTCCGCAGCGTTATGAGGGGACCGGGTTCGACCACCGGATCCACAGCGAGGACGTGGCCGCCTACGGCTCGTTCCCGAAGCTCTCCCTCGCCGGGGCGCTCGGCCTCAACAGCGATCTTGCGCCCAACCCGACCGAGGAGAACTCCTTCTTCGGCCTGCCGCTGCTGCTCGTCGCGATCGCCTGCCTGATCCTCCTCTGGCGGCTGCGCCCGGAGCGCCGGGCCACCCTGCGGGCGCTCGCCGTCACCGGCGGAGTCTTCGCGCTGCTCTCCTTCGGTCCGCGGATCAAATTCGCCGGAACCTCGATCGACATCCCGCTGCCCTATGCCTTCCTGGGCAAGCTGCCGGTCTTCGACGCGGCGCTCCCCGCCCGGCTGGCGCTGGTGGTGGCGCCGATCATCGCCCTGATCCTCGCGCTCGCCCTGGACGAGCTGCCCCGGCTGCCCGCCGGCAGCCGCCGCGTGGCTCGGCCGGTGCTGATCGCCGGGCTGGTGGCGGGGCTGCTGCCGCTCTTCCCGATCCAGATCCCGGCGGTGGAGCGCCCCCGCGTGCCGCACTTCATCAGCTCCGGCGAGTGGAAGACGGTGGTGCCGCCCGGCGGGGTGCTCGTCCCGGTCCCGCTCCCGTCGGACGTGCTCCCCGACGGGCAGCGCTGGCAGGCTTCGGCGCTGGCGGCCGACCCGACCGGCGAGGTCTTCACGGTCCCGGCCGGCTTCTTCCTCGGCCCCGGCGGCCCGGACGGACGCGGCCGCATCGGTCCGGTCCCCCGCCCGACAGCAGCCCTGTTGGAGCAGGTGGCGAACACCGGCGAGGTCCCGGTCGTCTACCCGAGCATGATCTCGGCCGCGCAGGACGACCTGGCGTACTGGCAGGCCGACGCCGTCGTCCTCCCGACCCGCCCGTTCGGCCGCGCTCCCATCCACACCGAGGCGTTGCTGGAGACGATGACGAAGCTGCTCGGCGCCCCGCAGCGCCGCGACGACGTCTGGGTGTGGCAGGTCTCATGATCGCTGCCGCAGGTGCGCGGTCCTCAGCACCAACTCTTGAAGAGTTGCGGCGATCGTGGCCTTACTCGGAGGTGCGGGTGATGTGCCGCACAGTGGCCGGGTGCCGGGGGCGGATTACTGTGAGGAGCATGAGCAGCGCCGCCACCGAGGTCGCGAGCCTCGCCGCCGGGACCGATCCGCTTCGCATCGTCCGGGTGGGCACGATCGACTATCAGACCGCGTGGGACGAGCAGCGCAGGCTGCACCAGGCCGTCGTCGACGGGGTCGAGCCCGACACGCTGCTGCTGCTGGAGCACCCGAGCGTCTACACTGCGGGCAAGCTGACCGAAGCGTGGGAGCGTCCCGTCGACGGGACGCCGGTCGTCGATGTCGATCGCGGCGGCAAGATCACCTGGCACGGTCCCGGCCAGCTCGTCGGCTACCCGATCCTCACGCTGCCGACGATTCGCGGCGGGCTCGCCGACGTGGTCGCGCACGTGCGTCGGGCCGAGCAGATGCTCATCGACGTCTGCGCCGAGGTCGGGCTCGCCGCCGAGCGGGTCAAGGGCCGCTCCGGTGTCTGGGTCCGCGCCGACGAGCGCGGGCCGGACCGCAAGGTCGCCGCGATCGGCATCCGGGTGGCGCGGGGCGTCAGCCTGCACGGATTCGCCATCAACTGCGATCCCGACCTGACCTACTTCGACCGGATCGTGCCCTGCGGCATCAAGGACGCGTCGGTCACGTCCCTCTCCGCGGAGCTGGGCCGAGACGTCACCGTCGACGAGCTCCTCCCGATCGTCGAGCGCCACGCCCCGACTCTCCTCGCGGTCTAGCCCAACGCGGTCCAGCCAGCCCGACGGCGCGGCGTCCGCGCGCCCACTTCCCTGAATTTTAATGCTGGACACGCCGCCCAAAGTGCAACAAAAGTCAGGATCAACTCCAGCGCGAAGTTGATCCTGACTTTTGTTACCGGTTCACCTGCGTGTCCAGCATTAAAATTCAGGGGGTTACCCGGTGCAGGTCGCGGGGGAAGAGGGTGACCTCTCGGATGTTGGACGCGCCGACCAGGCGGGCCACGAAACGCTCCAGGCCGATCGCGAACCCGCCGTGCGGTGGCATCCCGCGCCGGAAGACCTCCAGGAAGTCCGCGTAGGGCTCGATCGCGTCGCCGCGCGCCGCGATAGCCGCGACATAGTCGTCATGGCGATGCAGCCGCTGCGCACCGCTGACCAGTTCCAAACCCCTAAAGAGCAGGTCAAACCCTCGGCTGTACGCCGACCCGCCCGGCTCCGGATGCGTGTAGAACGCCCGCTTGGCGGTCGGGTAACCCTCCACGAAGAGGAAGTCCGACCCGTGTTCGCGCAGCGCCCACTCGCCCAGGGCCCGTTCGTCGGCGGGCGCGAGGTCCAGCTCCGCCGGGTCCGCCCCGGCGATCTTGAGCGCCTCGGCGAAGTGCAGGATCGGGATCTCGGCGGGCACCGTCGGCAGGTCGAAGCCGAAGCCCTGTGCTGATGCGAGCATCCCCGCGAGGACCTCGCGCAGGACCGTCATCACGTCCCGCTGGTCCTCGATGAAGCCGAGTTCCACGTCGAGCGACAGGAACTCCGCCAGGTGCCGGGCAGTGTCGCTGGGCTCAGCCCGGAACGCCGGCCCGACTTCGTAGACGCGCTCGAAGACGCCGACCATCGTCTGCTTGTAGAACTGCGGCGACTGGGCCAGGTAGGCCTTGCGACCGAAGTAGTCCAGCTCGAAGACGTTGGCCCCGGATTCGGTCGCCGAACCGACGATCTTCGGCGTGAAGATCTCGGTGTAACCGGCCTGGTCGAGGGTGGTGCGGAAACCGCGTACCAACGCTGCGGAGAGAGCGAAGACGGCCGTGCGGGACGGATGGCGCAGCGTGACCGCGGCATGGTCGAGCAGGGTCGGCAGCGTGGCCGCCAGCGTCGGACGGTGCAGCTCGACCGGCAGGTCGGTGACCGGCTCGCTCAGCGCGGTGATCTCGGGTTCGGTGAGCTCGGCGCCGCCGGGTGCGGCGGCGTTCGCCACGACCAGGCCGGTGATCTGCACCACGGTCTCCTCGCCGAGGAGTTCGAGCTGAGCGCGGACGGCCGGGTCGGTGACGAGCACCTGGGCCAGCCCGGCGCGGTCGCGCAGGATCAGGAAAGCGACGGATTTGAGCAGTCTGCGGCGGTGAATCCAGCCGGCGATCGTGACTTTCCGCCCGGCATGGGACGCCAGGGCTTCAGACAGGATGCGTTGCATGGGTGGTCCTCCTCGTCTCGCGCAACGCGATCCCCAGGAGGTGTGGGCGAATGGGTCCCTCGCGGTGCCACCACACCTTTATCCCGCCCGGAGGCGGGACCTCTTCGACCAGTGTGACGGAGGTCAATCCGGTGGGGTTCTAATGGCACAAGCCCTCTTCCCCACGGCTCTGAGCTGGTCCGCCCGGTCGTCACTCGTCGACTCAGCCCGTCATCGCCTTGTTCCGGTGACCATAGCAAGGGTCATTCCGGTCACTCAAGTGGTTTGAGCGGGTGTCGGCACGCGTAGGCTGGCCCACGTGACCATCGCCGTTCCCGAGGGCCGTCGCCTGCTGCGCATCGAGGCCCGTAACGCTGAGACACCCATCGAGCGCAAGCCCGACTGGATCAAGGTCAAGGCCAAGATGGGACCTGAATACACGCAGCTCCACGGCCTCGTGCGCCGCGAAGGCCTGCACACGGTCTGCCAGGAGGCCGGTTGCCCCAACATCTACGAGTGCTGGGAGGACCGCGAGGCGACCTTCCTCATCGGCGGCGACCAGTGCACCCGGCGCTGTGACTTCTGCCAGATCGACACCGGCAAGCCGGCCGAGTTCGACGCCGACGAGCCCCGGCGCGTCGCCGAGTCGGTCGCGACGATGCAGCTGCGCTACGCGACGATCACCGGTGTCGCCCGCGACGACCTGCCCGACGGCGGCTCCTGGCTCTACGCCGAGACGGTTCGCCAGATCCACTCGCTCGTCGAGGGGTGCGGCGTCGAGCTGCTCATCCCCGACTTCAACGCGGTCCCCGAGCAGCTCGCCGAGGTCTTCAGCTCGCGGCCCGAGGTGCTCGCGCACAACCTGGAGACGGTGCCCCGGATCTTCAAGCGGATCCGCCCGGCGTTCCGCTACGAGCGGTCCCTCGAAGTGATCTCGGCGGCCCGTGCGGCCGGTCTCGTCACCAAGTCCAACCTGATCCTGGGCATGGGCGAGGAGCGCGCCGAGGTCTCCGAGGCCCTGCGCGACCTGCACGCCGCCGGTTGCGAGCTGATCACCATCACGCAGTACCTGCGCCCCAGCACCCGGCACCACCCGGTCACCCGCTGGGTGAAGCCGGAGGAGTTCGTCGAGCTCCAGGCCGAGGCCGAGGAGATCGGTTTCGCCGGTGCGCTGAGCGGTCCGCTGGTGCGCTCCTCCTACCGGGCCGGTCGTCTGTTCCAGCAGGCCATCGCTGCTCGCGCCGCCTGATCCGCATCACAGTGCCGGAAGCCTCACTCCGCTGCTTCCGGCTCGGCAGCACGGCTACACTCTCTCCTCATGGCGACGGCAAAACCCCAGGAAAAGATCAGCTTCTTCCAACGACTGAAGCAGATCGGTCAGGTCTTCACGTTCACCGCGAAGCAGGACCGCTGGTTCGTCCCGCTGGTCGTCGCTGCGGTGCTCATCCCCATCGCGCTGACCGTTCTCCTGGTCGGGCTGCTGGGGAGCTGGGTCTGGATCCCGCTGGGCATCCTGACCACGCTGCTCGCCGTGCTGATCGTGCTGAACCTGCGTTCCAACACCGCGATGATGAGCTCACTGGAGGGCCAGCCGGGTGCCGGCGCCCAGGTGCTCACCACGCTGCGGGGAGACTGGCGGTTCAAGGCCGAGCAGCCGCTCGCCTTCACCGTGCAGAACGACTTCGTGCACCTGGTGATCGGCAAGCCGGGTGTGATCCTGCTCGCCGAGGGTGAGCCGTCCCGGGTGAAGCCGCTGCTCTCCGAGCAGAAGCGCCGCCTGGGCAAGGTGATCGGCAACGCCCCGCTCTACGACATCATCGTCGGCAACGCCGAGGGCATGGTCCCGCTCCGCAAGCTCCGCACCCACCTGACGAAGCTGCCGAGGAACCTCTCCGGCAAAGAGGTGAACGCCCTGGACCGGGCGCTGACGGCCCTGACCGCCCGCCCCGCGATGCCCAAGGGCGGCATCCCCAAGGAGTTCCGCCCGCCGAAGGGCGCCCAGCGCCAAATGCGCGGCCGCTGACCCCAACACCGCCCCGCCCGCCGTCCCGCCGACCTAATTCGCGTTGATCAAGGGAAGACTCGCCGCATATCGGGCACCCGAGATGGTGAGTCTTCCCTTGATCAACGCGAATTTTCTTATGGGATCTTCGTCCAGATGCCGCAGCCCTGGGACTGGAACGCCTTGTCGCCCTCGCGGATCGTGACCACCGCCTGGGCGCCGGGCTGGCTCAGGCCGTTGGCGAGGAGCGCGTCCGAGGTTCCGTCCGTGCTGGCCAGCCGGGCCCAGTAGCAGCCGACCGAGTCCTCGGGCACCCGAGCCTTGTACTCCCCCGGCTCGACGTCGCTGCCGACGAGCCACGTGCCGTCGCCGAACCCCTTGCCGGAGGGCGATGGCGTGGGTGACGGCTCGGTGGGGCTGGGGCTCGCCTCCGGGGTCGGCGCTGCCGCGCTCGCGACCACCGCCGACGGTCCGGCCGCGACCTTGTCGTTGTGGCGGCGGACCATCGCCGTGCCGATGAACCCGGCGGCGACGCAGAGCCCGCAGAGCAGGGCGACGGAGCCGAAGATCAACAGCATGATCAAACCGGCGGATGGGCGTTTGCGCTCCGGCGGACCGGACACAGGCGGATATTCCGGCAACGACGCGTCAGACATCACTGCCTCCTCGGAGCGTCTTCGCCAACGGCCTGACCTCACGGTAGGCCGTCCGACACGCCCGGCGCAGAGATCAGCCGATACGCGTACGCGCAGGTCAGAACCCCGCTACAGTGCCTTGCTCAGGCGGGGACGACGATCGATCGGGCAGCCCGGTCGTGCAGACCCCGACGCTGTCCGTCCATGATCAGCGCGGGGATCACCAGGGCGAGCAGGAACCCGCGCAGGGCACCCCGCAGCACGCCGATCGAGCCGTTGTCGTCGACGTCCACGCAGCGCAGCTTCATGACCCGCATGCCGGGTGTCTGAGCGAAGAAGCCCAGGAAAACGGCGTACACGAGGATGAGAATGACCACCGGCGGCCAGGCCACGACCCGGGGGTCGGCGTAGAAGCCGGCGACGAGGAGGCAGAGCACCCAGTCGATCAGGAGCGCGCCGAAGCGACGGCCGAGGGACGGGGTAGCCTCGGTCACGGTTTCCGGCATGGTCTCGGTCACCCGGTGAGCGTACCGGCAGGTGGTATTTGTGCTCCCGGGGGACCGTGTAACACGGTGGAAACAAAGGCGACACGACTGGGCAATCCGATCCTCGTACCGTCGCGACCAGCCAACGGCCACCGCGCAAGTCAACGAACGCCTTCCGCCCGTGACCGCGAGCGACCTGACTAATGCCACTGCCAGGAGGACGTTTTGTTCGCCAATTCCGATGAGCTCCTGCGGTACCTGCAGACCGAGAACGTGCGGTTTGTCGACGTCCGGTTCTGCGACCTGCCGGGCCAGATGCAGTTCTTCACGGTGCCGGTCGAGTCGTTCGACGCGGCCGTCTTCACCGACGGGCTCGCCTTCGACGGTTCGTCGATCCGCGGTTTCCAGCAGATCCACGAGTCGGACATGCTTCTGCTGCCGGACGTGACGACCGCGTTCATCGACCCGTTCCGGGTGCAGAAGACGCTCGCGCTCAACTTCTTCTGCCACGACCCGTTCACGCGTGAGTCCTACTCCCGTGACCCGCGCAACGTGGCCCGGAAGGCCGAGTCCTACCTCGCCGCCAGCGGCTTCGCGGACACGGCCTACTTCGGTGCCGAGGCGGAGTTCTACATCTTCGACTCGATCCGCTACGAGACGGCCGCCAACCGGGGCTACTACTACATCGACTCCGTCGAGGGCGCCTGGAACACGGGCCGCGAGTCCGACAACGGCGGCCCCAACCTGGGCTACAAGCCGGGTTACAAGGGCGGCTACTTCCCGGTCGCGCCGACCGACCACTACGCCGACCTGCGCGACCAGATGACCTCCAACCTGATCAACCTCGGCTTCACCGTCGAGCGCGGTCACCACGAGGTCGGCACCGCCGGTCAGGCTGAGATCAACTACCGCTTCGGGACGCTGCTCCAGGCCGGCGACCAGATGCAGCTCTTCAAGTACACGATCAAGAACACCGCGTGGCAGGCCGGCAAGACCGCGACCTTCATGCCGAAGCCGCTCTTCGGCGACAACGGCTCGGGCATGCACACCCACCAGAGCCTCTGGCTCGGCGGCCAGCCGCTGTTCTACGACGAGACCGGCTACGGCGGCCTCTCGGACATGGCCCGCTGGTACATCGGCGGCCTGCTGCACCACGCCCCGTCGCTGCTCGCCTTCACCAACCCGTCGGTGAACTCCTACCGTCGTCTGGTGCCGGGTTACGAGGCGCCGGTCAACCTGGTCTACTCGCAGCGCAACCGCTCGGCCTGCACCCGCATCCCGGTCACCGGGACGAACGCCAAGGCCAAGCGCATCGAGTTCCGGTGCCCCGACCCGTCGTCCAACCCGTACCTCGCCTTCTCGGCGATGCTGATGGCCGGCCTCGACGGCGTCAAGAACAAGATCGAGCCCCCGGCTCCGGTCGACAAGGACCTCTACGACCTCGCGCCCGAGGAAGCCGCCAACGTCACCCAGGTGCCGGGCTCCCTCTCCGCGGTGCTGGACAAGCTGGAGACCGACCACGAGTACCTGCTCGCGGGCGGCGTCTTCACGCCGGACCTGATCGAGACCTGGATCGACTACAAGCGCTCCAACGAGATCAACCCGATCAGCCTGCGGCCGACCCCGCACGAGTTCCAGCTCTACTTCGACGTCTAAACCGCGTCCTAGCAGCTCAGCTTCACCAAGCGGGCCCCACCTTCCGGTGGGGCCCGCTTTTTGTCGAGTCTTCCAGCTTGAGTTTGCCCATAACTGCCACTTGCCATGGTAGCCACTAGGAAGTAATGTCCCATCACGAAGAAATGTGCCAGACTGAGCGACGAGGCTGATCCGGAGGTGAGCAGCATGACCGCGGTGGTGGAGACAGCGATGGATCTAGAGGACCCGCAGGAGTCCGAGACGGCCGTGTGGACCGAGGAACGGTATTTCGCGCTTGGCCACACCCTCAACCGCGTCGAGCTCTTCGACGGGAGCCTCATCGTGTCCCCAGCACCCACCGTTCGCCATCAGCAGGTGTCCAACCTGCTCGCCAACTTGATCCAAGAGGCGGTGACAGAGGGCATCGAGGTCGCTCAAGCGATCAACATCCGACTTCGGCATGGGCGCATCGCCATCCCTGACGTGGTGGTCTACGTGGGGGACCACGACGATGATCTCGTGATCGGCTCCGGCGACGTCCTCCTCGTCGCCGAGGTCGTCTCCCGCAGCAACGCGAGCAACGACCAGACCATCAAGGTCCGTTCTTACGCCCAGGCCGGGATTCATTGGTACCTCATCGTGGAACCCCTGTCGGACGGATTCGCGATGACCCTGCACGAACTCTCCGACGACCATTACGCCGTTACCACCCGGGCCGGAATCGGCGAGTCGCTTACCATTGGCGAGCCGATCAACACCACCGTCGACCCAAAGCGGCTGACTCGACGTTGACCTGCGGGTAACATGCCGTACCCAGGCCGTACACTGCCCAACGTGAAAAACCCCCGCTTCTGGCGACGCCTTCGCAAGATTGCGCTCTGGGCGCTCGCGTCCGTGCTGGTGCTGGCCTTGATCCTCGCCGGCACGATCGTCTGGTCCGTGCGCCGGGCGTTCCCCGAACAGGGTGGAACCCTCGCACTCAAGGGCCTGCAGTCGAAGGTGACCGTCCTGCGGGACGAGTGGGGCGTGCCGCAGGTCTACGCGGCCAACGCCGACGACCTCTACCGCGCCCAGGGCTACCTGCACGCCCAGGACCGCTTCTGGGAGATGGACTTCCGCCGCCACGTCACGTCGGGCCGCGTCGCCGAGCTCTTCGGCGAGTCGCAGGCCGAGACCGACGTCTACCTGCGGACCATGGGCTGGCGCCGGGTCGCCGAGCAGGAGTGGGGCCTCATCTCCGCCGAGGCCAAGGGCTTCCTCACCTCCTACGCCGAGGGCGTCAACGCCTGGCTCGACGCCAACGGCGGCACCGAGGCGACGGGTGCCAAGAGCCTGGAGTACACGATCCTCGGCCTGCAGAACAGCGGCTACACCGTGGAGAAGTGGGATCCGATCGACTCGCTCGCCTGGCTCAAGGCGATGGCGTGGGACCTGCGGGGCAACATGGAGGCGGAGATCCGCCGCGCCGCGCTGCTCGCGCACGGGCTCAGCACCGAGCAGGTCAACGACCTCTACCCCGCCTATCCGTTCGACCGCAACGTGCCGATCGTCGGCGGTGGCGATGTCGTCAAGGGCGCTTTCGTGCCGGGTGGGACATCGGCACCGGCGGGTCCGGCGAAGGCGGCGATCACCGGCAGCGGTCCCCTGATCGACGCGCTCGCCCGGGGCATCGACGCGCTTCCGCAGCTCCTCGGCGACGGCGGTCCCGGCATCGGCTCCAACTCCTGGGTCATCGGCGGCGGGCTCACCACGACGGGCAAGCCGCTGCTCGCCAACGACCCGCACCTCTCGCCGTCGCTGCCGGGCATCTGGTACCAGATGGGCCTGCACTGCGAGTGCGGTCTCGATGTCGCCGGCTTCACCTTCTCCGGCGTACCGGGGGTCGTCATCGGACACAACGCCAAGATCGCGTGGGGCTTCACCAACCTGGACCCCGACGTGATCGACCTCTACCTGGAGCGGGTCGAGGGCGACAGCGTCGAGGTCGACGGCAAGATGGTCCCGCTCACCAAGCGCGAGGAGAGGATCAAGGTCGCGGGCGGCAAGGACCGGGTCATCACGGTCCGCACCAGCGCGCACGGTCCGCTGCTCTCCGACGCGAGCGAGGCCCTTCGCAAGATCGGCGCGTCGGACCAGGTCGCTAAGGTCCAAACCGAGAAACCCACGGCCGATGGGTACGCCATGGCGCTGCGCTGGACCGCCCTGGACCCGGGTAAGACGGTCGAGGCCCTCTTCGCGCTGAACCGAGCCGCCGACTGGACCGATTTCCGGGCCGCCGCGGCGCTCTTCGAGGTGCCCGCGCAGAACATCGTCTACGCCGATGTCGACGGCAACTTCGGTTACCAGTCCCCCGGCCGCATCCCGGTCCGGGGCAAGGGCGACGGGCACTGGCCGGCGCCGGGCTGGGACTCGGCCTACGACTGGAAGGGCTTCATCCCGTTCGCGGAGCTGCCCAGCGTGCTCAACCCGGCCAGCGGCTTCATCGCCACCGCCAACCAGGCGGTCATCGGCCCGCAGTACTCGCACCACCTCACCGACGACTGGAGCTACGGCTACCGCAGCCAGCGGATCAACGACATGATCAAGCAGGCCGGATCGGCGGGCAAGATCGGGCTCGACGAGATCCAGCGGATGCAGTTCGACAACCGCAACGGGTTCGCGCCCACCCTCGTACCCCACCTGGAGCGGACCGCACCCACCTCGGCGCGGGAGGCGGCGGCGCTGCTGAAGGAGTGGGATTTCCAGCAGCCGGAGTCCTCGGCCGCGGCGGCCTACTACAACGCGGTCTGGAAGCACCTGCTGATCCTGACCTTCGACGAGCTCGGCACCGACTACGTCCCGGACGGCGGTGACCGCTGGTTCGAGGTCGTCCGCAGTCTGCTCGACAAGCCGGAATCGCCCTGGTGGAACGACCGGACCACCTCGGCGACGGAGAAGCGCGACGACATCCTCGCCAAGGCACAGGACGCGGCGTTCACCGAGCTCGCGGAGGCACAGGGCACCGACCCGCTGGCCTGGAAGTGGGGCGAGATGCACACGCTCACCGCACGCAACCAGACCTTCGGCGAGAGCGGCATCGGGCCGATCGAGTGGCTCTTCAACCACGAGACGACCGGCGTGAGCGGCGGCGACGCGATCGTCAACGCGACCGGCTGGAGCGCGGGTGACGGTTACGAGGTGGACGCGGTGCCGTCGATGCGGATGATCGTCAACATGGCGAAACTGGACGACTCGCGGTGGATCCAGCTCACCGGCAACTCGGGGCACGCGTTCCACGCCAACTACACCGATCAATACGAGATGTGGCGGACCGGGCAGCTGCTGCCCTTCCGCTTCGATCGCGCGAGCATCGAGAAGGTGGCCCGCCAGACCCTGACACTCACCCCCTAGTCACGGTGTACAGAAAAAGCGGGGCCGTCTCCGAGGAGACGGCCCCGCTTCTGCCGCGACGGGTCAGCAGACGGGCGTCGCGGCGCAGAGCCGGACCGCCGCCTTCTTCGCCAGCTCCATCGTCCGGGCCTCATCGTTCAGCCCCAGATCGACGATGGTGACCAGGTCGTCGACCCGGATCACCGCCAGCACGCTGACGACGGCGTCGCCGAGCGGTTCGCCCGCCGGTGTCACCGGCTGCACCGTCCCCTTCATCAGCAGGGACTCGTCACCGGCGAACCCGGTCGAGAGCACCACATAGCTGCGGCGGCTCACCATCACGCGCTCCGGCGTGCTCAGCACCGGATCCCGGGTCTCATAGGTCGGGCAGGCCTCGACGACCTGCCGCACGCCGCCGAGCACCTGGGTGGCGTCGGCGGACGCGTAGCGCCGGATCTCCAGCGCACCCGTGCCGGCCACGCCGGGCCCGGCCCGCCGCACCTTCTGCGACAGCTTGAACAGGTAGCTCGCCGGCCGCACGTTGAGCGCCGTGTACGCCGTGCACCCCTCCGCCGCGAAGATCCAGTCCTGCGTGTCGGGCTGCGGCTGGGCCTCCTTGACGTCGAAGACGACGAGGTCCCGGCCCATCTCGGCGGTGGGCGGCAGCGCCTCCGTGGGGATCCACGCCACGTCGGCCGAGGTGACGACGTGCGCCGGCGTCCGCGAGGGCGACGGTTTCGGCGACGGGCTCGGTGACGGCGTCGGCGTGGAGTGGGCGAGCTGCCGCGTACCGGCCTGCTGGTGATCGTCCCGGTTGACGGCGATCACGATGCCCCCGGCGAACGCCAGCGCCAACACCGCCGCGGCCGGTGTGGCGATGGCGACGTTGCGCCGCCGCCGGTCGCCCCGAGCGCGCACGTCGACCGCGTCGGCCCAGCTCACATCCGCTTTGTCCGACTCCATGAACTGCACATATTCCTGCCTGAGCTCAGGCATCAGCAACCTCCCTCGCATCGGTCCGCAGGAGGCCGGCGAGTTTCTCCCGCCCCCTCGCGAGCCGTGCCTTGACCGTGCCGGTGGGCGCGCCGGTGGCGCGGGCGACCTCCTCGACCGAGAGGTCGAGCAGGTAGAAGAGCGTGATCGCGGTCCGCTGCGCCTCCGGCAGCTTCCGCAGTGCGGTGACGACCTCCAGCGTCGCGGAGCTGGGTGCCGGCGACGACTCCACGACTCCGTGGCGGATGTATGCCTTCGCCCGCGTCCGCAGGCTCCGCCACTTGCTGATGGCGATTCGCGTGGCCACCACCCTCACCCAGGCCTCGGGGTCGGCGTGCTCGCGCACCGTCGACCACCGCTGCCAGGCCCGCGCGTACGCCTCCTGCACCGAATCCTGCGCCTCGGTGACGTCACCGGTATGCAGGTAGACGAAGCCCAGCAACCGCTGCCTGCTTCGTCGATAAAACTCGTCGAATCCCTCGACGTCCTCCACCAACCACCTCCGGTGACCCCCAACTCAGGAGATACGTCCTGGAAGGACGGTTGGTTGCAGACCGGCCTACGTTAGTTTGACGGGAACGCAGGCGGAGCCGAGCGCGATGCCCGTGTCCGCGGCGACGGCGAGCCCGCCCGCGTAGACCACCGGCCCGTCCACATCGTTCGGTGCGACGCCGAAGGTCTCCGGGATGGTCGAGTGCCCGTGCACGATCCGCGAGCCGCCCAGCGCCGCCAGCATGGCCTTGACGTTGGTGATGCCGCGCTTGGCGTCGAGGAACTCGAAGCGCCGGAAGAGCACCCGGGTCTGGATGCCGAAGGTCGCCGGATCGGGGTGTGCGACGAATCCCCGGACGTAGGCGTTGATCTCGGCGATGCTGTCGCCGAACTCCAGGTAGCCCGTGGTGTCGGCGTGGATGAGCAGGTGGTCGTCGATGAGCGCGACGGCGGGCAGGGCGGCGATCCAGTCCTGCCGGTCGGGGGTGAGCCCGACCAGGTCGGAGTCCTGGCCGCCGTTGAGCGCCCACACCTGCACGACGCTGCGGACCTCGCTGACGGGCGCGTTCGGCACCAGCTTGGCGCCGTAGAGCAGCAGGTCGTGGTTGCCGATGACGCAGCCGACCTCGCCACCCGCGGCGGCCGCCTGGGGCTGCAGGCCGCGGATCAGGTCGATCACGCCGATGCCGTCGGGGCCGCGGTCGGTCAGGTCGCCGAGAAACCACAGCTTGTCCGTGCCGCCGACCCAGCCGCCGGAGTCGCCGATGAGCCCGGCCTCCTGCAGCGCGTCGGTCAACTGGACGAGATGTCCGTGGACATCACCGACCACATAGAGCGCCATCGGGACACCTTAGCCCATGAAGATCCGCTCCACGACGGCTCTCGCTCGGCGCGTGCCGCGCAGGTAGTCGTCGAGGAATTCGCCCGGGTCACCCGCGGCGAGCACCCTGGCTATCCCGGCGAGTTCCGGCCCGTGCCGGGGCAGTTGATCACCCGCTCGGCCGCGGATGAGTGTCAATGCGTTGCGGACCCGGCCGGCGAGCTGCCAGGCGGCGGCGAGCACCGCGGCGTCCATCGGGGAGACGAGCCCGGCGTCCTGCGCGGCGGCGAGCGCCGTGAGGGTCCTGGTGGTCCGCAGTCCGGGCACCCGGTGGCCGTGGCGGAGCTGGAGCAGCTGCACGGTCCACTCGACGTCGGCGATGCCGCCCCGGCCGAGCTTGGTGTGGGTGAGCGGGTCCGCGCCCCGGGGCAGCCGCTCGGTCTCCACCCGGGCCTTGATCCGGCGGATCTCGATGATCTGCTCCCTGGTCAGCCCCTTCGGCGGGTAGCGCAGCTCGGCCACGAGCTCCAGGAATTCCTCGCCGAGCGAGACCGACCCGGCCACCGGGCGGGCACGCAGCAGCGCCTGTGCCTCCCAGGTGTGCGACCAGGTGGCGTAGTAGCGCCGGTGCGAGGAGATGCTGCGGACCAGCGGCCCCTGCCTGCCCTCCGGCCGCAGGTCGGCGTCGATGCCGAGGGGCGGGTCGGACGAGGGCAGCGAGAGCAGCCGCCGCAGGTGCTCGGCGATCGCCAGCGCGTGCCCCTGCGCGGTGTCCTCGGGCATCCCCGGCGGCGGGTCGTAGACGAACATCACGTCGGCGTCGGAGGGGTAGCTCACCTCGTAGCCGCCGAGCCGGCCCATCCCGATGATGGTGAAGCGCAGGTCCTCGGGGGCGTCGGCGGCGAGCCGGGCGACCGCGAGACCGGCGGTGAGGGTGGCGTCGGTGACGTCGCTGAGCGCCTGGCCGACGCCGTCCAGCGTCACCTTCGGGTCGAGCGCGATCTCACCCGCCGCGGAGAGCAGGTCGGCGCAGGCGATGCGGAAGAGCTCCCGCCGCCGCAGCCCTCGAACCGCACGGATCGCCTGCTCCGGCTGGGTGTGCCGGGCAGCAGCGTGGACCATCGCGTCGATGAGCGCCTGGCGCGGCCGGGGCAGCAGCTCGGCGTCCTGCGCCAGCAGGCGCAGCGCCTCGGGGTCGCGTTCGAGCAGGTCGGTGACGTAACGGGAGGTGCCGAGCAGCCGGGCCAGGCGCAGCGCGACCGGGCCCTCGTCGCGAAGGAGTCGCAGGTACCAGGGGGTGGTGCCGAGCTTCTCCGAGACCCGGCGATAGGCGAGCAGTCCCGCGTCCGGGTCGGGGTCGTCGGCCCACTCGTCCAGCATCACCGGCAGCAGGGTGCGCTGGATCGACGCCGTCCGCGAGACGCCGCCGGTCAGCGCCTCGATGTGGCGCAGTGCCCCGACGGGGTCGGCGTAACCGAGGGTGGTGAGCCGGTCCTTCGCCGCGTCGGCGCTCAGCGTGAGGTCGCCCGAGGGCACCTTCGCCACCGCGTCGAGGAGGGGGCGGTAGAAGAGCTTGGCGTGGAGTCGGCGTACCTCCGCGGCATGCGCGACCCAGTCGGCACGGAAGGCCTCGACGGCGTCGCGCGTCCCACCCGCCCGGTAGCCCAGGCCGTGCGCGAGCCACCGCAGCGCCGTGGGCTCGGTCGGGACGGTGTGGGTACGCCGCAACCGCTGCACCTGCAGCCGGTGCTCCACCTGCCGCAGGAACCGGTAGCCCAGGGCGAGCGCCTCCCCGTCCCGGCGCCCGATATACCCGCCGGTGACGAGCGCGTGCAGTGCGGGCAGCGTGCCGGTGTGCCGCAGCGTGGTGTCGCCCCGCCCGTGCACGAGCTGGAGCAGCTGCACCGCGAACTCGATGTCGCGCAGCCCGCCCGGACCCCGCTTGATCTCCCGATCACGCTCCCCGGCCGCGACCTGGGCGATGATCCGGCGGCGCATGTGCCGGATCTCGTCGACCGCCTCGGGGCGTTCGGCGGCGGTCCAGATCAGTGGTTCGAGGTCGGCGAGCCAGCGCTCGCCGAGCTCGATGTCACCGGCGGCGGGCCGGGCCTTGAGCAGCGCCTGGAATTCCCACGTCTTGGCCCAGCGGTGGTAATAGGCCCGGTGGCTCGCCATGGTCCGCACGAGCGGTCCCTGGCTGCCCTCGGGGCGCAGGTTGGCGTCGACCGGCCAGGCGACCTGCCCGCAGATCTCCATCATCCCGGCGGCGACGGTGGTGGCGGCACCGAGGTCGGCGTCCTCCTCCGCGACGAAGATGACATCCACATCGGAGACGTAGTTGAGCTCGCCACCACCGCACTTGCCCATCGCGATGACGGCGAGCTTCGGCCGCCGGCCGACCCGGGCCGCGGCGATCTCGAAACCGGCCCGCAGCGTGGCGTCGGCGAGTCTGGTGAGCGCGGTCATCGTCCGCTCGACGTCGACGCCCCCGGCGAGGTCGTCGGCGGCGATGCGCAGGATCTCGTGGAGGTAGGCGAGCCGCAGGTGCGCGACGCTCGTCGTGGGCAGCTCGGTGACGGGCGAACCGACGAGAGCGGTGATCTCGGCCGGGTTGGCGACGAGGTGGTCCCCGAGGGTGGAGCTGGCGCCGAGCACCGCGACGAGCCGCTGCCTGAGCAGCGGATTCTCGCTGAGGTCCAGCTCTACACCGGCACGCAGGGCGGACTCGACCAGCCGGTCCATCTGCCGAGCCGCGAGCTCCGGATCCGCCGCGCCCAGGGCGAAGGCCTCACGCCGGGAGATCATCTAGTGGCCGTGCCCGTTGCCGTTGCCGAGCAGCGGCAGGGCGCTGGGCCGCTGCGTCGACACGTTCCGGCCCAGGGCGAGGTCGGCGAAGCGCCGGGCGAAGGGCTGCCACACCTCGAACAGGTCGTCCATGACCGCGTCGACCGACTCGACCAGCTGCTCCGGGTCGCGGCCCTGCTCGCGCAGCCAGTCGGCGTTGTTCTCGACCCACCCGGCGAACATGGCGGTGTCGCACTCGATGTGGAACTGGGTGCCCCATGCCCGATCGCCGAGGCGGAAGGCCTGGTGCGGGAAGCGGGGCGAGGCGGCGAGCAGCTTCGCCATCAGCGGCAGCTCGGTGATCTCGTCGAAGTGCCACTGGAGTACGTCGGGTGCGAACGGCACCGCGGCGAAGAGCGGATCGTTCTCGGCCTGGTCGCGCCGGGCCACCAGCCCCGGACCGATCTCCGGCCCGGACGGCGCGCGCTCGACCAGGCCGCCGTGCGCCTGGGCCAGGAGCTGCCCGCCGAGGCAGAGCGCCAGGGTCGGCACGCGGTGCCGGACCGCCTTGCGCAGCAGCCCCTCCATCTGCGGAAACCACGGCGCACCGGGCTGCCCCGCGTCGTCGGGGTAGGCGTTCTGGTCGCCGCCGAGCACGATCAGCGAGTTGAAGGACTCCAGGTCGGCGGGGAGCTCCTCGCCCGCGTGGGCGCGGATGACGGAGAGCTCCAGCCCTGCGTCGGTGAGCCACTCCCCCAGCCGCCGGATGTCATCGGTCGGGTCGTTCTCGATCACGAGTGCGGTCGCCACGCCTCCTAGGGTAGGACGAGCTCCGCGAGGAGCATCCGGTGGTCACCTCCCGGCAGTCCGAAGACGTGGCAGTCGCGGACGCCGATCCGCCGGTCGGCGAGCACGTGATCGATGGTCACGGGCGGGAGGAGGTCCCCGTCATAGGGCCCCCACGTGCCGACGAACCCGTCACCGGTCACCTCGGCGGCGTCGCGGTAACCGGTGTCGACGAGTCGGCGTACCGGTGCGTGGTCGAGGGTGGCGTTGAAGTCGCCGAGCAGCACCCGGAGCCGGCCGTCCGGCGTGGCGGGCGGCTCGTCCCGATAGCTGGCCCGCCAGTAGCCGACCATCTCGGCGCTGTAGGGCGAGGCGGCGTGCACCGACTCCACCGCGACCGTCACGCCGCCGGGCAGGACCAGGTCGGCGTGGGCCTGCCGGAACCAGGAGTCGCCGACCCGCCTGGTGGCTCCGTCACGCAGCTCGTAGCGGGAGAAGAGGGCCGAGCCGTCCTGCCCCGCGTCGATCGCCACATAGCGATAGGCGAAGACGTCGCCGATCCCCGCCGCATCCGCCCTCGCCAGCCAATCGTCGGTCATCTCCTGCACGGCGAGCAGATCCACCCGGTGCACCCGGGCCAGCCGGATGATCTCGGCCGGATCGGCCCTCCCGGCGTAGACGTTGCTGGTGGCGACCCGCAGGTCGAGCCCCGTGGCCCCGGCCTGCGGGTCGCTGTCGGTGAACGCTCGCGGCAGCACACAGGCCACCAGCGCGACGGCGGTCACGGCAGCGACGGCCGTCGCGCCCCACCGCCGCGTCCAGGCGACGACGGGTACGAGCACCAACGCACCCAGCGCAACATAGGGAGTGAAAGCCATCAATTGAGTTGTCGGGTACCGGTCATCCCAACCGATGAGTCGAAACACCGCCCATACCGCACCCGGGACCACCGCCGCCCACACGAGCGCTCGTCTCCACATGCCGTCATCCCAGCAAACCAGGGCTGCGGGCTGGTGGCGTTCCTGTGCCCATCGTGTGAAGATGGGCGACCGTGACCCTCCACCCCGCTCCGCTCCAGGCCGGCGACGCCGTTGCCCTCGTCTGCCCCGCTGGTCCCGTGCCGCACGACCGGCTCGACATCGCCGTCGGCGTCCTCGCCTCATGGGGTCTGGAGGTCAGGGTCGCCCCACACGTACGCCTGAAGCACGACACCTACCTCGCCGGCACCGATGAGCAGCGGCTCGGGGACCTCAACGCCGCGCTCGCCGACCCGGAGATCCGCGGCGTGCTCGCCGTCCGGGGCGGTTACGGCATGCAGCGCATCGTCGACCGCGTCGACTTCGACGCCGTTCGCCGCGACCCGAAGCTCGTCATGGGCTTCTCCGACATCACCGCCCTGCACCTGGCGCTGTGGGCGGAGACCGGCCTCGCCACCGTGCTCGGCCCGGTCGTGGCGCAGTTCGACAAGGGCGCCGACTCGCCCACGACGCTCGGTGCCCGGCACAGCCTCATGTCGGCCGAGCCCGTCGAGGTGCGGGCCGATCCGGCCGAGTCCACCGCGTCGGTACGGGTCGGCGGCGTCGCCACCGGCACCCTGATCGGCGGCAACCTCTGCCTGATCGACGCGACGATCGGCACCCGGCACTCACCGGAGCTGGACGGCGCGATCCTGCTGATCGAGGACGTCTTCGAGGCTCCCTACAAGGTGGACCGGATGCTGACGCACCTGCTCCGCAGCGGCCTGCTCGACCGGGTCGCCGGTGTCGCGGTGGGCCAGTTCACCGACTGCGCCGACGGCTGGCCGGTCACCGCGGCGGAGGTGATCGGCGAACGTCTGGGCGGGTTGGGCGTACCGGTGCTGGGTGGTCTGCCGATCGGCCACGGCGTCGACAACATCGCGATCGGGCACGGCGTCCAGGCGACCCTCGACGCCACCGCGGGCACCCTCACGGTCGCCCCCGCCACCCATGATCCCCGCAACTCCTGAAGAGTTGGTGTTGATGGCTCTCCCCCGGTACTGTAAAACTTGAGCGACTGCTCAAGGAGGTCACCGAGATGCCCGCACCTGCACGCATCTACTTCGCCGCCGGCTGCGGACCGTGCCAGCGTGCCCGGGCGTTCGTCGAGCGCCGCCGCCCCACCGGCCTGCAATTCATCGATGCCCAGGAGTACCCGGGCGGGCTGTGGCGGTTGCGGTACGAGTCCGACAGCGGCATCCGGGCCGACGGGATCGCCGCCGTGGCCCGCGCGTTCAGCCACGCCGGACCGGGCTGGGCGGCGCTCGGGGCGCTGATGCGGCTCCCCGGTGTCGGCTGGCTGCTGCAGACCTGCGCCGACGCACTCGGCTACGGCCCCCGTTACGTCGGACCGGAGACGGAGATCGCATGTCGGATACCAAGACGAAGCTGATGGACGGCGCGATCGCGGCGATCAAGGAACACGGGATCGCGGGCGCCTCGGCGCGGGCTATCGCCACCTCGGCCGGGGTCAACCAGGCTCTCGTCTTCTATCACTTCGGCACCGTCGACGAACTGCTCACCGCGGCGTGCCAGCGGGCGACCGCCGAGCGGGTGGAGACCTACGCGGAGCGCTTCGCCGGGGTGACGAGCCTGCGCGGGCTGCTCGCCGTCGGCCGGCAGCTGCACGACGAGGAGCAGGAGCTCGGCAACGTCACCCTGCTGGCACAGCTCCTCGCGGGTGCCCGGACCAACCCGGTGCTCGCCGCGGCCTGCGCGCAGTCGCTGAAGATGTGGTCGGCCTCGATCGAGGCGGTCCTCACCCGGGTCCTCACCGGCTCCCCCTTCGCCGACCTCGCCGACATCGGCGGTCTGTCCAGGGCGATCTCCGCGGCGTTCCTGGGCCTGGAGCTCTACGAGGGCGTGGACCCCGCAGGCGCGGCCCAGGCCCTGGACGCCCTGGACCAGCTGGGCATCCTCATGGAGGTGGTCGACGAGCTGAGCCCCATGGCGAAGAAGCTCGTCCGCTCCCGCCTCCGCAAGGCCACCCGCTGAAATTCGCGTTGATCAAGGGAAGACTCGCCGCGAATCGGACACCCCCGATGGTGAGTCTTCCCTTGATCAACGCGAATATCGGTCAGGTCTTGGTGCGGGACAGGCCGTAGGTCAGGGCGTCCACCAGCGCGTGCCAGCTCGCCTCGACCACGTTTTCGTGTACGCCCACCGTCACCCAGGTCGTCAGGTCGTCCGTCGTCTCCAGCAGGACCCTGGTGATGGCACCGGTGCCGTGGGAGCCCTCCAGGATGCGGACCTTGTAATCGGTCAGTTCCAGGCTCGCCAGCTGCGGGAAGTGCTTGCTCAATGCCGTGCGCAGTGCCTCGTCCAGGGCATTGACGGGGCCGTTGCCCTCGGCGGTGGCGATGATCCGCTCCCCGCGTACGCGAACCTTCACGGTCCCCTCGCTGACCACGGCCCCGTCCTCGCGATGCTCCACGATCACCCGGTAGGACTCCAGCGTGAACGGGCTGGTGATCTCACCGAGAGCACCGCGGACCAGCAGCTCGAAGCTGGCGTCGGCGGCCTCGTAGGACCACCCCTCCGCCTCGCGCTGCTTCACCTGGTCGGTCACGGATGCCGCGACCTCCGGACGTCCGGCCAGGTCCAGTCCGAGCTCACGGCTCTTGAGCTCGATGCTGGCCCGGCCGGCCATCTCGGTGACCAGGATCTTCATGTCGTTGCCGACCACGATCGGGTCCACGTGGTTGTAGAGGACCGGGTCGACTTTGATCGCACTCGCGTGGATGCCCGCCTTGTGAGCGAAGGCAGCCGCCCCGACATAGGCCTGGTGGGTGTCGGGGGCGATATTGGCGATCTCGGCGATGGCATGCGAGACGCGCACCATCTGTTCCAGGCACCCGTCCGGTAGGACGGTCCGCCCGAGCTTGAGTTGGATGTTGGCCACGACAGCGAAGATGTCCGCGTTGCCCGGACGCTCGCCGTACCCATTGGCTGTGCCTTGAACGTGCTCGACCCCGGCCTCGACGGCCGCGATGGTATTGGCCACCGCGCAGCCGGTGTCGTTCTGGCAGTGGATGCCGAGCAGCGAGGGCGAGACGCCGAGCCGGGCGGTGAGGTCGCCGATCGCGGCGGAGATCCAGGACGGCAGCATGCCGCCGTTGGTGTCGCAGAGCACCACCCGTTCCGCACCCGCGCCGAACGCCGCCCGGGCCACCTCGGTGGCGTAGTCCGGGTCGTAGCGGAAGCCGTCGAAGAAGTGCTCGCAGTCGAGGAAGACGCGGCGGCCGTTGGCGACGAAGAAGCTCACCGTGTCGTGCACCATCGCGAGGTTCTCCTCGGGCGTGGTGCGCAGCGCGCGCTCGACATGCCGGATGTCCGACTTGGCAAAAAAGCAGACCACGGGGGTAAGCGTGTCGAGCATCGCGCGGACCAGCGGATCCTCTTCGACGTGTACGCCGGCCTTGCGGGTGGAGCCGAAAGCGACGAGCTTGGCGTGTTTCAGCTCCAGCTCCTCCCGGGCTCTGCGGAAGAACTCGGTGTCCTTGGGCATCGCACCGGGCCAGCCGCCCTCGATGAAACCCACACCGAACTCGTCGAGCAGCCGCGCGACCGCGAGCTTGTCGGCGACCGAGTAGCTGATCCCCTCGCTCTGGGCCCCGTCCCGCAGCGTGGTGTCAAAGATCTGCATTTCAGACTCTTTCCTGGGCAGTGTGGAGGGCGGCGGAAAACAAGAAGACCCCCCGCGGGTCGCGGGAGGTCTGCGCGTCGGCGAGGGCTCTGATGGCCTAACTGCGTCCGGCGCGCTCACTCGTAATAATCAGTACGAGGAAAGTCACGTCGAGTAGCCTTACACATCCCGTCCGGTGGATGGAAGCATCGTCCCACATTGTGGAGGTCCTGATGGGCATCGACGCACTCATGGCAGCCCTGCCGGACTACGCGAAGGACATTCGGCTCAATCTTGGTTCGGTCATCGACGACTCCCTCCTCACCGAGCAGCAGCTCTGGGGGACTCTGCTGGCCAGCGCCATCGCCGCTCGGAGCGCTGTGGTGATCCGCGAGGTCGGCGCCGACGCGGTCCTGCACCTCGGTGCCGAGGCATTGCAGGCGGCCAAGGCAGCGGCCTCGATCATGGCGATGAGCAATGTGTTCTATCGGGCCAAGGATCTGATCGGGGACGAGGCGTATCTGTCGTTGCCTGCGCGACTGCGGATGACCGCGGTGGGGCGGCCCGGGGTGGACAGGGTGGATTTCAAGCTGTGGTGCCTGGGGGTCAGCGCCGTTCATGGGTGCGGGGTGTGTTTGTCCTCGCACTCCGCGGCGGTGGTGGCCGCTGGGATTGCGGTGGAGGTGGCGCACGAAGTGTTTCGGGTGGCTGCTGTGGTTCATGCGGTTGCGGTCACTGTGGACGGTGAGGCCGCATTGGGGTCGACCTTGGGGGTAGGTGATCCCGGCATGGGGCACCCCCAACCCCCGTCGTGGTCACGGTGAGGGGCAACCACCTGTTAGGTCAGCACGGTCCTGAGCGCCGCGGTGATCACACCGTTTTCCCTGAAGATGGCGTGATCATGGGCCTTGATCACACCGTTTTCCCCCAACTTGGTGTGATCTCCACGCACGGCGCGCGGGAGCGGGGTTCGCGCAGCTGGTGATCGCGTCAAGTTCGGGGATTTAGACGTGATCTTGGATCGTGATCACGTCTAAATCCCCGAACTTGACGCGATCACCGCAAAGGAAGCGTCGTTGGCGAGCTCCGCGGCGGCATGTGTGATCTGCGAGGCCCGCAGGGAAGGGGGCGGCGCACACCCGCACCGCGCGGACCAGCTCAAACAACCACCACCTCCTCGTCGGCGCGCCCTTAAACCCCCTCCCGACCGCGAGATGCCACAAACCGCCGCACCACCACGAGCGCGCCGCAAGATCGTCGCAACTCTTGAAGAGTTGGTCCCGATAACACCAACTCTTCAAGAGTTGCGACGATCTTGCGGGGGGCATGACCGCCCTGCGGGACCGGGTCCTGCCCGCGGTCCCCGATCGCCACCTCCTGGTTACCCTGGAAAACGTGACCACCGAACCCCGCGACCGTTCCATCCGCTTCGCCGCGGTCTTCAACTTCCGCGACGTCGGCGGGCTCACGACCGCCGCCGGACAGACGGTGAAGCACCGCCGGCTGTTCCGCGCCGACACGCTGTCGAGACTCGCGGACGCCGATCGGGAGGCGTACAACGCGCTGGGCGTACGCACGGTCATCGATCTACGCAGGCATGAGGAGGTGCTGAGCGGACGGGCACCGGAGTGGGCCGCGCCGACCTACATCCACCACCACATCGACCACCCCTACTGGAACAGGGCCGACTACCGCGAGGAGCTCGGGGTGGTGGCCTTTCTCAGCGATCGTTATCGGGAGCTGACCACGCACGGTGCCCGCGACCTGGCGCAGATCGTCGAGGTGATCGCAGATCCGGAGAGCGGGCCGGTCGTGGTGCACTGTGTGGCCGGGAAGGACCGGACCGGAACGGTGATCGCGTTGACGTTGGAGCTGCTCGGGGTGCCCGACGAGGAGATCGCGGCCGATTACGCGCTGACGGAGCGGTCCGAGGACGCCTACTCGCGGTGGGCATCGGTCAATGTGCCCGGGTTCGCGGAGGCGCCGCCGGTGCCCTACTACGTGAGTACGCCCGGCGAAGCGATGCTCAATACGCTGTCGCACCTGCGGGCGGAGCACGGCACGATCACGAACTACCTGGTGAACGCAGGCCTCAAGCCCCAGTCGATCGAATCGCTGCGCGCCAAGCTGCTCGACGAACCGCGCTGAACCCATATGACCGCTCGCCCGATCGCCGCACCTGCCGGCGGCTACGTGACCGTGACCGCGACGGTGTGCAGGCCGGTGGCGCCGTCGGGGAACGGGGTCGCGCGGGCCTCGGTCTGCACGTCGCCGGTCTTGTCGATGGCGCGCACCTTGATCGAGTGGCCGCCCGCCGGGGCCTTCCAGGCGTAACGCCACTGGACCCAGGTGTCGGCGGTGGCGACGGGGATGAGCTCCGCCTCGACCCACTGCCCGCCGTCGATCTGCAGCTGGACCGAGGTGATGCCCCGGGTCTGCGCCCACGCGACGCCGGCGACGGTGACCTCACCGGCCTTGATCTGGGCGAAAGGCAGCGGGCGATCGATGCGGGAGGCGGTCTTGACGGGTGCCTTCGCGGCCCAGCCCCGCTTCACCCAGTAGGGGTCGAAGTCGGCGAAGGTGCCGAGCTCGATGTCGACGATCCATTTGCAGGCGCCGACGTACCCGTAGAGGCCGGGGGTGAGCATCCGCATCGGGAAGCCGTGTTCGAGGGGCAGCGGTTCGCCGTTCATGCCGATCGCGAGCATGGCGTCCCGGCCGTCCAGGACGGTGCTCACCGGCGTACCGATCGTCATGCCCTCGGTCGCGCGGGAGATGATCTGGTCGGCGCCGGACTGGATGCCGGCCTCGCGCAGCAGGCCGGCGAGCGGCACGCCGAGCCATTTCGCGTTGCCGATGTAGGGTCCGCCGACCTCGTTGGAGACGCAGTTGAGCGTGATGTCGCGCTCGGTGAGCGGTCGTTTGAGCAGGTCGGCGAAGGTGAGCGTCATCGGCCGGTCGACCATGCCGTGGATGCGCACCTGCCACGATTCCACGTCGATCGTCGGCACCGTGAGCGACGTGTCGACCCGGTAGAACTCGCCGTTGGGCGTGAAGAAGCTGGTGGAGCCGTTGGGCTGTGGCTTGGCGGCGTCGGCGGGGGCCGGGAGCTTGATCGCGTCGCGAGCACGCTGCGCGTCCCGCCCGGTCACCTGCCGCAGCACGGCCGCGCCCGCTCCGGCCACGGCGACACCCCCCGCGATGATCGCCGCGGTGGTCAGGAAGCGTCGGCGCCCGCCGGCTTCGCCGATGGGCCTGGTCAGGATGGCGAGTACGCCGACGGCCACCACCCCGCCCACGATCGGTGCCAGCACGTCGATGGACCGATGGGCGGGACGGCTCAGCGCGGCGATGACGCCCAGGACCCCGAAGAGGCCCACCGCCGCCAGCCCCGCCGTCCGTTTCCGGCTGGCCAGGATGCCGACGAACGCGGCGAAGGCCACCAGCCCGACGACGATCCCGGTGAGCAGGAGCGGCTTGTCATTGGTGCCGAAGTTGCGGACCGCCCACTCCTTGACCGGAGTCGGGGTGGCGTCGATGACGGAGCCGCCGATGGTGACGAGCGGGGAGGCTTCGGGGCGGGTGAGCGAGGCCACCAGCTCCGCCGCCGCGAGACCCGCGGCGGCGGAGAGAAGGCCACAGAATGCCGGCCTGACCAGTGGTTTCATGGCGAAGGTCAGGGCATCAGAACGGAGTCGATGATGTAGACCGTGGCGTTGCCGGTCTGCACGTTGCCGCAGACCACGGCGGCGTTTCCGTTGACCTTGAAGTCGGTGCCGCTGCCGGTCACCGTCAGGTCCTTGCCCTCGAGCGTCTTGTGGGTGCCCGCGAGCTGGTCGGGCGAGAGCCGGCCCGGCACGACGTGGTAGGTGAGGATCTTGGTCAGCGTCGCGTTGTCGGCGAGCACGGCCTGCAGGTCGGCAGCCGGGATCTTGGCGAACGCGTCGTTGGTGGGCGCGAAGACGGTGATGTCCTTCGCGCTGTTGAGCGAGTCGCCCAGGTTGGCCTTGGTGACGGCCGTGACCAGGGTCGACAGGAGCGGGTTGCCCGAGGCTGCTGTCGCGACCGGCACCTTGGCCATGGCCTCGAAGCTGCCCTTGTTCGCCGGGTCCGTGGGTACTGCGGCGCAACCGGCACCGAACTCATCGCTCGCGGCGGCGCTGGCACTCGCGCTGGCGCCGGTCGAGGTGGTCATCTCGGTGCTTCCGCAGGCCGCGATGGCCAGCAGGAGTGCTCCGGAAGCGGCTATCTGGGTGAATCTCCTGGCACGCATGGCGAGTTCCCTTCAAGTAGCTGATGTGCTCTTGTCCGGTATTCGAAGCATGCGTGCCAGAGGATGGGTCTATTCCAGATATTTCCTAGGTCATCGGGATATCGCTGATCGCGGGCGCGCTGGGAGCCTTCGATCCGCCCGCCGGTTCCTGGGTCAGGGCGAGGACGTCCTTGCCCACGACACCGCTGATCAGACGCGTACCCCCGGAGTGCCCGTCGGCGAGCACACCGGCCGAGACCGGAGTCGTGCCGTCGACCAGCCACAGCTGATAGGTGTGGTCGGCGCCCGGTGCGGTGAGGTCGTTGAGGAAGACCACGCCCGCGTTCTGGCTGGGTGACATGACGATCGCCATCCGGCCACCGCCGACGACCGGCGCGCTGCGCATGACGGCGTCGGGAGCGGAGAGCAC